>NZ_JBAWAZ010000251.1:0-2795 GCF_049589555.1 Trichococcus sp.
GAATTGGATAAGACTTTTGGTTGCTGTCACCTATAATTATTTTTTATGGAGATTCCTAATATTATTAAAAAATATTCCAGAACGAGTTGAATTAACCGGTCTTTTTTGTATTTTTTTAATTTGTAAATTCAAAAAATACATCATTGTTCTCTTTGATCAGATTGCTGAATAGACAAAAAAACTCCCTACCAAATCCAACGCTTTTTTCCGGCGGTGGATTTGGTAGGGAGTTTTATTATTTGTTGCATTATTGATTATTATAAACGTTTGTGCGAGAAGCTTTTTAGTCCTCGTCCATCTTCAGAACGGCCATGAAGGCTTCTTGTGGAACCTCGACAGATCCGACTTGCTTCATCCGCTTCTTACCTTCTTTTTGTTTATCAAGCAATTTGCGTTTACGGGAAATATCCCCGCCGTAACATTTAGCCAGTACGTTTTTGCGCAAAGCTTTGATTGTAGTCCGTGCCAGGATCTTGTTGCCGATCGTCGCTTGGATCGGAACTTCGAACTGTTGGCGTGGAATCAAGCCGCGCAGTTTTTCTGTGATTATCTTTCCGCGGGCATAGGCGAAATCGCGATGCACGATCAAACTCAAGGCATCGACAGCTTCCCCGTTCAAGAGGATATCCATCTTGACCAGTTTGCTTGGGCGGTAGCCGATCAATTCATAATCAAGTGAAGCGTAACCCTTCGTGCTTGATTTCAATCTGTCGAAGAAATCAAAGATGATTTCTGACAGGGGCATTTCATAGACGACATTGACGCGGAAATCATCCAAATAATCCATCGTAATGAAATTGCCGCGTTTCTTCTGGGCGATATCCATGACGGCACCGACATAATCATTCGGCACCATCATGCTTGCTTTGACATACGGTTCTTCGATGCTTTCGATGGTTGTCGCATCGGGCATTTCCGAAGGGTTGTCGATTTCCAAAAATTCGCCATCGGTTTTGTTGACGCGATAAATAACAGATGGTGCTGTCGTGATGATATCCAGATCGAATTCGCGCTCGATCCGTTCCTGGATGACGTCCATGTGCAGCATGCCCAAAAATCCGGTACGGAAACCGAAGCCTAACGCTTGCGATGATTCCGCCTCGAACTGCAAGGAAGCATCGTTCAATTGCAGTTTTTCCAAAGCTTCGCGCAAGTCATTGAAGTCCGATGCATCAACTGGGTAAATACCGCAGTATACCATCGGGTTCATTTTGCGGTAGCCGGCCAAGGCTTCGCTGGCAGGATTGTTCGCCAACGTGATTGTGTCACCGACCTGTGTATCTTGGATCGTTTTGATGCCGGCAGTCAAATAGCCGACGTCCCCGACCATCAAAAAGTCGCGCTTGATCGGTTTCGGAGAGAAAATCCCTACTTCGATGACTTCGTACTCTTTACCGTTCGCCATGAATCTGATCATGTCGCCTGGGCGGACCACACCATTTTTGATCCGGATATTCAGTACGACTCCCCGGTATGGGTCATAGATCGAGTCAAAAACCAAGGCTTGCAAAGGTGCTTCCAGATCACCTTCCGGAGCCGGGATTTTTGCGACGATCTGTTCCAACAGCTCAGGGATGCCCAAGCCGATTTTCGCGCTCGCCAAAACCGCATCGCTGGCATCGATGCCGATGACATCCTCAACCTCAGCCCTGACGCGTTCAGGATCTGCGGCAGGCAAATCGATTTTATTGATGACAGGCACGATTTCCAGGTTGTTGTCCAAAGCCAAATAAACGTTGGCGAGGGTTTGTGCTTCAACCCCTTGCGCCGCATCCACTACCAGAATAGCCCCTTCGCAGGCTGCCAAACTGCGGGATACTTCATACGTAAAGTCGACGTGTCCCGGTGTGTCGATCAGATGGAAGATGTAATCTTCTCCGTCGTCGGCTCTGTAAGTCAATTCGACGGCGTTTAGTTTTATGGTGATGCCTCGTTCTCTTTCGAGGTCCATGGAATCCAATAATTGTGCTTGCATATCACGATCGGCGACTGTATCAGTCATTTGGAGAATTCTATCCGCCAATGTGGATTTCCCATGGTCAATATGGGCAATGATGGAAAAATTTCTTATCTTTTTTTGTCGTTGCTTCATCTCTTCTAAGTTCATTATCGTTGCTCACTTTCTCTGACGTCCATTCGTTCACTTGAAAATTATACCAATCTAAAGCCTTTATGACAAGACGCCGCCTCAGATTGGCAACTCTTTCTCACTTTTGTTTGGATAAAAAGCAAAAAAGAATCCGGAGGCTCCCCACCGGATTCTTTCCCATTGAAACTTAAAAAGCATCAATGATATTTTGCAATGCTTGGATGGATTCATCAGGCAATGGCATGCTCGGATGGACAGCATTGAATTCTTCCAAGAAATCTTCCCGCAGCTGCATGCGTCTTCTCACCAACTTCGTATAGTCTTTGTCTTCAAAATCGGGATTGAAGCCTTCCACCGGCAGATAGCTGAGATGCGGTGCAGCACCGAATGGCACGAATGCTGCTGTGCCATCAACGACACTTTCGATGACGCCTAAAGACACTTCCTTCGGTATTTTTTTTCCCATGAAAAACCCGGTATTGATGATGTAGCAGTCGATCTCTTCGTGAGCCAACAATTCTTTGAAGCCGGCATAATCCTCAACCAACGGATAGACCCGGAACGGATTTGCGAATGGTTCGATGACCAGTGTATCGGTCGACTCGCCTTTCTTAAGTGTTTCCGCAGTCGTGCGTTTCGTTGCCAGCGTCGTACCGAACGTCGCTGCCAAGACCGCATCGTCCACCTTCACCAAAGGCGGCAAAGC
>NZ_JBAWAZ010000252.1:0-5413 GCF_049589555.1 Trichococcus sp.
TACCGGAGAATATGTCCAAGCACTGTTGCTGATCATCGGACCGATTCTCTTCGGACTTCTCGGCAGTAGCATCTATCAAAGATTCGAAAAGAAACGAACACAATTTTTACTTGAAGATAATCTGTAGATTACACTTTACAACGCAAAAAAGGAACCGCTCGGGTCAGTTGCCCGAGCGGTTCCTTTTTGCATCCGAAAGCCGTTTTCCCGGTTACGTTCACGGATATTGTCGAATCCAGCTGACGCTACATAGCGCCTCGTCTCAGTGCATAGAAGTATTGCACAATCGGATGCTTCATTTTCACGGATTGTTCCATGTCCATGATCCTTTTTTTGCCGACACGCCTGTCCAGCAAAGCCAAACAGTTCAACAAAATATCCTTGCTCGCAAGGCTTTTTTCGATGGGTTGGCTCAGAAACACGTCTGCGGTTTTGTAGAAATCGGATTTGCTTAAGGCTACCTGGGCGGCCATCGTTTCCTTCGCGTAAGCCAACAGTTTGCGGTCCCCCGCGATCACTGCCAAGCGTTCTTCCGGTACTTTCCCGCCGGTTTCTTTCCTGATATGCTCAATTTCAGCATCGCTGAGCGGAATCAAGACGGCAGCATCATTTTTGATATCCTGTTCCGACTGGTACCACTTCATCCCAGTCGTCCCGTCCTTCATGTTGAAGATTTTTTTATTGTCCACGGCTATGCAGCACTGGCCGTTTTTATCGGGTGAATACCGGTAGCTGGTGGATAGGTAACCCACTCTGCCAGCCAACGCAGGCGCAAGGAAGTTCTCCAACAGCGGCTTCATCTTACTCCAGATCATAATATCCTCCATCAGAAAACTTTATTGTTGTCCATTTATTCTTCAATCTGACTTCTATCATTATGGACAACATAGATAGGGTAGGTCAATCTTTTTTTTAAAATCATAATCATCTTTTTGTTCCTAATCCATCCGGCGATTGACTAGTGCGAAGCCCTGGGTTATCTCGTTGTTCATTGGGACATTTCAATCGTCCTGCATTGCGGAATATGTTAAAATGTAAGCGTAAAGCATATGTTTAAGCGCAGCAAGCCATGCCGGATAAGGAGGTTCATGATGAAAAGGGGCAGGCTCTCCAACATAACACTATTTTCTGGCATCCTACTCAGTCTGATACCACTGAATCTCATTCGTATGGAACCAGATGAAACCGAGCAAACGACCTCTGAATCCGGGATGATTTTGCCCCCCGGACCTGCCGTTTCCGTGCTTCTGGATGTGCCGCTCCTGAATCAGCTTGATCCGCCGGCCTTGCTGCTCGGCTGCGAAGTTACAGCCCTTGCCATGATTCTGCAGTACAACGAAATACCGCTCACAAAAAATGAGCTCGCTGATAAGCTCCCAGTCGTTCCGATCTACTACGAAAACGGTCTGCACGGAAATCCAAATGAGGGGTTTGTCGGCGACGTGACCGGGACGGACTACGGTTTTTGCGTCTATCATGGCCCCATCGCAGCCTTGGCATCCGAATACATCCCACCCAATCGCGTGGAGGATATCAGCGGGCAGGAATTTGATTCTGTCATCGTTGCCTTGGACCAAGGCTATCCCGTTTGGGTCGTCACGACGACCACCTTCATGCCTGATGACGCTTTGGAGATGTGGCAAACGCCAACGGGTCCGGTCAACATCAGCTACATCATGCACAGCGTTGTGGTCGTCGGGTACGACTCCGATAGTCTTTACATCAACAATCCCTACGGCCAAAAGGACCAGAAAGTCGATCGGCAGAACTTCATTTTGTCCTGGGAACAAATGGGCAAACAAGCCATCTTTATCGCTGCTGGGACGCCCGATCAGACAGAACTGCAGACAAAAGAATAGGATTCCGGTTTTATCCCGGAACCCTATTCTTTTCATTTATTCAACACGTAGGATCAATAATCGACTTCAAATCGTTTGGAAGCCTTTGAAAGAGTGTGGCAAATGACCCAGTACAGGAAAGCCATGATGACGTACATCGGCAATACAAAGGCCGAATCCATCGAATAGATGATTTTTGAGCGGTAAGTCAGCTCCGAAAACGAGATGATCGTCGTCAGGGAGGTATCTTTGATCAAAGAAATGAATTGCGACACCAAAGACGGAACCATCGAACGGACACCTTGCGGTATGATGATATGCCGCATCGTCTCGGCAAAAGTGAACCCCGTGGAAAGTCCCGCTTCCATTTGTCCCACTGCGACAGATTTCAGCCCGGCGCGGACGATTTCTGCGATCATGCAAGACTCGAACACGACGAAGGCAATCAACGCCGCTCCAAAGGCACTGAAACGATAGCCTAACTGCGGAAAGCCAAAATAGAAGACAACGATAATCAAGAGCAACGGCACGCTGCGGATGACGTCCATGAGGAAGCCCAGGCTATTAGACACGACCGGAACCTTCATATAACGGATGATCCCGAGGCCTAAGCCGATGATGAAGCTGATGGCGATGGCCAGCACAGAGAAAGAGAGTGTACTCCCAACGCCCTTCATCAGATAAATAAAATTGCCATTTGACAAGGCACCTGTAATATCAAACATCTTTATTGTCCCCCTATGCCATTTCCATTTTTCGTTCAATATGCGCCATCAGATAATTCAAAGGCAGCGTGATGATCACATAGAACATACTTATGACCAGGTAGGAGCCCATCATATTGAATGTTTCGCCTGCGATCAAGTCGCCGTAGTACATCAAGTCCATCCCGGCCACGAAGCCTAAAACCGAAGAATCCTTCACCAACGTAATGAATTGATTCCCTAATGGCGGAATGACGATTTTGAATGCTTGCGGCAGCACGATATGGTACATCGTTTCCCAATAGGAGAAGCCTGAAGCCAGTCCCGCTTCCAACTGGCCGGCCGGTACAGCTTGGATACCTGTCCTGACGATTTCCGCGATGAATGAAGTCGAGTAGATGACCAGGCCAATCGCCCCTGCAATCATTCCGTTCACTTGGATGTCCAAAGCCATCGGAATGGCAATGTAGAAAAACATGGTGATGACAAGCAGCGGAATATTCTTGAAGCATTCCACATAATAGCCGCTGATTTTGTTCAATGTCTTGTTTTTTGCAACATGGAACATTGCTAAAATGGTTCCGAAAAGCAAACTCAGCAGCATCGAAATCATGCTGATGGCCAAAGTGTGCCAAAAAGCTGTTAGTAATGTACTATAATGCCCCGTTAATATTTCAATCATTTCCCGCACTCCTTAGTAATAGTCGCCGAACCACTTATCTTCGATTTCCGCTAATGTGCCGTTTTCTCGAATGATTGCGATTGCTTCGTTTAATGCTTCCCGGAATGCATCCTCATCTTCATTGAGCGCGATTCCGTATGGTTCATCGGTGATTCTTCCGCCGGCAAATCGGAAACCGGACGTTTTCGACATCATCCCCATCAAAACGACATTGTCCGAGGTGTAGGCATCCGCTTGGCCGGCAATCAAAGTCGTAAAGGCTTCGGATTCCGTGTCATATTCCCTTGTCGGTGCTTGCGGCGCAATCGTCTTCATGTTGATCATCATCGTTGTCCCTTTGGCTCCTGCGACAATCGTGTCGGCAGTCAAATCCTCAATCGCTTGGATTTCGCTGTCCTCCGGCACGATCAACGCTTGTCCGCCGATATAGTAGGAATCCGTAAAATCCACTTGTTTTTCTCTTTCGTCTGTAATCGTCATCGTGCTGATGACGGCATCCGCTATGTTGTTCTTCACGAAAGCCACCCGATTCTGACTCGATACCTCTACAAAAACCGCATTTTCAGCAGATCCCGTAATCACTTCTGTCAGCGCACGCGCGACATCCGAATCATACCCGGCTACTTCACCAGTTTCTACATTCAATTGCCCGACTAAGGGTGTGGTAACATTGGTTGCCCAGACAATTTTCTTGTCCCCGCTTTCGATGCGCTCCATCACGCTTTTTTCCGAAACCTTTGTGCAGCCGCTCATCAGAAGCAGCGCTGACAGCGCACTTGTCACGAACATTTTTTTCTTCGTCACTTTCATCATCCCATTGCTCCTTACTTTCGACTTTGATTAGTGGTTGATAACCTTGCTGAGGAACTGCTTGGCCCTTTCATCTTGAGGATCCAGGAAAAAGGACTCGCTCGGGCGGTCTTCCAGGATTTCCCCATCTGACATGAACAGCGTACGGTCGGAAACCTCGCGCGCAAAGCCCATTTCATGGGTAACCACAATCATCGTCATCCCCTCTTTGGCAAGGTCCGACATGACCTTCAATACCTCGCCGATCGTTTCAGGGTCGAGTGCAGAAGTCGGCTCATCAAACAGCAGCACCTTCGGATTCATTGCCAAACCGCGCGCAATCGCGACACGCTGTTTCTGCCCCCCGGAAAGCTGATTCGGATACATGTCCTTCTTATCCAACAGCTGAACTTTGTCCAAAAGTTTTTCGGCCTGCTCGATAGCCTCAGCTTTCGACTTCTTCAACTTGAAGATTGGAGCCAAAGTGATATTTTCCAAAACTGTTTTATGCGGATACAAATTGAAATGCTGGAACACCATGCCGACTTCCTGACGGATCAGGTTGATGTTGGTATTTTTATCGTGGATATTAACCCCTTCGATCAGCAATTCGCCTTCGGATATTTCCTCTAATCCATTGATGCAGCGGATCAAGGTACTTTTACCGGAACCGGATGGACCAAGTATGACGGTCACTTCTCCTTGATTAAACCTGACATTGATATTTTTCAAAGCGTGGAAATTGCCGTAATACTTGTTGACATTCTTAAATTCGATCATTTTTTGGATCTCCCCATTGTGTAATATTTAACTTTTATTAAAGCAAAGTTAGAAACAAATTACAATAGCAATTCCTTAATGTTAATCCTATTTTTCACAAAATAATTCGTATATAGCGCTTCCATTTTTTGCTTGCGGCATTTTAACACCGCATCATTCGCATTTCGTCCGAAAATATAAAACGGATCGCCTAAGTGGATGACAGGCGAACAATTGGTTTTATGGCAGTTTCGATACTTAAAGATTAAAAATTCCCAACCAATCAGTTAGCTTCCCGCAATCTGGAGCTGCCCAGTATAAATTTATTTTTAATGTTGCCATATAATTCTTTTGTCTTTTCCGGATTATGAGATTATAGTTAGATTTCAATTGGATTATGATGATATTGAAAGAGAGGAATTGAATCGTGGTGCCGAGAGAGCATTAACGAACGATGTTACAATCCTCACAAATTGGAATCCGGTTTATGATTATCTTAATAAATTATCCGGCCCAATCCCAAAAGCCACTAAATTTGGTCCGTAAGCACTTATAGTCAACAAACGCACTCTAAGTCAATCGGAGCGTAAAAATTAAATACAAGCAATTATATTCGCCTTTAAGTGCTGTTTTGCAATCAT
>NZ_JBAWAZ010000253.1:0-2407 GCF_049589555.1 Trichococcus sp.
CGGCCATTGATGCCGTAATTGTATTCGAAATATTTCGGATAAACGCTCTCGTTCGTGAATGTCCCGAATTGAATGCGCCATAACAGGATCAGATGCCCCGGCAGGATATCTTCCTCAAAACGGATCATGTTGCGTTTGGGTACGAGCTGTTCCGATCCGATCCGGACGGCGTTCAGCCAACCCTCCTTATCGCGTTTTTCGGAAATGTAAGGAATTTCCGAATAATCCTGATAGAGCGCGAATATGTCCTGCACCGCTTTATCCTGCAAATCCAAGTGGCTATTTTGTTTTTCGATGTTGTGGGTATTCATGGAAATCCTCCTGTGCATTATAGTTTCAGAACTCAAAGTCAAAATTCGGCTGAATCATGTGTCAAATTTTACTATTAACGAATTTTTGACATTGACTTAACTTACTCGCGTGCACAGTCATTATATCACCATTGTGGGCTGAATGAAGAATCATACACTTCGGTCAAAATGAGAATGGGATAATCATCTGACGTTGGGTATTTTTTCTTGTTTTTCTGGAGTGTACCAAGTATCCGGGTACTTTTGATATATCCGGTAACTGACTGTAAGCGATAGAGTACGCGACAACCACTTAGCGCAGGCAAAGACCCCGCCCGAATTTTGTCCTCTTTTGACATTCTTCGTCTGCTATAATGAGAACATACAACTAGCACGCAGAAAAGGATAAACTAATGGACAAACATACAACACAACCTTCTTTGTTGGACAGACTGAAAGCACATACGGCGTCCGACAGCATCCCGATGCATATGCCGGGTCACAAGCGGAACACCGCGCTGTTGGGAACGGATCTGCCTTACAACATCGACATCACGGAAATAGATGGCTTCGACAATCTGCATGGCGCGAGTGGCATCCTCAACGAATATATGGAAGAAATCGCAGACTTCTACGGAACCAAGCGTTCATTTTATCTCGTGAACGGGAGCACCTGCGGCATCTTGGCGGGAATCCGGGCTACGACGAGACGCGGCGGCAAGATTGCGGTCGCGCGGAATTGCCACAAGTCGGTCTATCATGCGATCGAGCTTTTCGGATTGGAGGCCGTCTATCTGATGCCGGAAATGGATGAAACTTTCGGCATCCACGGTGGCATTTCGACGGCAAGCATCGCTGATACGCTAAAAAAGAATCCGGACACGCAGCTGGTCGTTTTGACTTCGCCGACGTATGAGGGGGTAGTCAGCGATATCGCAGCGATTTCGGAAATCTGTCATGGGCACGGAATTCCCTTGATGGTCGACGAGGCGCACGGCTCGCATTTCAATTACTCGGAATATTTTCCGGCTAGCGCGACCGCACTCGGCGCAGATATCGTGATCCAGAGTCTGCACAAGACTTTGCCTTCGTTGACAATGACGTCATTTGCCCATCTGAACGGAGACCTGATCAGTCCGGAAGAACTGGCCCGGCAACTCGCCATCTTCGAAAGCAGCTCGCCGTCCTATGTGCTGATGGCTTCGATCGACCGCTGTTTCCGTTTGCTGCGAGACGAAGGGGAGCAACTGTTCGAAAACTACAATCAAAGATTAAGCGACTTTTCGGAAAAAATGAAACAGCTCGAGCATTTAAAGGTGCTGTGCCACGGGAACGACAGTCCGGCGGCGCACCCAACCTTTTTCGCCTTCGACCAAGGCAAAATCCTGATTTCTGCGCAAGGCACCGGCTTAACCGGACAGGAACTTTCCGAAACGTTGCGGAGCGATCATCATATCGAAATGGAGATGGCTTATGGCGATCATGCGTTGGCGATGACCAGTGTTTGCGATACCGATGCCGCAATGGCTGCATTGGCTGATGCACTTTTAGCAATTGATAGCACGCTCAGCTCGGCAGCTGGGGAGCACGCGCCATATGCCGCAACAACCCTGTTCTCCTTGCCGGAAAAGCAATGCGAAATCTGGCAGGCCCTGGAATCGGAAAAAGCGGTGTGTCCGTTGGAGCGAGCTGCAGGGCAAACAGCAGCCGAATACATTTGGGCATATCCACCGGGCATCCCGTTGCTTGTGCCTGGAGAACGGATCAGCGCCGGGTTTATCCGCCAAATCCATGCCTTATTGGAAAAGGGGACAAGGGTCTACAGCGATGCTGACGGGCTTCCGGAAAATATCCGAATTATGCACCAGAAAAGCCTTGCTCAGCAGCTTACATTTTGATAGTTATTGGATGAATCACGATATTGATAAAAACGGTCACTATGCTGATAGGTAGGCAGATTGACGGACTAACAATTTGTTGGTAAAATAATTCACAAAGGGAGCATTTTTCTGTCAAGCAATATGCTTCCTTAACCTATTTCAGAGGAGATGTCGTTATGAAAAGAATCGTAACATTAAGCACCCGCAACCTGAAGGATACTGCCAAACATGGCGGCT
>NZ_JBAWAZ010000254.1:0-3263 GCF_049589555.1 Trichococcus sp.
AAAGCTGAAACAAACATCCTACATAGAATTCATTGAAATTTATACAAATTCCAATCAGTTGATATAAAAATGTTCAGTTATTAGATGACGTTTTCACGCGATGGTGCTATACTATACATGAAATGACATTTGTCACATTCGCGTACAAATATAGCACAGTGCCTGAGGAATCCCAACCTATAAGGATTTTCCGAAAAGCATCCCTTCCTGTCCTCTCCCGTCCCTCACTTTTTGATGAGCAGAAATACCAGCATACAGTAAAATAAATATTTTTACATCAGTTATGTTGCTTTTCTTAAATAACTTCTCACACCAAAAGTGCCCATAAACAAACCTTTAAGCGCAAACCACTATAGCTATTTTGTTTTTTAGAAGACTTTTAATAGACAAAAACAGAGTTTATGTCTATTATGATCCGAAAGTCTTTTCGCTATCTTGGGACCGATAATCCATGTTAAAGGGGCTATTAAATTGCACGCCAAAAATGGATAGTGATCACTCAGCCTGAAACTTTTATTGCAATCGGCCGCGATTGGGAGAATCGGAGCCGATACCTCAATCCATACGCTTTAATGGAAAAATATTTGCCCCCTCTGTCGCATCAATAAATTGGTTTCGTTAACGGCAACATACTTTCCGCAATAAACTTATCATTTTTAGCCTACCGTTTGTACATGTCAGATTAAATTACATACATATTACAAATAAGCCTTTTTATGACAAGGATTAAATTTTTATATTTTTATAAAATATACTAGACAAACAAAAAAAATAGTATATTATTATTGTTATTGGCTCGTTCGGATGATATGGAATTTGAGTCAATTAATTTTCAAATTGTCGAACCGTTGCTATCAGATAGATTACGTTAGGAGGATAACTATGTATACCATGTCCAACATAAAAAACCTCTCCTTGAAGATTGTACTCGCTGAAAAGAATACAATCACAGCCGCCCAACCTACTAATTACCAAAAATTCCCTTATGTTAAACTTTTCTACGTTACATCTGGGGATGTTTCTTTAATAATGAAAGAAACGACGGAAAAGCTTTCAAAAGATCAGTTGATCTTATTGAATCCAAATGTAGAGTATTATTGGGACCTGACAGGAGATAAAGCAGCAGAGATCATCGAAGTCGGTATCCACGGACTTGAGTTCTCAAAAATC
Organism: Trichococcus sp.; assembly: GCF_049589555.1. Taxonomy (GTDB): domain Bacteria; phylum Bacillota; class Bacilli; order Lactobacillales; family Aerococcaceae; genus Trichococcus. The sequence continues at coordinate 1,171 of NZ_JBAWAZ010000254.1, forward strand.
GGGGATGCAGAAAGCGATTTCTCTTATTACCGCCACAATGACGGTGAAAAAGAAACCGCAACCTTCCTGAATTTATTGCTGGATGAAATGAGCACACGCAACCAAGGCTATGAAGAGGTCAGCAAACGCTTCGTCGAGATCATTCTGATCCACTTGTTGCGTCTGGAAGAATTCTCGATCCGGAACTCACTGAACAAAAAGAACCACAAAGAAATCCAAACGGTCAAGAATTACATGAAAGTGAACTACCACAAGAACATCACTTTGGATGACTTGGTGGATCTGGTCCACATCAACAAATTCTACTTGATCCGTATCTTCAAGCAGGAAGTCGGCATGTCGCCGATCGACTACTTGATCCATATCCGTATCGATGAAGCGCAAAAAATGTTGCGCAATACCAATATCGCAATCGCCGATATTGCACACTTGGTCGGCTTCCAGTCACCTTCACACTTCTCGAAAACATTCCGGGAATTGTCGAACTGCACGCCTTCACAATACCGTCGTCAAGGAAACCAATAATACAAAAGAAGAAGCCGTTGCTTATGCGGCTTCTTCTTTTTGTTCCTCCAATGCCCGCAAATAGTTTGCCGCCTCGCGCGGTTTGCGGAAATGATGTACTGCAATGCCATCCGGCGTCCGATCCAATAAGGCGACCAAACCCGGGCGGTTGTTTTTGTTGAAGTTCCAGATGAATTTCATGAATTCCCAATCGAAGCGCTCCGGGCAGCCTTCCCCCATATCGGGGCGGGTCCGTTTGCGGTTCGAAACAATCCGTTTCAACGCGCGGTAAAGGCACACCCTTCTTTGGTAGTCGAAAAGGAAGACCGTATCCGCACGCTCCAGCCTGATCGGCAGGCTCCGTTGGTAATTGCCGTCGATTATCCATTTTTCTTCTTTGACCAATTCTGTTTGGATCCGGTCCTGTTCCTCAGCGGAGCGCAGATTCCAATCGGGAAGCCAATACAGTTTATCGAGATGATACAACGGATTGCCCGTCAACTGTTGCAGCTTGCGTGAAAAGGTGGACTTTCCCGATCCGCTGCAGCCGATAACGACAATCCGTTTCATCGACTTCCGACTCCCGCTGTCCTTCATTATTGCCAAACCGATCCCTCCTTTTGAACGAGATTCCCTCTTATATCGCTCAGTTTACCACAGCGGAAATGCAGTGAACAGTAACTGATGCGCCTCCGCAACTAATGGTATACTGGAATTAAAAAAAACTGAAGGAACGATGCAAGATGATACGCAAAGCAAAAAAAGAAGACTGTCCTGAATTATATGATCTGATTCACGAAATCTTTGTGGACATGGAATTGCCGCTGCTCGATCTGTTGGATCCGGATGTCCTGAAAGCCGCGGTGGTCCGGGCCATGCAGGAAGACGTCTACCGGTTCAGTTACCGGAATGGCCTTGTCTATGAAGAAAACGGTGAAATTCTTGGCTGTTGCTTCGGCTATCCAGGAGCAATCGAATCCATCATCGATGCCGCACTCCGGACCGCTTTTAAGGAAATGCACGTCCCGGCGCCTAGTCTTTTCCCCGACAGCGAAACGTTTGCCGGAGAATGGTATTTGGATTCCATCGTGACGAAGCAAGCAGCGCGTGGAAAAGGCGTCGCCCACCAATTGCTGCAGGCACTGCCGACACTCGCGTCAGCTGCGGGTGAAACCGTCATCGGCCTGAATTGCGAAAAGGACAATCTGCAGGCTAAAAAACTCTATGAAAAAGTCGGCTTCAGGACCGTTTCCGAGCGGATATTGAGCGGGCATGTCTATGATCATATGCAGTGGGACTTCACATATAACTAACAAAAAAATCAGCCGCAACGTTTACTGTTGCGGCTGATTTTTTTGCAATTTCAAGTCAAAAAGGAAGGTGGAGCCTTTTCCCGGTGTGCTTTCGACCGACAAAGCGATGCCGTGGCGATCGGCTATCTGCTTGGCGACCGCCAATCCCAGGCCGGTGCCTTTCTTGTTGCTTTCTTCGTTTGATTTGAAGAACTTTTCGAAGATGTACGGTTGGTCCTTTTCCGGGATCCCCGGCCCGTTGTCGCTGACAGCTAATCGGCAGCCTTCACCTAAGGC
>NZ_JBAWAZ010000255.1:0-23220 GCF_049589555.1 Trichococcus sp.
TAAACGCGTTCTGATTCGCAGGGGATTCCGCCTAAGCTGATATTACGTCACGGCCAAAGAGCGGCCGTTCTCGTAATATCCTCTTAGTGCTCATCCCCTCCCGCGAATCATCACGCTCTGATAAGAACGTATTTTCGTGTTTTTTGATGGCTTTATTGTTCGGATAATGTTATAGTTTATGTAATATGCGAATGGAAGGAATGGGATAATGAGTAATATTTATGATACGGCTTATGAGTTGGAAAAAAATCTGCGTGAGGCTTCTGTTTTTACAGAGTTGTCTGCCGCTTATACAGCTATGAGAGAAGATAAAGTGGCTTTTGAATTGTTTGAGGAGTTCCGTAATGTGCAAATCGGACTGCAGCAAAAACAAATGACAGGCGCAGCGATCACTGATGATGATGTGGCTTCTGCTCAAGCAATCGCTGAGAGAGCATCCGGCAACGAAGTCATCCAATCTTTGATGGCTAAAGAGCAACAGTTGAGCCAATTGATGGAAGAAGTCAATGCCATCATCACAAAACCGTTGCAAGAATTATACGCGCCTGCACAAGATTAAGACTTAATTTTTGACGATAAGCTGTGACCATTTCCGAAAGAATGGCCGGATGACAGATAGGGACAGGATTCAACGCATTGCCTATCAATGCCATCCAACGTTCTTCATCCGATATTTGGAGGAAATGGCGCAGTTTTTTTGATGCTTCTAGGAACATATAAAGATTTTTAGAATCAAAAGTGCATCACCGTAGGTGTTTCACAGGATTGCAAAATGTTTCATGCATCCAATATAGATGGCTAGCTTCACGGGTAAGCCCTTCGGAAATTAGATAAATCGTGCCTATTGCGCTCTACGATGCTCAGTCGGCTCGATTTCCTAAATTTCTTTCAGGGCTGAACGAACCCGTTCAGCTTTTCTTTTATTTGCCAAATTAAGCATAGCATGCGGAAAGAAGGACAGCTTGTGATTACATTTATCCATACAGCGGATCTCCATCTGGATAGCCCTTTTAAGGGGATAAAACAGCTGGAACCGCAACTTTTTGATGCCATTTACCAGTCCACTTTTGATTCCTTTCGGGAATTGGTGACGCAAGCCATCGCGGCCCAAGTGGATTTTTTTCTAATCAGCGGGGATATCTACGATGAGGAGAATCAGAGCGTAAAAGCGCAGGCCTTCCTGAGGGATGAACTGGGCCGGCTGGATCGTTCTGGCATCCCGGTTTATTTGTCTCATGGGAACCATGATTTTCTCGGGAGGGAATCGCTCAAACTGCAGCTTCCGGGAAACGTCACGGTCTTCGAAAAAGCGGTCACGACCGAAATTCTGACCACTAAAGCAGGGGAACGGGTGGCCATTACCGGCTTCAGTTATCCTTCCAGATGGGTCGAGGAACGGATGATCGTTGAATACCCGAACCGGAATCACAGCGTGGATTACCATATCGGAATGCTGCATGGCTACCTTGAAGGCTTGAACTCTTCCGAAGGCGTCTATGCGCCGTTTTCGTTGGGCGAGTTGAACGCGAAAAATTATGATTATTGGGCTTTGGGACATATCCACAAAAGGCAGCAGCTGCAGACGGCTCCGCCTGTCGTCTATTGCGGCAATACGCAAGGGCGCAATCCGAATGAAACCGAAGCGAAAGGTGCTTATCTGGTGACGCTCCGGAAAGGGATGGCGCCTGCATTGTCGTTCATCCCAACGGCGCCGATCGTCTGGGAAAAAGAGACAGTGTCATTGCTTGGATGCAAAACCCTGAATGATGCATTCGCGCGCATCGAGGAACGCATGGACTACTATCGCTCCGAGAGTAAATCAAGTGTGCTGTTGTCGCTGCTGTTCACGGATATCCAGGAGCTGCATCCCGATGTCGTGAAAAAGATCGAGGATGAGGAGATATTGGAGGGTGTCAGACAACGGTTGGACCGGCCTTTCATATATCTGTATCAGTTGAAAATTGCGGTCGATACGGAAAAGGAACTGTTTTCTTTTGATCAGGTCATGAAGGAGAGTTTTTCGAAAAGTTGGACGGAAATCAGTGCCGATGACGTATTCTATCAACAGCTGGACAACTTTTTCCAACATCCACTCATGAGGACTACGTTTCCTGATTTAAAAAAAGACCGAAGCTTCAAAGAGGAAGTACTGGCTGCAGCAAAGACCAGACTGGTGCAGGCTGTTGCGTTTGAGGAGGAAGACAGTGAAGATACGGAAGATTGAAATATACGGCTACGGAAAATGGGTGAACCAAACTTTTGATGATGTGCAGGATCTGCAGATTTTCCACGGCAAAAATGAAGCCGGCAAGAGCACGTTGTCATCCTTCATCAACAGCATCCTCTTCGGATTTCCCAGTGCCCGCAAGAAAGATCAAAATCTGTACGTCCCGAAACAAGCGCAAGCATACGGAGGTCGCTTATTTTTGGAGGACACACGATTCGGGGATGTCATCGTTGAGCGTGTGAAAGACCGCAACAAAGGGCAAGCCCTCGTCACGCTGCCGGATGGCGTGCAGCAGACGACAAAAAATCTCGGGCGTTTCCTGTTGGGGATGGACAGGGAGACTTTTGAGTCGTTATACACATTCAAAATAGACAGTCTGCTTTCCTTGAAAAAAACCCAAAAAGACGACCTCAACCATTATCTGTTGAGCATCGGCACCAGCGGGAGCGAACGTTTGCTGCAATTAGCCAAAGAATACCGTGACGAAGCCGCAAAACGCTTCAAACCGACAGGCAGCGTTCCGCCATTGAACAAGAAGATACAGGCTGCTGAAAAACTGCAAAGAAAGCTTCAGCAAGCTAAAGCAAAAAATGCGACATATGAAACTTCGCTGCTGCATTTATCGGACAGCCAAAAACAGCAGGCCGAGCTGTTATCCCGTCAACTGGAACTGGAGCAGGAACAAACTGCAATCGCAGAAAGTCTGCGGTTGGCAGATAGCTATCAGGAGTGGAAACGGCTGAACAAGGAAATTACGGCTGTCGACTACAGTGAGGTGCCGGAAGATGCCCGTTATCAGTGGCAGAATCAGCAGGAAAAAATGGCCGGTTTGATCCAGGCGCAAACGCAACTTCAGGAAAGGTTAGCACAGTTGCAGAAACAGTTGGGCGAATATGTCCAGGCGGAATGGTACAAGGCTCATCAATCGGCGTTTGCGGCTTTGCAGCACAGTGCAGCCAAAACGCAAGCGGATCTGAATAAGATCACTTATTTGGAGAATGAGATCAGCAACAACAAGGCTGATTTGGCCAAACAAAAAATGGCCTTTGGGTTGAACCTGGCGCTTCCCACACCGGAGCCGCTGAAGGAAGAAGAACGCGGTCAGCTGCAGCAGCTTGCGCAGGATATCCGACAGATTGAAGAACAGCTGCTTCGGTTGGACCACAATATCGGGTTCCATGAGGACCAGCTGGAAAATCTCCAGCAAGAGGAGATTCGTCTCCAACACGAGAAGCTTGCTGATGATGCGTATGCGGCGCTGCAAAGCGATGTGCAACAGCCGAGCCAACGAATGCCCGCTCCCGCCCCGATGAAAAGAAATCCGCTCGGCATGATGTTACTTGCGGCTGCAGCTGTGTTTGTGGTCCTGTCCTTTGTTCTGGCGGACTTCAGGGTAATTGCTTGGGTGTTGGCAGCCTTGCTTGCTGTCGCTGGTGTTTTCCTGATAGGAAGGAAAACTCAGGCACCAAAGCGGGACGTTTCCTCCCATGAAAGTTCGTCAGAAAATGCGATGGAGCAATTTTTGAAGCAGGCCGCTGTCCGGGAAAGAATTTCGGCTGTAACAAGAGAGCTCGAAGACTTGCAGGATAAGTTTTTGGAACTTTTGAACAGTCGGGAAGAAACGGAGGAGCGCGGAAATATGCTCCAAACCGAATGGACGACCTTCCTTCAGCAGAAAGGCTATCCAGCTCGCATGACGGCAACAGAACTCCTGCAATTGGACCCCGGTGCCGTGTTGGCGGAGAAGGCCGCCCTGATCATCAACCAGGAAGCCGAAATGAGCGATCTGAAGCTCGCCGCGGATAAATGGAACGAGCAGACTGCGTTCATCCGCAGCCGTTTCCATTTTGAACATCTGACAGTCACGGAAATGGTCGCACGCTTCGCCGAGATACAGAATGCGGTCATTTTGGAAGAAAACATGGTCTCAAATGTTCAGGATAAAATCAATGAACTGCAGCAAGAGTTGGAGCAGATCCAACGCGACCTTGCCGAGTCCCATCAACAGAGGCAGCGGCTGTTGGATCAGGCAAACGCAAAAACGGAAGCAGAATTTTACCAGTTGTTGGCGCTGAAGGAGAAACAAGAACAGAACCTCAAACGCAAGGAATTACTGGATGAGCAAGTCAATGGGCGCGAGCAACTTTTGGATCGTTATGGCGATGCGAAGAAAAGCGCGGTCCTCTATGAAAAGAATGAACTGGAAATGCAACGGTTGAAGGCCGAACTGTCGATACTGCAGAGAACGGAAGTTGAACTGAAGCATCAGCTGGAACAATTGGAAGAAGGCGGGACCTACAGTGCTTTGCTGCAGGAGTTCGCTTTGGCCGAAACCGAGCTGAGGGACCTTGCCATCGAGTGGGCCGGCTTGGTTACCGCCGGAGAATGGATCGAAGGGGCATTGCGGTACGGGAAAGAGGATCGCTTGCCGCTGATGTTGGATGATACGATAACCTTTTTCAGTCGGTTGACGGAAGGTGCATACACCGGCATCGCGTTCCAAAAGAACGGCATGAAGGTGCAGCGTAAGGACGGAACGACCTTCTTACCGAATGAATTGTCGCAGGGAACGGTGGAACAGTTGTATATTGCGCTGCGGCTTGCATTTGTGAAGAATACTGCCGATATCGTCAGCATGCCGATCTTGATCGATGATGGGTTTGTGAACTTCGATGAAGACAGGAAAAATATCATGTTTACGTTGCTGGAAGAGCTGAGTGAAGACGTGCAGGTGCTCTTTTTCACGTTCGACGACGCTTGCGTACAACGATTTTCACAGAAACAAGTATACATGTTAAAATAGGAGTGAAAGGGGCTGATAGGGGTGGCCAAAAAAATATATGAACACGAAATAGATGATAATTTTGAAATTTATGTGCTGATCAAAAGTGCGGATATCCGTCTGGCAAAAAATGGCAAGAAATTCATCGCCTTTACTTTTCAGGACCGCAGCGGTCAGATTGACGGGAAGTATTGGGACGCAAAAGAGGAGGACATCCAGCAATTCCAGGCTGGCCAAGTCGTTGCCGTAACCGGCAAACGGGAAATGTATCAGAACAATCCTCAACTGCGCATCACAAAACTAAGGCTCGCCCGCGAAGGGGAACCAAGCCGACCGGAACTCTATATGGAGCGTGCTCCGCTGAAATCTGAAGAAATGGTGGAGGAAGTCAGCCAAATCCTGTTTGAGATCACGAGCGCACCGATCAACCGGATTGTCCGCCATATACTCAAAAAATATCAACGGGAATTTTTCGAGTATCCCGCTGCGAAACGTCATCATCACGCTATCGTTGGCGGACTCGGTTTCCATACGGTATCGATCTTGCGGATGGCAAAAACGGTCATTCAACATTACCCATCAGTCAATAAGTCTTTGCTGTACGGGGGAGTGATTCTCCACGACATCGGGAAAACGATTGAGTTGAGCGGCAGCATGTCGACCGAGTACACGCTGAAAGGGAATCTGATCGGGCATATCGTCCTGATTGATGAAGAAATCACCAAAGCTTGTCTGTCCCTGAACATCGATGAGGACAGCGAAGAAGTCATCTTGTTGAAACATATCGTTCTGGCGCATCACGGCAAACAGGAATTTGGATCACCGGTAACACCGCATCTTTTGGAAGCCGAAATCATCCATCACCTTGATAATTTGGATGCTTCCATCAATATGATCGACACGGCTTTGTTGCGCACGACACCGGGAACGTTCAGCGAGCGGATTTTCGGGTTGGAGAACCGCAGTTTCTATAAACCAATCTTTGCCCAACCTTCCGAAGAAGGGCAATAATCAAAAGGACACAGGCCTGCTTGTTTCGGTGAGCAGCCTTGTGTCCTTTTTGCGTACCTGTCGATGTGAAGTGAGATGTCGGCTGAAAGGTGCTTGAGTGGAGGCAAACAGCCGAGAGAAGGGCAATGTGTCAATTGTTTGGATAGGTGGGTTTGCTGAACAGTCAAGACATACTCCGTCCGTCGATTGTTCAGAGGTGACGGAATCACGAACAGTCAAGACAGGGCCTGCCAGTCGGCTGTTTGGAGGTGCCGGAGCGCCAAACAGTCGACGACATCACTGTCGCCTTGCCGGGGGAGATCCGTCAAGCAGCAACACATCCGTATTTCAGAAACACGCAAAAAAACACGCGAATCACCGGCATCAAAGAACGGTGATTCACGTGTTTTACATTATCATATATTAGTTTGCCGATTCAGCAGTGGTAGATTCAGATGTTGCAGAATCTACTCCTCCAGTTGTTGAGGTCGTTTCTGATGAGCTTGTTTCTTTAGCAGGCAAGAATTGATCAATTGCTGCTGCCAAGTCTTCGTCTTTGATTTCAACATTCGCTGCTTGAACGATTGTGGACATGACGGATGTCAGGTAATCATTGTCGGCAAGTTTTTCGTCCATCATCACTGTTTCGATGTTTTCACGTTCTTCTTCCAATGTTCCTTTTTCTGTCTTCTCGATCATTTTGATGACGTGGTAGCCATATTCGGTAGCGACTGGTGTTTGTGTCACTTCGCCGACTTCAAGCGCATAAGCTGCTTCTTCGAATGCTGCGACCATATCGCCTTTTCCGAACAAGCCTGTTTCTCCACCGTTTTCAGCAGTTGCTGTGTCGGTGGAGTTGGCCTTAGCCAATTCCGCGAAATCTGCGCCTGCATTGATTTGGCTGATCAGATCTACAGCAGTTGCTTCATCCGCAACCAAGATATGCTGTACGTTGATTTGTGGTTGGTAAGCTTCGTAATAGGCTTCCACTTCTTCATCCGTGAAAGTCGTTTCAGCTCTGACGGCTGCTTCGATCAGTTTGTTCAGATACAATACATCTTGGTATTCATCTTTATTTGCGAAGCCTGATTGTGACAAGATGTAGTTGAATGTTTCTTCTCCGCCGTATTGTTCGATTGTCGTCAACAGTTCAGCTTCTGTTTCAGCTTCCAATTCATTGTCTCCGATTTTATCGTTCAATACGTCAATCAAAATCAGACGTTGCAAGACGGTTTCGCCGATTGAGGCTTTCATTGCGTCGTATAATTCATCTTTTGTGATATCGCCTGCTGGAGTCGTTGCGACAGTTTCGCCAGTCGCGCAGCCTGCTAATGTGATGGCCGTCAAGAAAGCAACGGACGTCAATGCTAATTTCTTTTTCATGAATGTGGCACTTCCTATCTATTTCTATTTATCTATCTCATGAATAACCATTTATAAATATATCATAAACGCCGTGATTATGGAAAATATTCCTTAAAAACGCTAGCAAACTTCTCAGAAAATTCATATCTGAAGCATGATTCGGAAACAGGCAAAAAAACGCAACATAGAACAAAAGAGGGCACGCTGTCCGTGAGTCGTGGCAGATTGCTCAAAATGCCAATATTTGGTATCATAAGTTGACAAAAAGAAAGGAATGGGGGAAACATTGTGAAATGTGAAATGAGTTCTGTGTTTTGCCAATGGCTGGAGATCAACAATTTTCATCTGAAAGTCGAGAGCACGTTGGAAAAAAGTTTGCAGGCGAACCATAACCTTTCTCTGAAAGAGTTCTATGTCCTTTATTTCCTGTCACATGAAGCGGATCAAAAGCTGAAACTCCAGGATCTGGAGGAAAAGGTCGGCTTAAGCCAAAGCGCAGTTTCGAGATTGGTCAGCAAGTTTGAGGCGAAGGGATGCGGGGCGTTGGAGCGTAATGTTTGCGAGCAGGATCGGCGGATCATCTATACGTCCTTGACGAAAACTGGTGCGGCGAAACTGGATAAAGCGGCTGCGACAGTGGAACAGGTACTCAGGGAATCTTTCGTAGAAATGCCGATACAGAAATTTATCAAACAGGCTGATAACAAGAATGAGTAGCGGGTTCTAGAGTGTACTCAATAGGTTCTGTGCGCAGAAAAATACGACGCTCCAAATGACCGGTTATCCGGTTTGCATTTGGAACGTCGTATTTTTATTTCCGTTATGAAGTTGGCGCATCCGCAGGTGCAGGCATTTGTGATTCCATGCTGGCAGCTACTTTTTCCATGTCTTCCGTCAACACTGCAAGCTTATCGTTGATGCGGTTGATTCTGGGTTGAGCCTGTTGCGTAAAGCTCTCAATCGATTTTGTGACTTCCTCCGAAACTGCGTTGACGGAAGCCAACCCTTCGTTGGTCAATGATTGGATCGCGTTGCGCAGACCTTGGACGCTTACGTTGAGGTCTTCGACCGCAAGTGTGTTGTCTTCAAGGTAAGCTTTCGCTTTCTCGCGATTTTCTTTTCCGCTGCGGGGGGTATTAAGCAATCCTAGCAGACCACCGACTACCGTACCGAATACTATTCCTTCCATAAATGAGCGCATATCTATTCCTCCAGACTCTCTTTGATGGATGCGACTACTTTTGCCAACTCTGCCTGCGAATATTTCCCTTCATGCGTCTTCCATTTCAATCCGAAACCATCCGAATCCGAATCTTCGTAACGCGGCAAGAAGTGGATATGCGAATGGAAAACAGACTGGTAGGCTATCGATCGGTTGTTGTTCAGAATGTTCAATCCCAAAATGTCATCGCTGGAGCGTTCGATTGCGCGCGCGATTTTAGGGATGCGCGAAAAGACTTCCTTCGCCAATTCCTCATCATATTCAAAAATATCAGCTACATGCTTCTTGGGTACCAACAGCGTATGTCCTTTTGTCACTTGTGATAAATCCAGGAACGCAATGACGACATCATCTTCATAGACAATGCTGCTCGGGATTTCGTGGTTCGCTATTTTGCAAAAAATACAATCTGTCATATGCCTGACCTCTTTCTGTTCATAATCTAGTTTATTCTATGCTCTAACTTTATCATATTTGGTTTTTTTTTGATATGCTGGGGTCGAATTGATGCTTCGGTCAGCAAGATATTTGGGATGGGGCAAGGCTGTGCTATAATATAAGGCACAAACGCATGCGAAAGGGACGGTTAAATGTCACTATTATTGGAGAACGTCACGGGCGGCTATACGCAACTGCCTGTCATAAAAAATATAAATTTTGAGGTCAAATCCGGGGAATTGACTGGATTGATCGGATTGAACGGAGCAGGCAAGAGCACGACCATCAAACACATCATCGGGTTGATGATGCCTTTCAGCGGAAAGATCGCGATCGATGGCCGAACGTTGCGCGAGGACACGGAACGTTATCGCCAGTCCTTCGCTTTTATTCCTGAAACACCTGTGCTGTATGAAGAGCTCACTTTAAGGGAACATTTGGAAATCACGGCGATGGCCTACGGAATCAAGGAAACAGTCGCCATGGAAAAGGCGATGCGCTACATTCGGGATTTCCGTCTGGAGGACAAGCTGGACTGGTTTCCGGCTTATTTTTCCAAAGGCATGAAACAAAAAGTGATGATCGTCTGCGCATTCATGTTGGATGTGCCGGTATATGTCATCGATGAACCATTCCTGGGGCTGGATCCGCTTGGCATCCACTCGTTCCTGGAGATGGTCAGGGAGAAAAAAGCGCAGGGTGCAGCTATTTTGATGTCCACACATGTGTTGGCTTCTGCCGAAAAAGAATGCGATAATTTCGTCCTGCTTCACCATGGCGAGGTCAAAGTGACAGGCACGATGGCTGACCTGCAGCGGGAAATGGGCATGCCGGGAGCAAGTCTGGATGAGCTTTACATCAGCTTGACGAAAGAAGTGGATCGACCATGAACCTGGAAAGTATCTGGAAAAGAAGGCAGCAACTGCACCTGAAAAAATTCAGCCGCTACAGCAAATATATCTTCAATGATCATTTCGTCCTCGTGCTCCTCTTTCTGCTGGGAGCTTTGGCTTACCAATATTCTGAATTCGTGAAAACCGTGACGCCGGATTTCCTTTGGGGAAAGCTTTTGATTGTGGCTATTTTTTCCGGCAGCATCTTTGTCGGGAAGCTGGCGACCTTTTTGGAGCCGGCCGATCAAGTGTTCCTCTTGGCTAAGGAAAAGGAATGGGGAAACTATTTCAGCAAAGCGAAGAAATACAGCCTGATCCTTCCGGCGATTCTGTTATTCTTTTTGGCAGCCGCGGCGATGCCGATGCTTTTTGCCGGGAGAACGATCGGGGCAAGTGATTTGCTGCCGATTTATGCAACCTTGATTCTGTTGAAAATCATCCATTTGGATCTGCAGGAACTGGGCCTGAAGATAGGCGACAGGAAAGTTCGCCAAAAAAATGATCTCTACTTGGCTTGCGCGGCGATTTTATCTTTCAGCGTCGCGATATTTTTTCATCCATGGGTTGCGCCGGTACTTGTAATTCTGTATACTATGTTTCTGCGTAAAAAAGTACAAGTGGCGTATGAGGCGCGCTATCCGCTCTATCAATGGGAGCAGATGATCGCCTCGGAGGAACAAAGAAAGGCTCGCATAAACCGGGTCATCAATCTGTTTACGGATGTTCCGCAAGTGAAGAGCAAAGCGAAAAGGAGAAAATATTTCGACGGCTTGTTGCACCGCGTTGAAGGCAAAAACAATTCCTACCAGTATTTATATGCACGGGCATTTTTGCGCGGGACTGATTACAGCGGCTTGTTTTTCCGGCTGTTGGCCATCGGGATGCTGTTGCTTCTGTTCACGCCGTCAGCCGGATTTTCACTAGGGCTCAGTCTGTTGTTCCTTTATTTGACAGGATTCCAGTTGCTGCCGCTGTATTTCCATTTCAATGAAAATATGCTTTACCGGCTTTATCCGACGCAACGTGAAGATAAATTTGCTGGCTTCAAGCGTTTGCTCGGCTACCTTTTGGGAGTGGAAGGATTCCTTTTTGCGGGAATCATCTTCATCAACAACAGTTGGCAGACGGGATTAGCTTCAATAGCCTTAAACGCCGGGTTCATCTGGTTGTTCATCCAGTTTTACATGGGCGGCCGCACAGAAAAAAGAGAAGCGGCAAGTTACTGATGCACAGGTTAAACGCGGTTCAGTTCCGAAACCCCATGAAATATTCTTGACTGACTATGTAAAGAAATCTAAAATGATAATTGTATGCGAGCGATGGTCGTTGCGCTTTCAGAGCAAAATGATCTGCGTCGCCGAATGAACACGTAGCGTATGAACAGAAGAGCAGACCGAGATAGCTGGGGCTTTCGTCCCGGCTCCTTCTTTTCAATGATATAAATTTATCAAATTAAAAGTGCATCACCTTTGGTGCTTCACATGTTTGCAAAATATTTTATGCACCTAAAAAGATGTCTAGCGGTCCAAGCCTGCCTCTCGGAAATTAGATAAATCTGACCCATTGCGCTCTGCGATGCTCATTCAGGGCCAGATTTCCTAAATTTCTTTCGAGTCAGAGCGGGCTTGTACCGCTTTTCAAAACTAAAGATTAGAGTAAGGAATGAGCTCGATGGATTATAAAATGGACTCAGGGTGGCGGCTACATCCCATCGGAGGAGACACAGGACAAGCTTATATGGGCACCAGAGCCGAGGAAAGAGTCTTTTTGAAAAGAAACTCTTCACCTTTCTTAGCTGCGCTTTCCGTTGAGGGAATCACACCGCGATTGATCTGGACCAAACGGGTCGGCAATGGGGATGTCCTGACAGCTCAGGAATGGCTCAACGGCAGGGAATTGAATCCGGATGAGATGAAAGGGAAGACCGTGCGGGACATCCTGCATCGCATCCATCATTCCGAAAATCTCCTGAAGATGCTTCAGAAGGTAAAGGGTGAAATCTTCAACCCAATCAATTTCTACAACCTTTACGTTGCAGATCTGCCGGATGACTTGAAATCCAATTCGGTCCTTCAACAGGTGACTGAATATGTGAAGAACAGCATCGCCAGCATCGACGACTCGCAAAAGACGGTCTGCCACGGAGATGTGAATCGGAAAAATTTCCTGTTGGATGAGGAAGACCGGTTGTATCTGGTGGATTGGGAAATGGTCAAAATTGCCGATCCGTTTTCGGACATCAGCACCTTGCTTGTGCAATACGTTCCCCATGAAGAATGGGGAGTATGGTTGGAACAGTATGGCTTGCAGATGAATGACAATATGGAGCGCCGGTTGGAGTGGTACAGCATGATGGTGTGCCTCTGCCTGATCAAAAAGAGCCATTCGCAGGAACGCAATGTGGAAATGAACCAACTGATTCTGTTGCTGAAACAGCTTTATCAGAATCGCCTAAACAGTTATTTATGAAATCCTCTTCGTTTTTACACGGACGGAAAGGATTTCTTTTTTCGAAAAAAAACAGATAAGAAAGAGGAGAATTATGCGCGTAAGAAATAAACCATGGGCTGCCGAAAAATTGGCTGAAAGTACCCAATATGTAGTGATGGAACCAGCGGATTGGAAAGGGAAATGGCAGGAACGCTTCGGCAACGAGCAACCGATCCATGTGGAAATCGGTTCCGGCAAGGGCCAGTTCATCGTTGAGATGGCCCGCATGCATCCGGAAGTGAATTATATCGGGATCGAACGCCAGACGAGCGTAGCGGTCATGACGCTTGATAAGATGATCGAATCTGGTCTGAAAAATGTCCAGTTGCTGAATACAGACGGAGAGAATGTAGCGGATTTCTTTGCGGAGGGCGAAGTGGCTCGCGTTTACCTGAACTTTTCCGATCCGTGGCCAAAGTCCAAACACGATAAACGCCGCTTGACCTACAAAAATTTCCTGCGGAACTATGAGCAAATCCTGGTTTCCGGCGGGGAAATCCATTTCAAGACGGATAACCAAGGCTTATTCGAATATTCGTTGGCGAGCTTCTCGCAATACGGAATGACTTTGAAGCAAGTGTGGTTGGATCTGCACAAGAGCGACTTTGAGGGAAACATCATGACGGAGTACGAAGCGAAGTTCTCTTCCCGAGGAGACCGCATCTATCGCGTCGAAGCAGCGTTCCCGAAAAAAGCAGCAGCTGATTCAGAAAAATAGAAAACAAAAGGAAGGACCAAAGCAATCGCAGCTTTGGTCCTTCCTTTTTCTGTTGTGCCATTAACGATGTCCAGCGATCCAAGCCTGCCTCTCGGAAATTAGATAAATCGTACCTATTGCGCTCTTCGATGCTCAGTCGGCACGATTTCCTAAATTTCTTTCGAGGCAGAGCGGGCTGGTATCGCATTTCTTTTCTTTATAGTTTGTATAAGTCCAAAATGGTTCCTGTGTAGGCGTCGGCGATGAATTCATATTGCACCAAAACGCCTTCTTCTTTACGTGAGATTCCGCCGTAATATACATCCGTTTTTGAAGAATAACGACTGAGCGGGACTGGGTGCAATTCGATCCATGATCCTTCAATCGGAGCTTCGGCCAAGAACATCTTTTTGACGTTTTCCAGTATTTTGTCGCCGTTTACGGTCCGTTTCTGTTCATAGCAAAGGGCTGTCACGACTGAACCAAGCACGAGTCCGGCTCCGAATAAAATACCGCCTAAGATTTCTTCTTTGTGTTTTTTGCACATGCATTTTTCCAAAAAGTTCATCATGTGTTCCTCCTCAAATTGATGCGCTTTCTTTTTTCTCCCCCAAGTATAGCAATAAAACGAAAAAAATAATAGGGAAACGTCGATTGCAAAAGGCTTCGTAAAGGAAACGTTTCCTGGGCCGGACAATGCTTCGGATCGAATGGAATCGTTGCTATGACAAGGATGCTGCGCTATAATGGGAAGAATAGTCAGACAATGAAGGAGGACCGGGAGCGGCATAAGGTTAAAGATGTGTGCTGCTCCATTCAAATATGGAAGATAAAACATTTGCTATGATCAAAGAATTGACGGAATTGCAGGGCACAAGCGGAAATGAGCGCAATATCCGGAACTATATGCGCGAAAGAATGGCCCCGTTGGTGGACCGCATCGAAACGGACGGTTTGGGCGGTATTTTCGGAATCAGGGAGCATGCAGATAAAACGGCGCCGCGCATCATGGTGGCGGCGCATATGGATGAAGTGGGTTTTATGATTGCCGGCATCACGGATCGCGGGCTGTTCCGGGTTGTGCCGCTCGGAGGTTGGAATGCCTATGTCGTTTCAGCACAGCGCTATACGCTGCAGACGTCCAATGGCGATATTCCTGTTATCTCTTCATCTGTTCCGCCGCACTTGTTGCGTGGGACCGGTGAAGGCCAAAAAGTCAAAGTGACGGATATCCTGTTCGACGCCGGTTTCGATACGAAAGAAGAAGCGTTGGCATTCGGAGTCCGTCCAGGAGATACGATCGTTCCCCAAGTCGAAACGATCTGGACCGCCAACAAGAAAAAAATCATTTCAAAAGCATGGGATAACCGCTACGGGAACACGGTCGTTCTGGAAACGCTGGAAGCATTGAAGGATGAAAAGTTGCCGAACACGTTGATCGCCGGTGCCAACGTCCAGGAAGAAGTCGGACTGAGGGGGACAAAAGGGGCCGTGCACAAGTTCAAGCCGGATCTGTTCTTCGCGGTGGACTGCTCGGCTGCGGATGACCTTACGACGACAAAGGATACTTTCGGCCATCTGGGGGAAGGGTTCCTTTTGCGGATCCAGGATCCAGGCATGATCACCTTGAAAGGAATGCGCGAATTCCTGTTGGATACGGCGGAAACGCACGATATCCCTTATCAGTATTTCGTTTCCAAAGGCGGAACGGATGCGGGAGCCGCCCATGTCATGAACGACGGGGTGCCGAGCGCGGTCATCGGCGTCTGCGCGCGCTACATCCATACGCATCAGACGATGTTCCACATCGATGATTATGCGGCGGCCAAGGAAATGGTCGCACAAGTCATCAAAGCATTGGACAAGAGCACTTATGAAACCATCATGGACATGAACTGAGGGGGAGCTTGATTATGGATAAACTGAAAGATTTGGATCAATTCAAAGAACTGCGCGATTCGGGAAAAACGGTATTCGTCTTCATGACCAGCTGGTGCCCGGATTGCCATTACATCCGTCCGTTCATGCCCGAAGTTGAGAACAAATTCGCGGATTTTCGTTTCGTTGAAATAGACCGCGATGATTTCGGTACGTTGGGTGAAGCTCTGCAGATTTCCGGAATCCCGAGCTTTGTCGTCTATGCTGAGGGAGAGCTTTTGGGGCGTTTCGTTTCACGCAACCGGAAGACGCAAAAAGAGATTGAAGCCTTTTTGGGTGAATTGTGATACTATTTCGTTTGGGCAATAATAAATGAAGAAACATAAAGGGGCAAATACAACATGTGGTTAAGTTTTTATAATCGTGAAGCAGTCGGGGATACATTATTGTTGACGAAAGGGGATATCGCTGTCCGCCAAGAACAATCCTGCGAATCAAAAGGGAATGTGACACGCATTTTCAACAACCATACAAATGAAACGATGGGCTACAATCTCTTTTCGATTTCAGATACGCTTACGTTGGATGCAAAGGGGCAAGTTATCCTTTCCGATGAAGAAGTCGCAAAAGTGAATGCTTTGATCCAAGCGGCAGGTTTCAGTGATGCTGTCGTTGTCGATCGCTCACCTAAATTTGTTGTGGGCTACGTCAAGGAATGCGTGCCGCATGAAGACTCCGACCATCTGTCCGTTACGCAAACGGAAGTTGACAACGGAGAAGTACTGCAGATTGTCTGTGGTGCAGCCAACATCAAAAAAGGGCAACGCGTCGTCGTAGCCAAGCCAGGCGCTGTCATGCCTAGCGGTTTGATCATCTGGCCGGGTGAATTGCGCGGCGTAGCCAGCCATGGCATGATCTGTTCAGCCAAAGAACTGCAACTCGAAAACGCAAGCCCTAAAAAAGGCATCCTCGTCTTGGATGACAGCTATGCAATAGGCGCAGCGTTTTCCAAATAAGACTATAGAAATTTTTCTCAAAAAGAAGTACTATTATAAAGGAATTCCATTGAAACCGGGCATAGTTTTCCCGGAAGCAAAACAAGAGAGGAGCTGACTGGATGAGTCGCTATGATGGACCAAGTTTTTTTCGGCATGACCATCGTTCAGGAATGGAAGGAAGTCATCCTGCAACAAATAAGTTTGATTTTCCGAATTACCTGAAAAAAGAGGATGAAGAGCATGGTATGCTGGAAAAAAAAGGCGATTCTGCACAACCGTCCTCCTATATTTCGCAAGATTTGCTGCACCCGATGGACACAGTCCCGTACATCCGCCACAACAAGGAGGCATTTGTATCCTTCAGGGATAAAACTGTGAAGCCTGCTGAAGATGTTTTTGCGGTCGAGAAAAAAAGACTGAAGGACGAAAAACAGAAGGAGCGCCGCACGGAACTGGGCATGCACCCTTTTGCATCCTATAAAAGCAGAAGGCCTTTCCAACTGACCGAAGTACCGGAACCGTTGAAAGGCTGGGAAAACCTGAATGAAAAGAAAATCGATTATCGCGCGATTACGGCATTATTGAAGAAGAACAGCTCGGACCTGCTTATTTTCGAACTTGCGCCACCTGTTGAAGACGATGTGGCCCTGGAGGAAGACAGCGTGGAAACAAGTGAGTTGCAACCATTGGAAGGCAAATCCAAACGGGCAATGAACCGCTCGCTGTTGGGCATCATGGAGCAGGAACGCTCTTATGATACAGCCGGAAAATTCGTTCATGAGCCTGCCGATTCGGTAAGCCACTCTTATTTTTAGTCATCGGATTGAAACATTAGGCCGATTTGTGCGCTGGGTTGATGATGCAATGAAATTATTGACATGTTTGACCTCAAATTTTAAATAATTTTAAGTATTTTCTTAATCTGTGCGTGCTATACTGGTTCCGATTCAATAAATGGACAGCAAGTCATCAGGTCCTAAGCGATTGTTTTGAGACACAAACATCAGAAGGTAGCCGAAAGACTAACCTTCCATATTCATTTGGAGGTAATTATGGAAACGGAAACGATTTATCATTTTGTCGGCATCAAAGGTTCTGGGATGAGTGCGTTGGCATTGATCCTGCATGGGAAAGGCTATCGCGTCCAAGGATCGGATGTCGAAACTTATTTCTTTACGCAAAAAGGCTTGGATGATGCTGGCATCACAATCATGCCATTCAGCGCAGCGAACATCACACCCGGTTTGACTGTCATCGCAGGGAATGCTTTTCCTGACTCCCATGAGGAAATCGCGAAAGCGAAAGAACTCGGTTTGACGGTCATCCGCTACCATGATTTCATAGGCGACTTGATCAAAAACTATACGAGCGTCGCCATTACCGGTTCACACGGTAAGACGAGCACGACCGGTTTGTTGTCCCATGTGTTGGACGGGATTGCACCGACAAGCTATCTGATCGGCGATGGCACTGGTTTCGGTCGGGAAGATGCGGAGTATTTTGTGTTGGAAGCCTGTGAATACAGACGTCATTTCTTGGCTTATTCACCCGACTACGCCATCATCACGAACATCGATTTCGATCACCCGGATTACTATAAAGACATCAATGATGTTTACAGCGCTTTTGATTCATTTGCATCCCAAGTGAAAAAAGGCGTCATCGCTTGCGGCGAAGATGCGTATGTCCGTGAATTGAAAGGCAAATATCCGGTCACATTTTATGGGTTTGCTGAAGATAATGATGTTGTCGCGAAAAATGTCACAAAGGATACAACCGGCAGTCAGTTCGACGTGGAAATAAATGGCGAAATGTACGGTCATTTTGAAATCCCGTCATTCGGCACGCATAATATCCTTAACTCATTGGCCATCATCACATTCTGCTGGCTGGAAGGCTTGGACAATGACAAGGTGGCTGCGCAACTGAAGACTTTCTCAGGCGTAAAACGCCGCTTCAGCGAGAAATACATTTCGGATATGGTCGTCATCGACGATTATGCCCATCATCCATCCGAAATCCGCGCTACTCTCGATGCAGCCAGGCAGAAATACCCTACGAAGGAAATCATTGCGATTTTCCAACCGCATACCTTCACGCGTACGGTTGCTCTGCTTAGCGAGTTCGCTGAGTCGTTGGAATTGGCCGATAAGGTCTTCCTCTGCGATATCTTCGGCTCCGCACGCGAAAAGGACGGACAGGTTTCAATCGGCGATTTGGCTGACAAAATCGAAAAAGGCGCAACAGTATTAAACGTCAACAACATGTCCCCGTTGCTGCAGTTCCACGATGCAGTCGCCATCTTCATGGGCGCGGGCGATGTTCAGAAATTTGAACTGGCTTATGAAGAACTGTTGAGCCACAGCGTACCGACAACAAATTAATACATAGAACGGTTCTGAATCCTAGAGTTCTCCGCCTAACGCTGTTCAGGCCCACTCAGCCAAAACCGGGCTGCTTGGTCCTGAACCTCGTTAGTGCTCAAACTCTGAGCTCAGGATTCATCACACACTATTAGTCCAGGGATCGCTTCCTGGGCTTTTTTGATGCAAGCAGGTGAGGGGCTTGTTCCGGTTTTCGGAATAAATGGTTTCAAACAGCTAAACGGCTTTTATCGGAACGGCGTTTTTGATATGATAGACATATATGTGTTCAAAGAAAGGAAAAGTGAAAATGGGTCTGAAAGATATAAAGCTTGGAAAATCGATTGATGAAATTCAAGAGGGGGATTCGCTGACCGTCACGGAAATCATCGAAGACAAAGATATTTTGCTCTATCTTGGATTGACGAATGACGGGAACCCGCTCTATATTCAACATGATTATTCGCAGACGACTCGGTTCCATAAGCCGATCGTACCAACCGTTTTGTTGGTGGGGATTTTGACGAGCAATGTTTCCAAACATTTACCAGGTCCGGGTTCACATATTGTGGACGTTTCTTTGAATGTGATTGAACCGATCTACCACAATAGCACGATCACGTTCAATTTTGAAGTGGAGCGCGTGGATGAGCGCCGCGAACAAGTGACAATCAGTGTTGTCGGAACGAACATGGAAAATGAACGTGTGTTGGATGCTGAATTGATCGTAGAGACGCCTCGCAAGTTGATTTTTGATGAGGAAGAGAACGTAATCATGAACGAGCGAACTGAAGTCGAGGAAACTGTCGATTCGGGAACTGATCCCGCATCCATGACAGCAGACGATTCAGAATAAGCAGAGTTAGGATGTAAACAGATGACTGATAAAAAGAATAAATTACTATTGGTGGATGGCAGCAGTGTGGCTTTCAGATCCTTTTTCGGATTGCCGAATCTGGATGGGTTCCGTAACAAGAACGGATTGCATACGAACGCGCTCTACGCCTTCAATAATATATTGGAACGCATCTTCCAGACAGAAGAGCCTACGCATCTGTTGGTTGCATTCGATTCAGGTAAAACGACTTTCCGTAATGCCCTTTATGATGATTACAAAGGCGGGCGTGCCAGCATGCCGTCGGAGTTGTCCGAACAATGGCCTTATTTCGGCGTCTTGGTCCATGCTTTCGGCGGCAAGACCTATGAATTGGTAAATTATGAAGCCGATGACATCATCGGGACCTACTCGCGGATGGCCGATCAGGCCGGCTATGATGTCGTCATCATTTCAGGCGATAAGGATATGATCCAATTGACGACAGATAATATCCGGGTCGACATCACCGTCAAAGGTGTGTCGGAATTGAAATCCTACACCCCGGACGTCATCCGTGAAGAATACGGCATCGAACCGAAACAGATCATCGACATGAAAGGTCTGATGGGGGATTCCTCGGATAATTATCCGGGCGTCACCAAAGTCGGCGAGAAGACTGCTTTGAAGCTTCTTACCGAATATGGTTCCATCGAAAACCTTTACGAGCATGTCGATGAACTGAAGAAAAGCAAGATGAAAGAAAATCTCATCAATGACAAAGAAAATGCATTCATGAGCAAAACGCTGGCTACAATTGATCTGGACTCGCCGGTGACATTGAAGCTCGATGACCTTGCGGTTGAAGGCAAGCAGATCGACAAGTTGACCGACTTCTATCGCGAAATGGATTTCAATGGCTTCCTGGATAAACTGGGCGTGGCTTCGGAAGACCGCTCGGAATCCTTCGAGGATATCCATTTCGAAGTCCTGACCGAAATCCGTCCCGAGCATTTTACGGACCGGATGGCTCTGTATGTGGAGATGCTTGAAGACAACTACCACGACGGGAAAATCCTTGCAGTCAGCTGGGGCACGGACGAAAAAATATACACGGCTTCATTGGAAACAATGGCGGCAAGTGCCGCTTTCAAGGAATGGGCTGAGAATGCCGAAGCCAACAAAATCGTGTACGACGGCAAACGGACGATGGTCATGCTGCATTATGCCGGCATCGCGCTGGCAGGCATCGATTTTGATATCCTATTGGCTTCCTATATCCTGAATGCGAAGGACAACAGCAAAGACCTGGCGCAAGTCGCCCAGGAATATGGCTACAACGATGTCTCCTTTGATGAGGCCATCTACGGAAAAGGCGCTAAAACTGCCGTTCCCGAAGACACCGTGTTGCATGATCATTTGGCGCGCAAAGTGAAAGCGATCCAAGCGCTGTTTGCCCAATTGAACGCGGAACTGGAAAGTAATGTGCAAAAAGACCTGTATTACGAAATGGAACTGCCATTGTCATTTGTGTTGGCGCACATGGAAATCCAAGGGATCAAGGTGGAACCGCAGCGTCTTTTGACCATGAAAGAAGAATTTGCCGGCCGTTTGCTTGAAATTGAGAAAACCATCTATGCCGAAGCGGGGGAAGAGTTCAACATCAACTCACCGAAGCAGCTGGGTGTCATCCTGTTCGAGAAGATGGGCTTGCCCGCCATCAAAAAGACGAAAACGGGCTATTCGACAGCGGTCGATGTGCTGGAAAAACTGCAGGCGCAAGCACCGATCGTTGAGCACATCCTGAATTACCGACAGTTGGCCAAATTGCAATCGACCTACGTGGAAGGGCTCTTGAAATTCATCAAACCGGAAACCGGAAAGATCCATACGCGCTATCAACAGACGTTGACGCAGACCGGCCGTTTGAGTTCCGTCGATCCGAACCTGCAGAACATCCCGATCCGGATGGAGGAAGGCCGGAAAATCAGACAAGCTTTCGTTCCGCAACAAGAAGGTTGGAAGCTGTTCGCCTCCGACTATTCACAGATTGAATTGCGTGTGCTGGCGCATATTTCCGGGGATGAGCATCTGCGCGAAGCTTTCCTGGAAGGCCAGGATATCCATACCTCGACCGCGATGCGTGTTTTTGGCATCGAGAAACCGGAAGACGTCACCGCCAATCTGCGCCGACAAGCGAAAGCCGTCAATTTTGGGGTTGTTTACGGAATCAGCGATTATGGTTTGTCCCAAAACCTGAACATCACCCGAAAAGCCGCTCAAGAATTCATTGACCGTTATTTCGAAAAATATCCAGGTGTGAAGCAATTTATGGAGGACATCGTCAAAGAAGCGAAAGAGAACGGTTATGTCGAAACGTTATTCCACAGACGCCGTTACCTGCCTGACATCCATAACCGCAACTTCAATCTGCGCTCCTTTGCGGAACGCACTGCCATCAATTCGCCGATCCAAGGCACTGCCGCTGATATCATCAAAGTGGCAATGGTCCGGATGGATAAAGTCCTCAAGGAAAAAGGTCTTCAAGCGAATATGCTTTTGCAGGTTCACGATGAACTGATCTTCGAATGCCCGGAAGAAGAAATTCCGGTATTGGAAAAATTGGTGCCGGAAATCATGGAGCATGCTGTCTCCTTGGCTGTGCCGCTTAAAGTGGACAGTAATTTCGGCGACAGCTGGTATGAAGCAAAATAAACAAGGAACAATCTGATAAAAAGAAAGGGGGCTGCTTATGCCGGAATTGCCAGAAGTAGAAACCATCCGCAAGGGGCTCATTAACCTTGTCGGAGGAGCCGTCATCATAGATGTAGCCGTCTTTTGGGATCGTATGATCACGCCGCCTTTCTCCACTGAACGGTTCAAGACGGTCCTGCGGGGGGAACAGATCAACACCATCGAACGCCGCGGCAAGTATCTGATTTTCTTGTTGGACCACTGGGCGATGATTTCCCATCTGCGGATGGAAGGCAAATATGAGGTGAGCGAATCCGGTGAACCGATCAAGAAGCATACCCATGTCATTTTTTATCTCGCCGATGGCCGCCAATTGCGTTACCTTGACGTGCGCAAGTTCGGCAAATTCACGCTGTTGCCGATCGAAAAGCGGGATGATTATGAACCTTTCAAAAAGATGGGGCCGGAACCGACCGCGGATTTCTTCAAATTGAGTAAGTTCAAAAAAGATCTTGCCAAGTCGCATCGGGCGATCAAAGCGGTCATCCTCGACCAGAACATTGTTGCCGGCGTCGGAAATATCTATGCGGATGAGTCGCTTTTCCAAGCCAGGATCCATCCCCTGCAAGCAGCCGACACGATCGGACCGGCTGCAGCCAAAAGACTGCAAGAGGCCATCATCGATGTGATCAGCAGATCGGTTGAAGCCGGAGGGTCGACTATCCGAACCTACAAAAACACGTTGGGGGAGGCAGGTAAATTCCAAGTCTCCCTTGCCGTCTACGGACAGACCGGACAACCTTGTCCAAACTGCGGCCATCCGATCGAAAAAATAAGGGTTGCACAGAGAGGGACGCATTATTGTCCGCATTGTCAACAACTGCCGAAGACGCGTTCGAAGGCAGCAGACATCACCGACGTTGCGTACAAAGGGGCGAGATAAACGAACATGAGTTATATATTGGGTCTTACAGGAAGCATCGCTACAGGGAAATCGACTGTAGCGAAGCTGTTTTTGTCTGCGGGCATTCCGGTTGTCGATGCAGACTTGGGAGCAAGGGCTGTCGTTCTTCCGGGTGCGCCGGGGTTAGCGGACATCATCGAACATTTTGGGGAAGCCTATCTGCTGCCTGATGGCACGCTGGATCGCAAACGTTTGGGAGCGCTGATCTTTTCGGATAGGGAGAAGCGTAAAGAACTGGATGTGTTGCTGAAGGAGCGCATCAATGATTGGATACAGGCAGAAAAAGAGCGTTATATTTTGGAAGGGCACAATTTGATCGTGCTGGATATTCCATTGCTGTACGAAGGCGGGTATGAGGACAGTTGCGATGCTGTGATGGTCGTCTATGTTCCGGAAGAGCTGCAA
>NZ_JBAWAZ010000256.1:0-5696 GCF_049589555.1 Trichococcus sp.
GATCAATAAACAACAAAAAACGAAACTCAAGCAAACGTATGCTTGAGTTTCGTTTTTTTGAGCTTTCCGCAATACACAGGAAAAGCACAACCCAGCACAACCGCTTTAAAACACCCAAAACGGGAACCATCACGTTTTCTCCGTCATTTTCAATGTTACCCCGTTTATTTCGTAGGTTGACATAAATTTTTGCCTATGCCATCATTGATTCAATGACTATAACAAATAGAATGGAGAAGAATGATGAGCAAAAAAGAATCTGCTTTATCCTTAAACAATGAAGAGCTTGCCAGCAACAAACTGAGAACAATGGAAGCAATCAAACATAAGCTCTATGCAGGCGGACACCTTACCAAAGCGGAAGCGATGGAATTGATAGAGGCGCCGCTCGAAGAACTTTGCGCAGCCGCCAATGATGTGCGTGAACATTTCTGCGGTAACGTGTTCGATGTCTGCACGATCATCAACGGCAAGAGCGGCAAGTGCTCGGAAAACTGCAAGTTCTGTTCCCAATCGCGCTATTACCGCACGAAAGTTGATGCCTACTCGCTCATCGGATCGGAAACGATCGTCGAACAGGCGAAATATAACGAAGAGCGCGGCGTACTGAGGTATTCCATCGTGACCTCAGGCAGGGCGTTGTCCAGCAAGGAAGTGGACAAGGTCTGCGAAAGTCTGGAAGCTGTCCAAAAGGAATCGGACATCGCACTCTGCGGCTCGTTCGGTCTTCTGGAGGAAACGGAATTCGCCAAACTGAAGCAGGCGGGTTTGACCCGCGTCCACAACAATCTGGAAACTTCGCGAAGGAACTTCCCGAATGTCTGCACGACCCACAACTACGACGACAAGATCACCGCCATCCGGGCCGCACAACAGGCCGGTCTGACCGTTTGCAGTGGTGGCATCATTGGCTTGGGCGAGACGATGGAGGACCGCATCGACATGGTCATCGACCTGCGCGAGATGGGCATCTGCTCGATACCCGTCAACCTGCTGAATCCCATCCCGGGCACACCGTTCGAGGGAAACGAAGTCATCAGCGACGAGGAGATGAGCCGGATCATCGCGATTTTCCGGCTACTGGCTCCCGATGCTTATATCCGATTGGCCGGCGGAAGGGGGCTGCTTGCGGATAAAGGCAGACAGTGTTTCCTTTCCGGCGCCAATGCGGCAATTTCCGGCGATATGTTGACGACTGACGGCATCACAATCGAACAGGATATGCGCATGTTGGGCGAACTTGGGTACGAGGTGGTCCTGCGCGATGACTGACGGGACCATATAGACCCGCCTTCTCCTCTTCGCAATATCCTTTTGAATGCAGCTGACAGAAGGGGCCATCTGTTGAATTATTGTTTATCGCGGTTGTTTTGATAATTTAATTGCGGATTATTATATAATAAATAGATATTGTTTTTGAGGGGGAAGATTGGAAAAATGAATAATACAAAAGGATTAAAAAAAGTTTTAGCGGTTCTGGGGGCATTCGCTTTATTGGGACTGAGCGGTTGCGGCCAAGAAGAAACGGTGGCAACGGACAGCAGCGTTCAAGCGACGACGGAACAGACTTCAGAAGCAACCACACAGGAAACAACGGAAGAAACAACCGAAGCAGCCGCTGAGGAACATTTGGATTATGAAAACCAGGATGAATGGGACTTCGAATCCGGCGCGATGCAATCCCCGATCAATATCGAAACGAGTGCAACCGAAGCGATGACCACGGACGGTTCCCTGACATTGGACTATGCGGAGGAGATCATCGATGTGGTCGATAACGGGCACAGCATCGAAATCGAAGACGGCGGCCAAGCGACGATTGCCGGACGCGGTTTTGAATTGGCACAATTCCATCTGCATTCCCCGAGCGAACACACGGTGGATGGGGAAAGTTTCCCGATCGAACTGCATTTTGTCCACAAGGCACAGGATGGACGCTTAGCAGTCATTGCGGTCTTCTTTAAAGAAGGAACAGAAAATGCTGCTTTTCAGGCGATCCTGGATGATGTGCAGGCAAACGAAGAATCAGACGTTGCGAGCGGACTCAGCCTCAACGTTGCCGAGCTGCTTCCAGCCAACAAAAGCTACTACCATTACCTAGGTTCCTTGACGACACCACCGCTTACCGAAAATGTCGAGTGGTACGTGATGGCGAACACTGTGGAAGTTTCCGCGGAACAAATTGCAGCCTTCAACGAATATTATGAAGGCAACAACAGAGAGGTCCAACCATTGGGCGAGCGTTCCGTTCTGAAATATGAAGAATAACGAGCCTGTTTTGGCGATTTGATCGCCTTGGCTGAAAGTTCCGTCCCCCGATTATTATTGGGGCAGACGGAACTTTTTTCAATTCTCCGACCGTATTCAAAGGAATCCGTAACGCGATTACAAAATGCAGAATGAACGGATACGAGTGCACTTTATTTGCTATAATTAAGGGAAAAACGCGAGCAGGGGGAACGTAATGGGGGAAATAGCAGCAAAAGCCGCATCATTGATAGTGATCATCGTAATCGGCTACGTCATCAAACGGATCGGATGGGTAAGCGCAGAAGATTTCCCGAAATTTTCGAAAATCGTTCTGCGGATCACGTTGCCTTGTGCCCTGATCACCAGTTTCAACACGTTCGACATCACCTACAATCTGCTGTTTTTGACCGCAATCGGCCTCATAGCTAACTTGGTCCTGCAAATCACCGGCTATCTGGTGAACCAACGGAAAGGCGGTATAGCGCAGGCTTTCGGAATCATCAACCTCGGCAGCTACAATGTCGGGGCCTTTGCGATGCCATATATCGCCGGATTGATGGGCCCACAGTCGATCATTTTCGCATCCCTTTTCGATGTCGGCAATTCCTTCGGAGCTGCCGGAATAGGTTATGGCTGGTCCCGTTCGGTAGCGGATGATACACAAAAAACGACATTTGGGGGCTTCCTCAAGCTCATGTTCCTTTCGCCGCTGTTCGACACCTATCTGTTGCTGCTTTTGATGCGTCTGTTCGGGGTGCAATTGCCGGATGCAGTCATCACTTTTACATCCACGGTGGGCGGCGCCAACACGTTCATGGCGATGCTGATGATCGGAATCGGTTTGGAATTGGGCTTGGATGCCCATCGCTTCAAGCTGGCCTTCAAATACTTGGCCATCCGTTACTGCTTTTCGCTGATTTTTTCCATCCTGATCGTCCTTTTCCTGCCGATCTCAACCGTCGTGAAGACGATCCTCTGCATGCTTTTCTTTTCGCCGATCGCTTCCATGGCGACCGGCTTCACCGATGAAGCGGGCGGTGACGTCGAAACCTCCGCATTCATGAATTCCGTCTCCATTCTGATCGGAATCTTCGCGATGCCGCTTGTGTTGGCGGTAATGGGATAATAAATGTCAAATGAAACAAAATCAAACCATCCGTTCCTGTAGCGGGTGGTTTTTTGTTGGGCGGCGGAAGTTGTTTCCTCCGGCGAACGCAGGCTACGCCGGAGTTCGGCCCACATATGCGTCTTTTCCTCCGATGAGGAGGTGCCCGCCGGAGTTGGAGTCCGTTAGGTACCGCTGTCCTCCGGTGGGAGCCCACTCACCGGAGCAGGACACCTCGCACGTTGTTCACCTTCGGTCAGATCCGGGCGGTCATCATCATCTATAGTGCCATTATTTTTACCTTCATCTTGCTTGTCAGCGTCACTTTGGGGCTCTGCTTCGGCGGCGTGATGGGTCTCTTCCCGGGACTTGTCATGGATAACTTCGGACCGGCGAACCAGGGCGTCAACTACGGCATCGTCTTTATCGGCTTTTCGAGCGCTGCCTTCGTCGCGCCGAAAGTGACTGCATCATTGGCTGCTGCGAACAACGGAGACTTCACGAAAGCCTTTTACGTCGCGATTGCCGTCGTCCTGCTCTCCTCGACGCGGGCTATTTTTCTGATTGAAAGAAGCTGTAGCGCAAAATGTGCCAATAAGTGTCTAGGTCAAGAGATCCGTAAAGTTAGCGATCTGGGCAGAGGAAGCTTATAATCAAGATATAAATTAACCCGTTTACACGACCATCTCCTGAGATAATCCAGTCATAATGGATTCCATCGTCAGCTCCAATGCGCTTTTTTAAAAGGAGTGATTTTACATGAAAAATAGAACTAGGCTGGTAACACTGTTGACTTTGATCATTTTGGCTGGCTGCTCCGACAAAATGGAATCGGGCCAGGATGCAGCAAAGGACAGCCAAACGAGTACGATCCAATCCGCGGGCAAGCCGGAAACAGACGCAGAAACCACAACCACAAAAGAAAATCAGCCGCTGACTTTCGCTGATGAAGCTATTGAAGATTATGTGCGTAAATTGATTGGTAAAGAAGAGGGAGACCTGACTGCGAGCGATGTCGAGTCGGTCGATGCGCTCTATTTGGGTAATAAGGATATCAACAGCATCAGCGGAATCGAACATTTCACGAATCTGCGGATACTCCACCTGAATGACACTCAGATCAGCGACATCAGCGCGCTGGCCGGTTTGACGCAACTTGAATATCTGGATATCAGCCGCACCCAAATCCAGGACCTCACTGCTTTAACGGATTTGACGAAGCTAAAGACCCTTTACCTCAACAACAACCATTTGGAGGACATCAACGCATTAGCCGGATTGAATCAGCTTGAGGTGCTCTATTTGAACGATACTGCCGTCAGCGATATCCGCCCGTTAACCGACTTGACTGGCCTGCAGTCGCTGAAGCTGCGCAACACCGAAGTCGAAGATGTCGGCGTCTTGGCTGGCATAAATCAGTTGCGCTATCTGAGCCTAGGGAACACGCAAGTCAAAGATATCACAGCTCTATCAGGCTTGACGCAACTGACCATCCTGGAACTGGATAACACACGCATCCGTGACGTCGGAGCTGTAGCAGATTTGACGCAGTTGATGGAGTTGAACATGGGTGGAACTGAAATATCCGATGCCAGCACCTTAGCCGGCCTCGGCAATCTGCTGACGTTGGATTTGAGCGGCACAGAAATAAGTGACGTT
This sequence comes from Trichococcus sp., assembly GCF_049589555.1. Lineage (GTDB taxonomy): Bacteria > Bacillota > Bacilli > Lactobacillales > Aerococcaceae > Trichococcus. Next base: position 5,015 of record NZ_JBAWAZ010000256.1, read on the forward strand.
TCGCCATTGAAAAGCCTGACGAAGCTGACACGCTTGAATTTGAACGGCACAAAAGTCGAAAATATCGGCAGTTTGGCTGGATTGATCGGACTGACGCACCTTGAAATCAGCGGAGCACAGGTGAATGACGTCGCTGCCTTGGCAAATATGACGGGATTGGTTTATCTCGATCTGGCCGAGAATCGGATCGGTGACATCGACAGCTTGGCCAGTCTCACCAAAATACGGCACTTGAATCTGTCCGGCAATCAGACCGGCGATGCTACCCCTTTGGCGAATTTGGCGGAGCTATGGTACCTAGATCTAAAAAATAACCCAATCAGCGATATCGCACCCTTGATGGGCTTGACCAAGTTGGGGAAACTGCATATCAGCAAGGCGGGCATCAACGCCGAACAACAAGAAATGCTACAGAACGCTCTGCCGGGCTGCGACATCAGTTGGTATGAAGAATGAGCCCACCAAGACAGAACGGACTCAGGTTATTATTTGTGATTGTGAGTTAGCTTAGCGGAGAGTGCTGCAGTGAAAACTTGAGGAACTTCCGACAATTCAGATGAGTTGTCGGAGGGTCTGTTTGTTTCAGAGCCGTTTTCTTCGGATAATCCGCATTGAATCTCTGGGCTTCGGACAGCAAGTGCCGCCTAAAGATTGCATAGTAGCTTTACTATCCGGCCTGAAT
>NZ_JBAWAZ010000257.1:0-1831 GCF_049589555.1 Trichococcus sp.
CTGCAGCCATCGATGTCATCGCAAAAGCCGGTTTCGATCCGGAATACGGCGCACGTCCGATCAGACGCGCGATCCAAAAAGAAATCGAAGACAAATTGAGTGAAGAAATGTTGAGCGGCTTTATCAAGTTCGGCGATACCGTCACGATTGGCGCCCAAAAAGGCAGCATCCGGATTTCCGTGAAGCCCGCCAAGGCGGAAAACAAAGACAAAAAAATTCCGGTAAATTCTTAAGAGCAGCAGGTCCTCATTTGGCAGACAGGGTTATTGTTCGGCTATCGCTACCGTTTGTGCTAAAATATAGTTACAGAAGTTAGAGGAGGGAACAAATAAAATGAAGAATTCCAAAAAGGCATTGTTGATCGGTTTGGGTGCTACAGCAGCGATTGCGGCGATTGCAGCAGCCTTGGCATACGAGGAAGAAGCAGTGGACAAGATCGGCTCCTATTTGAACCGTCAACGCATGAAGAACTTCGTGAAGGACCATCTGAAAGGCAGCCAAAAGCTTTTACGGGCAATCGAGGATTTGACGGATGATGAGATCGACGGCTTCCTGCGTGTGGTGGACAGAGCAGGCGATTGGAAAGAATCAGCAATGGACCTATTCTCTGATTTAAAGGACAAAGCTGGCGATGTAAAAGACAACGTAGGCGACAAGTTTCATAGATAAGAATGTTGAAATAAGGATTGTCTCTTTTGCAGACAATCCTTGTTTATTTGCGTTTATACTGCCGGATGTCCGATAAATGGGAAGAATCGGACAACCGTGGTCCAAATGCATAGGCGGATGTCCGATAAGCGGGAAGAATCGGACAACTGGAGTCCGATTGTATAGTCGGATGTCCGATAAGCGGGAAGAATCGGACAGCTAGAGTCCGAATGCATAGCCGGTTGTCCAATAAGCGGGAAGAATCGGACAACCGGAACTACGGCATCCCATTCCTTTCTCCATGGGGGACCAATTAATACTTTTTCCCGTAAGCAACGTGCTTTAAAAAGAGAAAACGGCTGTCCCGAATGCGGGACAGCCGTTTTTTAGTTGTTGGGCGTTACGGGCAGTACAGTAATAGCGAGGTAAGCCAAGGCGAGGTCATCCATGCTCTTCAAGGCCAGGCCAGTCGCATCAAAAAAGCGATCGATCCGGTACTGGAGAGTGTTGCGGTGCAGATAAAGGTCGGCTGCCGCTTTCGACAGGTTTCCTTGGTTTTGCCACATGGCCGTGATCAGTTCGTGTGTGCCGTCGATGGAATTGATCGCGGTCTGCAAGGCTTGCAGCACTAGATTCTGGTTCCCTGATTCCGAGATGAAATATGGAAGCGCGATGGCGGCAAGCGTTATGATCTTGCTGCCTTTGGCTATCGTTCGGCTGGCCGCGAATATTTTCCTTTCCTCTTCGAAAAGGAGCGGCAGGCGGGCATCGACAGGCCAGCGTTGGCCCAGATACAAGTCGGTCCGCAAGCTGAAGTCGTCATCCAGAATATCAAGCACCGCCGCCAATTCCTCATCGATGCAGTAGGGTTCCGGGCTGTCGAGAATGAAGACACCGCTTTTGCCGTTCAAAAAGAAGCATTCGCGGACAAGCGGCAATGTCTGGCTGAAGGCATCGAGCCACAGTGTCTGATCGAAAGACCCGGCGTCCTCTTCTCGGTACGAGAGTCTGAATTGGAGTAGTTGGGTCTGCGCCAGTCCGGTCGGAATTTCGGTCGTCTGGCCCAACAGAAACTGGGCCCAAGGATTCTTCGGGATGTCGGATGTCGTCTTGGCCTCGTTTAGCAGCAACTGCTTCAAAAGGGCTTTTTCGCGTCCGCTCAGCGTATGTTCAGGGATATGCA
>NZ_JBAWAZ010000258.1:0-12304 GCF_049589555.1 Trichococcus sp.
CCGACAGCGATCTTCGCCGCCATCTTCGCAATCGGGTAACCGGTCGCTTTACTCGCCAAAGCCGAAGAACGGCTGACGCGCGGGTTCACTTCGATGATGTAGTAGTCGAACGAGTACGGATCCAATGCCAACTGCACATTGCAGCCGCCTTCGATTTTCAGGGCGCGGATGATCTGCAGGGAGACATCGCGCAGCATTTGGTACTCTTTATCGGATAAGGTCTGGGAAGGCGCCACGACGACGGAATCGCCTGTGTGGACGCCGACCGGATCGATGTTTTCCATGTTGCAGACAACGATCGCGTTGTCGTTGCTGTCGCGCATCACTTCATATTCGATTTCCTTGAAGCCAGCGATCGATTTTTCCAGCAGACATTGCGTCACTGGTGAGTAGCGCAAGCCGTTGGCCACGATTTCGCGCAAATCGGCTTCATCATAACAGATGCCGCCGCCGGTGCCGCCCATTGTGAAGGCCGGACGGACGATCAACGGATAACCGACTTCCGCCGCGAAAGCCAGAGCTTCCGCCACCGTGTGGATAATATCGCTCTCCGGAACCGGCTGATTCAATTCCGCCATCAATTGACGGAACAGATCACGGTCTTCGGCTTGTTGGATGGAAGTCAGTTTCGTGCCAAGCAATTCGACCTTGTACTCATCCAGAATGCCGGCTTCGTCCAACTCCACCGCCATATTCAAACCGGTTTGGCCGCCCAATGTCGGCAACAAGGCATCTGGGCGCTCTTTGCGGATGATGTTCGCGATGAACTCCAACGTCAGTGGTTCCATGTAGACTTTATCAGCAATCTCAACGTCTGTCATGATTGTGGCGGGATTGGAGTTGACTAGGATGACTTTGTATCCTTCTTCTCTTAAGGCTACGCATGCCTGCGTACCGGCATAGTCAAATTCAGCGGCTTGGCCGATGATGATAGGTCCCGAGCCGATCACGAGGATCGTCTTGATATCTGTGCGTTTAGGCATGCTTTACCTTCCTTTCATTATGCTTCAATTGTTTGAAAAACTTCATCCATCACTGCAACAGCCTTGTCGATTTCCGCGCTTGACACATTCAGCGGCGGAAGGAAACGCAATACCGTATCATGCGTGCAGTTGATGATGATGCCCTTTTCCATGCACTTCGCGACGATGTCGGCCCCCTTCATCGCCAGTTCCATCCCAAGCAGCAAGCCTTTGCCGCGCACATCGAGGATAAAGTCGTATTTTTCCTTGAATGCCACTAATTTCTCTTCGAAATAGTTGCCCATCTCATTTACATTCGCCAAGATATTTTCGTCTTCAATCGCTTGAATGGTTGCGAAAGCTGCCGCACAGACCAGCGGGTTGCCGCCGAAAGTCGAACCATGGTCGCCCGGTTTGAAGTGGGAAGCGACAGCATCTTTAGCCAGCAGCGCGCCTATCGGAACGCCATTGCCCAAAGCTTTCGCCAACGTCATCACATCCGGTTCCACGCCGTAGCCTTCGTAGGCGAACAGCTTGCCGGTGCGGCCTATCCCTGTTTGGACTTCATCAAAGATCAACAGGATATCCTTTTCGTCACAGAGCGCACGCACTTGCTCCAGGTAGGCTTGATCGCCCACGTAGACGCCGCCTTCGCCTTGGATCGGTTCCAAAAGGATTGCGCATGTCTTTTCCGTAACTTTGGCAGCCAAAGCCTCAAAGTCATTGAAAGGAACGTAGTGGAAACCTTCCAGGAACGGATCGTAATCTTTATGGAATTGCTTTTGGCCGGTCGCCGTCAACGTCGCCATCGTACGGCCGTGGAAGGAATTATCCGCTGTGATGATTTCGTAGCAGCCTTCGCCGTGGACTTCGCGTCCGTATTTGCGCGCCAATTTGATGGCCCCTTCATTGGCTTCCGCTCCGCTGTTGCCGAAAAAGACTTTATCCAAAACGGAATTCGTGATCAGTTTTTCCGCCAACTGCACTTGCGGCTCGATCCAATAAAAGTTCGAGCAGTGGACCAGTTTGGCCGCCTGTTCCGCTATCGCAGCCGTCACTTTCGGATGATTATGTCCTAACGCGTTCACAGCGATGCCTGCCAGGAAATCCAAATATTGCTTGCCGTCCGCATCCTTCAGGTAGCTGCCTTGCCCTTCGACCATACAGATGGCTCCGCGGTTGAAGGTATTCATCAAGTAGGCTTGCCCTTTTGTTTTTATCTCTTCATTCATTATTCCAGTACCCCTTCCTTCTCACGATCGATCATCGTGCCGATTCCTTCATCGAAAAAAACTTCCAATAAAATCGAGTGGCGCAGACGGCCATCGATGATGTGCGCTCCGTCCACACCGCCGCGCAATGCGTCGATGCAGCAGTCAACCTTCGGCACCATTCCGCCTGAGATGACGCCATCCGCTTCCAATGCTTCGATCTCTTCGAGCGTGATCCGCGAGATGAGGGAATCCTTATCATGGTAATCGCGGAAAATCCCTTCCACATCGGTCAACAGGATGAATTTGTTTGCCTGAACGGCCTTCGCTATGGCGCCGGCTACATAATCGGCGTTGATGTTGTAGCTCATCCCGTCCTTGCCCATACCGATGGAGGAAATGATCGGGATATAGCCGCTGTAGATGAGCGACTCCAGCATTTCCTTGTTGACTGCTTCCACTTCGCCCACATAGCCGATGTCGATTTTTTCGCCGTTCTTTTCCAGATATTTTTTGCGCGCTTGGATCAGATTGCCATCTTTCCCTGACAAGCCGATGCCTTTGCCGCCGAGCTGGTTCAGGGTTCCGACGATATCCTTGTTGACTTTGCCCGCCAACACCATTTCGACGATTTCCATCGTCTCTTTGTCTGTAACACGCAGCCCCTGCTCGAAGTGGCTCTCGACCTTCAGTTTTTTCAGCATATCGTTGATAGCCGGTCCGCCGCCATGGACAAGGATCGGGTGCATCCCCACCGATTTCATCAATAACAAATCCTGCATGACGGCTTTTTTCAGTTCTTCATTGATCATGGCATTGCCGCCGTATTTGATGACGATGATCTTATCGCGGAAACGGTTGACGTAAGGCAGTACTTCGACAAGCATTTCGGCTTTTTCACAATTGCTCTTGTTCATCTTCATCCCGCTCAGCTCCTGTAATCCGCATTGATTTTCACGTAGTCGTAAGAGAAGTCGCAAGTCCATGTGCTGGCGGCTTCTGTTCCCAGATGCAAGTCGATCAAAATGTTGATTTCATCTGCTTCCAGAATTTTTTTCGCAAGTTCCTCATCAAACACGACACCCATCCCCGCTTCACAAAGCTTGATTTCGCCGTTCTTGCTTGAGAAGGCGATGTCGATCACGTCGGCATCGAAGTATTCCGTTTCCGCATAACCGGCAGCCGTGATGACACGGCCCCAGTTGGCATCCTCGCCGAACATCGCCGTTTTCACGAGACTGGAGGTTGCGACCGATTTGCCGATTGAGACCGCATCAGCCATTGTCTTCGCGCCGGAAACCAGCACCTCGACAAATTTTGTCGCTCCTTCGCCGTCCTTGACCAACAGCTGCGCCAATTGGGAGCAGATGGACAGGACAGCCGCTTCAACTTCGGCATAGCCAGCATCAGCAGCAGAACCAATCATCGGATTGTCGAGTTTGCCTGTAGCGGCCACAAAGACAGAATCGTTCGTGCTCGTATCCCCATCGATGGTCGCATGGTTGAAGGTCGCATCCGCGGCTTTCAGTAACATAGCATGTAAGGCTGTTTGGCCGATTGCGACATCGGTTGTGATGTAGCCCAGCATCGTGCCAAGGTTCGGATGGATCATCCCGGATCCTTTGACCATGCCGCCGATGGTAGCCGTTTTGCCGGCGACTTCAAAGGTGAAGCTGACTTCTTTCGGAACCGTATCCGTCGTCATGATTGCCTTGCTGGCTGCAGCGCCGCCAAATTCGGAAACTTCCGGTGCGATCGCCTTGACCCCTTTTTTCATTGTCTCCATGTTCATGAACATCCCGATGACGCCTGTCGAAGACACCAACACTTCTTCCGGTTGGATATTCAATTCTACAGAAAGGAGCTTCACGGTCTCTTCCACATCGGCTTTGCCTTGTTTGCCTGTACAGGCATTCGCGTTGCCGCTGTTGATCAGGATCGCCTTGAAACGGTCATGTTGCTGCAGGGCTTGTTGATCGTACTGGACCGGAGCCGCTTTGACTTTATTTTTGGTGAAGACGCCCGCAACTGTTGCCCCATCCGGGAAATACAGCAGCGCCATGTCCTTTTTGCGTTTCTTGAACCCAGCGTGGATCCCTGCGGCTTGCACACCTGCAGCGGCAGTCACACCGCTTTTATGTAATTTCTTTATCATTTCGTCCATTTCCTCCTTCAGTCTTCCGTTATTACGGGAAAAGCCCTATCATCTGTAATCCTGTCGTTTCGGAAAGTCCGAACATCAGGTTCATGTTTTGCACGGCTTGGCCGGCAGCACCCTTCATCAAGTTGTCGATGACAGATACGATGATGACCCGGCCTGTGCGTTCGTCGTAGGTGACACCCAATTGGCAGTTATTTGTGCCTTTTACCGATTTCGTCATCGGCCACATGCCCGCAGGCAGGACCTGCACAAACGGTTCGTCTGCGTAAGTTTCCTCAAAAAGGGCGTGGATTTCGTCCGCTGTATGCCCTTCGGTGACCGTCGCATAGATGGTGCTGAGGATGCCTCGGCTCATCGGAACCAGATGCGGCGTGAATTGGATCATCGTGTCCGTGCCGGCCATTTGTGTCAACAGCTGCTCAATTTCCGGTGTGTGGCGGTGATGCGCTACCCCGTAGGCTTTGAAGCTGCTTTCCACCTCGGTGAAGAGGTTCGCTACGTTGCCGGCGCGGCCCGCTCCGGACGTACCGGATTTGGAATCGCAGACGATGCTGTTCGGTACGACCCAGCCTTTTTTCATCAAGGGCATCAAGCCCAAGAGAATGCTGGTAACAAAACAACCCGGATTCGCGATGACTGTTGCGTCCTTGATCGCGTCGCGGTCCCATTCAGGCAGACCGTAGACGGCTTCCTCCAAAAGTTCCGGCTCTGTGTGTGCGACTTTGTACCATTCTTCATAGACGGCTGCGTCCTTCAACCGGAAATCGGCTCCCAGATCGATGACTTTTTTGCCTTTTTCTTTGGCTTTCTTGGCTATCGGCAAAGCGTGTCCATGCGGCAAGGCCACAAAGATCACATCGCTGTCCGTTGTCACTTGTTCCAGATTCAATTCCTCACACGTGTGATCGACGTTCCCCAACAGGTGCGGAAAAAGATGCTGGATCTTTTGACCCGCATACGTGCGGGAGGTCAGATGATCCAAGACCACATCCTCGCGCAATCCCAATAATCGGACTAATTCCACCCCCGTGTAACCTGTTGCTCCAATGATACTGACATGAATCATACTTCCCATCCCCCTTTTTTTATTTGTTGCAAACGCAGGCCGAGCCCGTTTTACAAAGTCTTGCAGATATACAAAAAAACTTCCGTGCCTATACCAAATCAAATAGATTCAGTATAGGGACGAAAGTTCGTGGTGCCACCCTTATTCTCCAGCATGCGCGCAGGCCGGACTCAAGTATTGCTACTTTTGCGATAACGGGGCAACCGGATTAAACTTTATGGTTCACATTCAGCTTATCAACTCAAAGTTCCTTTTCATCCATCGCGGTTGACCTTGCTTTCACCCTCCAAGGTTCGCTTCACTGTGCAAATGGATTACTCTTCTTGTCAAAGTTTTTATTTGTGTTAGATGTTGTTTGACATTTGCATTAAATTTATCATCTGTTTTTCACTTTGTCAATCAAACTTTTGGAATAAATAAATTTCCTAAGGTCGCAGCCATGATCGCCTTGATGGAATGCATGCGATTTTCGGCTTGTTCAAACTGAAGACCATGCTTGCTGCGGAAGGCCGCGTCGGTCACTTCCATCTCGCGCATGCCGAATGTTTCCGCGATTTCCTGGCCATATTGCGTTTTTGTATCATGGAAAGCAGGCAGGCAGTGCAACATGATCACATCATCATTGCCGGTCTTCTCAATCATCTCCATATTGATTTGATAAGGAGTCAACAAGTCGATACGCTCCGCAAATTTATCTTCTTCACCCATCGATACCCATACATCGGTGTAAAGGACATCTGCCGCTTTCACGCCTTGGGCCACGTCGGCCGTGATTTCGATTTTACTGCCGCTCTTTTCAGCGAATTTCTGCGCCATCTCAACCAATTCATCCGTCGGGAACAATGATTCCGGCGCGCAGATCGTGACGTTGACGCCCAGAATAGCACCGGTAACCAATAGGCTGTTGGCTACATTGTTGCGTCCATCCCCGACATAGACCAACTTAAGTCCGGCCAGCTTGCCGAAATGTTCTTTGACCGTCAGGAAATCGGCGATCATTTGGGTCGGATGCCAGTCATCGGTCAAGCCGTTCCATACCGGTACACCGGCATATTTCGCCAGATCTTCGACGGTTTTTTGGCTGAAGCCGCGGAATTCGATACCGTCGAACATGCTGCCGAGCACTTTAGCGGTATCTTCAACGGATTCCTTTTTGCCCAATTGAATATCATTTTTCCCGAGATATTCAGGATGCGCCCCAAGATCGATGGCAGCCACTGTAAAAGCGGCTCTGGTGCGAGTGGATGCTTTTTCGAACAAAAGGCAGATGTTCTTGCCTTCAAGATAACGGTGCGGGATATTTCGTTTCTTCAGATCCTTCAGATGCGCCGAAAAATCAATCAGATACTCCAATTCTTCCCGAGTGAAATCTTTTTCCGCCAATAAGCTTCTTCCTTGAAATACTTGTTCCAAATTCTGCCATCCCCTTTTAATTATATTCTCACTGTCGTTCTTGCGAACAATCATTTCCGAGTCATGATGCAACTATTATTGGACTCATTTTATACCCAATTCTAATCAATTACAAACTTTATTTTAATTATATGTATAGAATAAGGCGCGATTCATCGAGCGAGAGACTGGCCTTTGCCGCTTCCCGAACCAATCTGTGGGTGAACATTTGTTTGCGAAAATTTTAATTTGACAATAGTACTGATTGGGATTATCCTAGAGACAACTTAATTGAATAGTCTTCAGGGACGGGTGAAAATCCCTACCGGTGGTAAAGCCCACGAGCCGTTAAGGCAGATTCGGTTAGATTCCGAAGCCGACAGTCAGAGTCTGGATGAAAGAAGACAAGAACCATTTATCGAATGGCATGCTACGTTTATTTGTCATAGAAAAAACGTTTTCGCGCCATCCGTTCATGAACCGGAATGTCAATCCCTGGGTGTAGTCTATGCCCAGGGATTTTTTGGCTTTGTTTAGCTGGCCTTCCTTTGTCGAGCCCTGAAGCAGAAACTGTTCAGGGCTCTTTACTTTGGAAAAAGGAGGCACGGAAAGATGCAAGATAAGGATACACACTTTATGCAAATGGCTCTGGAACTGGCGGAGAAAGGACGCGGGGCCGTCGCGCCAAATCCGATGGTCGGCGCCATCATCGTCAAGGACGGACGCATCATCGGATCCGGCTACCACGAAAAATTCGGGGAAGGCCATGCTGAAGTGAACGCGTTCCGCTCGGCTACGGAAGATGTGGCGGGCGCGACTATTTACGTGACTTTGGAACCCTGCTCCCATTACGGAAAAACACCGCCCTGCTCCGACAAAATCATCGAAAAGAAAATCGGTCGGGTCGTCATCGCCGCTTTGGATCCGAATCCGTTGGTTTCCGGACGCGGCGTGAAGAAACTGCAGGATGCCGGCATCGAAGTGGTGACAGGTGTCCTGGCCGAAGAAAGCAGCCGTTTGAATGAAATATTCATGAAATACATCGTCAAAAAAGAGCCCTTCGTCATCATGAAAGCAGCGATGTCCCTGGACGGAAAGATCGCGACCCGGACCGGCGAATCGCAATGGATCACCGGCCCTGCCGCAAGGGAACGCGTGCATCAACTGCGCAGCGCCCTCACTGGCATCATGGTCGGCGTCCAGACCGTCATCATGGACGATCCGCAGCTGACCTCCCGCATTCCAGGAGGAAAAAATCCGGTGCGGATCATCGTCGACAGCACCTTGCGCATCCCGCTGGAAGCAAAAGTGCTCCAGAATCAGGATGTGGCCAAGACTCTTATCGCAACGACAGAACGGGCAGACCGCAATAAAGCCGCCCTGCTCGAAGCAGCCGGCATCGAGATTTTGACTGTACCCGCCAAGGACGGCCGAACCGACCTGAAGGCGCTGATGAGCGCCCTCGGGGAGCGCGGCATCGACAGCATCCTGCTGGAAGGCGGCGCGACTTTGAACTTTTCCGCACTGGAGGCGGACATCGTCGACAAGGTGCAAGTCTATATCGCCCCAAAACTGATCGGCGGGGAAACGGCAAAAACCCCTGTCGGCGGAGATGGCATCGAGAAGCTGTGCCAAGCTTTCAGCGTGATCGAGCTGAAGGCCAGCACCGTCGGGGAAGACATCCTCTTGGAAGGCTACATTTCCAAGAACGAATAACAGAGGAAAGTGGGAGGAAATTCATGTTTACTGGAATCATCGAAGAAGTCGGCAACTTAAAAGGCATCCGCCACGGCCAAAAATCTTCCGTCGTCACGGTCGGCGGAAAAAAAGTGCTGATCGGGACAAAAATCGGCGACAGCATTTCCACCAACGGCGTCTGCCTGACGGTCACGAAGCTGCATAAAGATGCCTTCGAAGCCGACGTCATGCCAGAAACGCTCCAGCGCTCAAATCTTGGCGCCCTGCAGATGGGCGGCCGCGTCAATCTGGAACGGGCACTGCAGCTCGATACCCGACTGGGCGGGCACATCGTCAGTGGCCACATCGACGGGACCGGCTCGATCAAGGAATACCGCAAGGATGATAATGCAGTCTGGATCACCATCTCGGCCGGACCGGAGCTGCTCCGCTACATCATCGAAAAAGGCTCGATTGCCATCGACGGCGTCAGTCTGACGGTGGCGACGGTCGACAGCGACTCGTTCCAGGTATCCATCATTCCCCATACCGGAGCGGAGACGATCCTGCTTGAGAAGAAGTTGGGCGAAACGGTCAATCTGGAGTGCGACATCATCGGAAAATACGTGGAAAAACTGCTGGGCCTGAGCCCTAAAAAACAAACAAAACCAAGCAATCTATCTGAAGCTTTCTTGCAAGAGAACGGCTTTTTCTGAAAGAAATAAGGAGGGAAACCCACATGTTCAATACATCTGAAGAAATCATCGCGGACATCAAAGCCGGAAAAATCATTGTGCTGGTCGATGATGAGGATCGCGAAAATGAAGGCGATCTGATCTGCGCAGCCGAATTCGCGACGCCGGAAAACATCAATTTCATGGCCATCTACGCGAAAGGCTTAATCTGCATGCCGATGGATCGGACACTCACCGAGAAACTGGTGCTGACTCCGATGGTGGACCGCAACACCGATAATCACGGGACAGCCTTCACCGTCGCCATCGACCATGTCGAGACGACCACCGGCATCTCAGCTTTCGAACGCTCTTTGACCGTCATGAAGGCAGTGGAGGATGACGCACAGCCCGAGGATTTCCGCCGACCTGGCCACATCTTCCCGCTGAAAGCAGTTGACAACGGCGTACTCGCGCGCAACGGCCATACCGAAGCCACTGTCGATTTGGCGCGTTTAGCCGGATTGAAACCGGCGGGTCTCTGCTGCGAAATCATGGCCGATGACGGCACGATGATGCGCACAGACGAACTGATCACTTTCGCCAAAGAGCATGACCTGAAGATCGGCACAATCGCCGACCTGATCGCCTATCGCAAAGAGAACGAACAGCTCTACAAGCGCGAAGGCAAAGCCAAACTGCCCACCAAATACGGTGAATTCGACATTTACACTTACGTGAGCAGAATCGACGAAGACGAACACCACGTCGCCTTGGTCATGGGCGATGTCACAACGGCAGAACCTGTTCTGGTGCGCGTCCATTCGGAATGCTTGACCGGCGATGTCTTCGGATCGAAACGTTGCGACTGCGGCCAGCAATTGGACGCGGCCATGAAGCAGATCGCCGAGGCAGGCCGAGGGGTATTGGTCTACTTGCGCCAAGAAGGGCGCGGCATCGGCCTCGTCAACAAAATCCACGCTTATGCGTTGCAGGACCAAGGCTACGATACGGTGGACGCGAACCTGATGCTGGGATTCCCCAGCGATCTGCGCGAATACTACATGGCCGACGAGATGCTGCAGGACTTGGGCGTGAAGGAGATTCGGTTGCTGACAAACAACCCGCTTAAGATAGAAGGATTGAAAAATCATGGCCTGAAGATCACCGAACGGATTCCGATCCAACTCGAGATCTTCGACGAAACGCAGCGTTATATGGAAACAAAGAAACAAAAGATGGGGCACTACTTGGATTTATAAAAAACAACCAAACAGGAGGAAAACAAAATGAACATCATCGAAGGACAATTAATTGCACAGGATTTAAAAATCGCGATCGTGGTGGCAAGATTCAACGAATTCATCGGCTCAAAATTGGTGGGCGGCGCCTTGGACGGCTTGAAACGCCATGGCGTGGCTGAAGATGCCATCGACTTGGCATGGGTGCCGGGTGCATACGAAATCCCATTGGTAGCGCAAAAAATGGCAGCTTCCGGAAAATATGATGCCGTCATCACTTTGGGAGCCGTCATCAAGGGCGCAACGGCGCATTTCGATTACGTCTGTTCCGAAGTATCCAAAGGCGTAGCGACAGCCTCCATGAGTACAGGCGTGCCGGTCATCTTCGGCGTCCTGACGACCGACACGATCGAACAAGCCATCGAGCGCGCCGGCACGAAAGCGGGCAACAAAGGCTATGATTGTGCCGTATCCGCCATCGAAATGGCCAACCTGCTCAAAAATCTATAAAAGTCTATGGAAAAACTAATGTTCAAAGGTGTCCGCACCATCATCCTTGACTATGACGGCACCATCCATGACAGCACCCGGAATTACATCCACGCTTTCAAACAAGCCTATGCTTTTCTTGTTGAAGCCGGCCACGCCGCACCAAGGGATTGGGCGGATGCTGAAATCACGAAGTGGCTGGGCTACAGCAGCAAAGCCATGTGGGAAAATTTCATGCCTGACCTGGAAGAAGAAATCCGATCAAAGGCCTCAAAAATGATCGGACAGATCCTGCTGGAAAAAGCCCAAACCGGGCAGGCCATCCTTTACGATGGCGCTCTGGAAACCTTGCAGGCATTGAAGGGGAAAGGCTACCGCTTGGTCTTCTTGAGCAACTGCAGCCGCGCCTATATGGAAGCGCACCGGGAAAGCTTCGGCTTGGACCGCTACTTCGACGGCATGTACTGCACCGAAGACTTCAGCTTCATCCCCAAATACGAAATCTTCGAATCGATCCAATCGGTTTTCCCTGGCGGCTACCTGATTGTGGGCGACCGTTTCCAGGACATCGAGGTCGCCGAACATCATCCCATCCGCACAGTGGGCTGCCGTTACGGCTTCGGCTTCCCCGGGGAACTGGACTCGGCGGATGCACTGATAGACGATATCCGCGAATTGAATGACTTGCTTTAAACAGTAACAGACAAAAAGGCGACAGAATCCTTCATCTGAGGGTTCTGTTGCCTTTTTATTTTGGGCTGAGTTTTAAAAATGAATAACGTCACCTAATCACAAAGATTTTGACATGTGCACACGCCTGTACCCATTTTCTGTAGAACGATTCAATTCGATAAAGCCGAATTTGGCATAGTACACAAGATTTTCGCTCATCAACTCGTTCGTATACAGTCGGACTTCTTGCATTCCGGCCTCTTCAGCTGACATAAACGCAAATTCGATCAGTCTGCGGCCAATCCCTTGTCCTTGGAAAATGTTGCGGACTGCTACGTTTTCAATCAACAAGTAGTTTTCTTTCAAAAGCAGCACGATGAGGCCTTGTCTATGTTCCTTATCCGTTGTCACATAGACAAGCCTCTTTGAAATGAGGTCTGCATAATCCGCGAGCATAGGAGCAGGCTTTTTTCCAATCCTGTCAATGTACATTCCATAAGCATCATCCACGCATTCAAGAATAGCCTGTCGGTCATCTGCGGCTGCGATTCGAATATTCATACTGATCCCTCCTCCATGTTTAAGTAGTTATAGTAGAAGTTTTAGAATTCAACCGGTCCAGCAACCGATATAGCAGCTCCCGGTTGCTCGCGGGAATCGGATAGCTCCGGATTTCTGCTGCCGTCTGCGTATAAGTGCTTCCGTCCAAGAAGGCCGCATCGTTCTGGAGGATGCTCTCGATGCTCTCCTGAGTGGACT
>NZ_JBAWAZ010000259.1:0-4251 GCF_049589555.1 Trichococcus sp.
CCAAGACCAGCCCGGCGATCCTGACAAAGCGGGCGAAGTCATCTACGAAACTATCCAAAAAGAGGCATTTCCGAAACGATTGTTGCTGGGAACGGATGCAGTCAACATCGTGTCCGCCGAGATGAAAGAAAGATTGCAGGAAATCGAAGACTGGAGCGCCATCAGTAAACAGACTGACTACTGATTGGTTGCGATGGTTGCGTAAAATATAAACGATATAACTGGACAAAACGAAGAAGGATTGTGGATGAAGTGGGTGACACCTCATTCACAGTCTTTTTTTGTTTTCGTGCGAGCAAAAGTGTGCACGAAAAAAGGTATTTTCTTACGGAGTGGTATAATGAATTTGAAGAAAATCGTTTTCGCGATAACGCGGAGTAATCTTTCCGGTCTAGCGGGAACGCCTATACGTGCTACGTCGACATTTCCGTCCTGGTTAAAGCACAGACACCATCATCTATCAGGAAACACTGATCAGTTCGGCTCCATTTACTATCAGCTGGAAGGAATCATCAGACTATGGCTATGTCCCTGACTACCAGATGCTGGAAAAGTAAAAAACTGTCCCGTTCTATATGACACAATCGTCCCTCTTTTGTGACAGTGCTTTTGACTCAAGTCCACTGTCAGTACAACATTCAATCACTTCAACGTTCATAAGCCATATTTTATGTCTAAGAGGAGTGGTATTTCATGACAGAAAAAATCATTAGTTCAAAACAGCCTCATAATCAGGATAGCGCACCAGCAAAAACTTTTTCAGAAGAACTATTGGAGTTGGCAGAATTGGAGACGGATTCCGTTTTGAAGCAGCTTGACACGCAACTAACTGGTTTGAGTGAAGCCGATGCTGCATTGCGGCTGCAACAGTATGGTTTAAACGAGTTGGCAAAAGAAAAGCCTCAATCGCTTCTCATGCATTTAATCAATAATCTAAAGAATCCCTTGGTGATATTACTGGTTTCACTTGCAGTGCTCTCATACCTTACGGGAGATCTGCGGGCAACAGTGGTCATTTCAGTAATGGTATTACTGGGAATTGTACTGCGTTTCTTCCAGGAAATGCGCGCTGATAATGCAGCGGCAGCACTTAAAGCAATGGTCGTCAACAAGGCAACGGTTGTTCGCGATGGGAAAGAACAAGAGATATCGCTCAAGTTGCTGGTGCCAGGAGATATCATAACCATCGCTGCGGGGGACATGATCCCGGCGGATGTGCGCATAATCTCTGCAAAAGATCTATTTCTCGATCAGGCGGCACTGACAGGAGAAGCCATGCCTATTGAGAAAAAATCTATTGCAGCCTCAAAAGATATGGATAATCCGCTTGAAATTGCAAATCTCTGCTTTTTAGGATCGAATGTAATAAGCGGAACAGGTGTTGCGGTAGCAGTCCATACAGGAGAAAAAACATATTTTGGGGCACTTTCAACCAGCCTTGTGGAGCAGCGTGAATTAACAAGTTTTGATAAAGGGATCAACGGGATCACCTGGATGATGATCCGCTTTATAGGAATTATGGTGCCCGTGGTATTCATTGTAAATGGGATCAGTAAACACAACTGGCTGGAGGCTTTTCTTTTTGCAATGGCTGTCGCAGTAGGCTTGACTCCGGAAATGCTGCCTATGATCGTATCGGTCAACCTTTCCAAGGGCGCGCTGATGATGTCCCGCAAGAAGGTCATCGTAAAGCGTCTGAACGCCATTCAAAATTTTGGGGCCATGGACGTGTTGTGCACAGATAAGACCGGCACCCTCACAGAGGGGAAAATCGGTTTGGAAAAGCATCTCGATGTACGCGGAGAAGAAAGCGAAAAAGTGCTGCATTACGGATACCTGAACAGCTACCACCATACAGGATTGAAGAACATCACCGATGAAGCGATCCTGAAACATGGCGATTTGGAAGGAACCCTGCAGGCAAACGTGAAGTACCATAAAATTGATGAAATCCCTTTTGATTTTACCCGCAAACGCATGTCGGTCATTGTAGAGGATGAAACCGGTATGAATACAATGATTTGCAAGGGTGCTGTAGAAGAAATCATGGCGTGTTGCACCAGTGTGGAAATTGAGGGAAAAGTTTTGCCCATGCTGCCTGAATATACGGACAGCACAAAGAAAATCGTGGATGATCTCAACGCCCAGGGCTTCCGAGTCATAGCCCTGTCATACAAGGAAATGCCGGGAGCATCGGATGAGCCGGTTTACGCGGTTAAAGACGAGTCGGAGCTTATCCTTCTGGGGTATTTATCTTTTCTTGATCCGCCTAAAAAGTCGGCTACGGAGGCATTGAAGCAATTAGCGGACTTGAGTGTGGACGTGAAGATTCTGACAGGTGATAGTGAGGCTGTGACCACCTATATCTGCAAGGAAGTTGGACTTGCGGTTGATAATGTTCTCCTTGGTTCGCAAATCGAGGCTATGAGCGAAGAGGAACTGGCGAAAGCTGTTAATACGATAAACATATTTGCCAAGCTATCTCCAAATCAAAAAGAACATATTATCCGCGCTCTTCAAAGCAACGGCCATGTAGTCGGGTTTATGGGTGACGGTATCAACGATGCGCCCGCTTTGAGAGCTGCTGACGTAGGCGTTTCCGTAGACAGTGCTGTGGATATTGCCAAAGAATCCTCGGATATCATTCTGCTGGACAACAATCTACTGGTTTTGGCTCAGGGGGTAATGGAAGGACGTCGCGTATTCGGAAATATTATCAAGTATATCAAGATGGCAGCCAGTTCTAACTTTGGGAATATGTTCAGCGTTGTGGGCGCAAGTGCATTTCTGCCATTCCTGCCCATGCTGCCGATACAGGTTTTGACCAATAATTTATTGTATGACTTTTCGCAAACAACAATCCCTACCGACGAGGTCGATGCAGACTGGGTGAAGAAGCCGCGTCAATGGAAAATCAGCGGGATCGAGAAGTTTATATTGGTCATAGGCCCGATAAGTTCGATATTCGATTATCTGACATTTTTCATTATGCTCAATGTGTTCAACGCTTGGAATAACCCCGCTTTGTTCCACACCGGCTGGTTTGTGGAATCCATTTTCACACAGACATTGATCATCCACGTGATCCGGACGAACAAAATTCCTTTTATCCAGAGCCGCGCAAGCTGGCCGCTGATTATTTCCTCCGTTGCCATTGTTGCTGTAGCTGCCTGGCTTACCATCTCGCCTTTTGCGGGAACGCTTGGTTTTGTCGCACTACCTTCGCTTTACTGGCTTCTGCTTGCCGTTATGATGGTAGGCTATGTATTTCTTACACAACTGGTCAAAGTATGGTTTATCCGTAAATTTGGCGATTGATCGGTTGAAATCAGAATTTTAAGATGCGCTGAGGAAGCTCGCGACTTGATTCGTGAATAGTTTCGCTGGATGCATCGGGAATATCAGTGATTCAATCGTGGGATGAATTGGCGCAATAGGAAAAATAGTATTAGCTAAAGCGTAAACAACTTTGTGTGTTTGGCTTTATTAGAAACCTGCTATCCCGCAAAAGTTGTTGCTGGGTCGGTAACGCCTTTTCGTGAAAAATGAATAAGGTGTCAAAACTGGTTTTGATAATGCATACGCCTACTACTAATAAAGAGCCTTTGGTGGCCGAAAAGGCTGACATGTCCAAAGAATTGATAAATTAAAAAAAATGCCCTGCTGCATACAAAACTGCAGTGGGACGTTTTTTTCGAAAATACTTCAAAGTGTCACCCCTTGCAAAAGGAAGTAACATGTAATAAAATATATGCATGTGCATGCATTGTGGGTGGCCCGAGCTTTTTGTTTGGGAATTTCAGGCAGGCTCGGTAAAATGATAAAAAGCGATCTAAAGGGAGAGAAAAATATGTCAACAATGAACAGCAAACTGACTTTCAAACGCGGCCTTGAGTTAAAGAACCGCATCATGATGGCACCGATGACGACGAAAATGTGTTTTTATGATGGGGTAGTGACATCCGACGAAATCAATTACTATGCGCTGCGTTCCGGTGAAATAGGTGCGGTCATAACAGGCGCTGCAAATGTTCAGAACGACGGTAAAGGTTGGGAAGGCGAATTGAGCGTCGCTTCCGATGTGTTCATTCCAGGTTTGAGTAAATTGGCTTCAGCCATCAAGAAAAATGGCACCAAAGCCATCTTGCAGATTTTCCACGGTGGCCGCATGACGGATTCAAGCGTATTGAGAGGCGTTCAGCCAGTAGCGCCAAGTGCGATTGCTGCCGAAAGACCGAATGCCGAAACGCC
>NZ_JBAWAZ010000260.1:0-6569 GCF_049589555.1 Trichococcus sp.
GAAGTATTCATCCGGCGCGAGCTGCACGAAATGCACGCTCAGAATCGAGTGGGGGACCGTTTCCGGGTATTTCTCCAGGAAGGCGCGCGTTTCCGCTTCTTTTCCTTCCAGATAATCCAATTCAAAACCGGCGTGGATTTCGATGATGCCTTGATACTTCTTGGCAAGTGAACGGACATCGGTCAGGTAGGCATCGACGTCTTCAGGACGCATTGAGCTGTCTTTGTCCGGAAGCGGATCTTCCATCGGTAATGGCGCGTGTTCCGTGAACGTGAGGGACTCGAGGCCGGCCTCGATGGCAACCTTCACATAATTTTCCAAAGCATCGGATGAACCGTGCAGGCAATAGGGGGTATGGACGTGTCTGTCGCTGAGCATCTTCTATCTTCCTTCCTTCGTAAAGTGTCATCATTTTAGGATACAATGTGGTGGCTTTCTATGGTATGATAACACCAACGTCTAATGGTATTCTAACGATATTCTAAGGATAACAGATGGACTATCAAAAAGAAATGGGAGTGAGACAGTTTGGACGAAATGATGACGAATGAATCGTTGCTAGCGAAGAAACAAAGAGAGATGGGGTTTCTCCATCATTTCCACCACTTAGGGTACGATCTGATCGACCTGGGAGTCGTAGAGAAATTTGAGTGGACACAACTGTCTCATGATGACTTGCATCTGATGCTGAACCGGCATAAATGGCAAAGCGGCGATAAACTTTTCGCCCTGCGCAGTGACTGGACGAATGCCATCGTGAGATACCGCAAGCAGTACCATTTACGCGCCGATAAAATAGCCTATTCCGGCCCGGTCTATTCGCTGCTTAAAGAGCGTCACCAATTGGGTGTGGAAACATTTACCGACTCGATTCCGAAACAGATCGAGGTTTTGGGGGATATGATCACATTCATGGAGAAGGAATTGGACCTTTCCTTATCGGTTGCGGTAGTCAGCCATAACAAATTACTGAAAAAAATTCTGAGCCCGCGGGAGTTGGAAGATCCTTCCGTCCGCAAGTTCATTTGTGAAAGAAACCAGGATGCCTTGAAGCATCGTTTGGGTGCGGACCATCCGCTGATCGGTTTGATGGACCAAGCACCTACGGAACAGGCCGGCTATCTGAAGGAAAACTATCCTGAACTGACCGGACATTTGAATGAACTGGCGGAATGGGAAGCGACGCTGAAAAGCAAGAACGTGGATTACGTCTACGCGGATATGCTGGCATTGCCGAACCAATCTTATTACAAAGGGATTTTTATCCAACTTTACGGAGAAAACCAAACGGAACCCGTAGCATCGGGCGGTCAATACACAAGCTCTTCCAAAGCATTCGGAATGGCCATCAACAATTAACGGAGGGAAAAAATGATTACTATCGCGCTATCAAAAGGCAGACAGCTTAAGGATTTTATCCAATACTTGGATGAAATCAACCTGACGGAATGGTCGACAGCATTGAAGTCCGTTTCTCGGGAATTGGTCATTCAGACGAAGGATACCCGCTTCATTTTGGTTAAAGGAGAAGATGTGCCCGTATATGTGGAGGAAGGGATCGCGGATCTGGGCATCACCGGAAGCGATATTCTGATCGAGCAGAATTGCAACATCAATAATCTGATGGATCTGCCTTTCGGCTATTGCCATTTCGCCATCGCCAGCAAAGAGAAGAAAGACATTTATCCAGTAGTTGCGACGAAGTACGTGAACTTCACCAGACAATATTTTGATTCCATCAAGCAACCCGTGAAGATCATCAAGCTGAATGGGTCCGTAGAATTGGCCGCTACCATCGATATGGCGGACGCGATCATGGATATCGTCCAATCCGGCAAAACGCTGCATGATAATGGGTTGAGCGAGCAGGTCCGGCTTGATGACATAAACGCACGCCTGATTTCGAACAAGCATGCTTATTTCTCCAAATATGATGAAATCCAGACTATAATCAACCAATTGAAGGTGACGAATAATGTACACAACTAAAACGTTCAAGGAAGCTTACAAAACAAAAAACACGATCGACTTTTCGAAGACGCAAGCCGTTATGGAAATCATCCAGACGGTCCAGGAAAAAGGCGATGCGGCTCTGTTCGAATACGCAAAACGTTTCGATGGGGCGGACATCACGGAATTGGAAGTGCCGCGGAGCGTCATCAAGGAAGCCTATGACACCTTGGATGCGGACTTGCGCGCTGCTTTGGAGGAAGCCCGCGACAACATCACGGTCTACCAAGAAAGCATCAAATGGCAACAGTCTCCGGCAGGGGAACTGTACCAGAAAATCCATCCATTGAACAAAGTCGGCATTTATGTGCCGGGCGGCAAAGCAAGTTATCCTTCCACAGTGCTCATGACTGCCGTATTGGCTAATGTAGCGGGCGTAAAGGAAACGATCGTCGTGACCCCTCCGCAAAAGACCGCCATCAATCAGGCAACCTTGGCCGCTTGCTATATCTGCGGCGTGACCCACGTTTACCAAGTAGGCGGAGCCCAAGCCGTTGCTGCCTTGGCTTACGGTACGGAAACCATTCCGCGCGTCGACAAAATCGTCGGACCCGGGAACCAATATGTCGCCTTGGCCAAAAAATTGGTCTACGGAGATGTCGGCATCGATTCGATTGCCGGACCATCCGAAATCGTTGTAGTCGTTGATGAAACGGCGAACAACGAATGGGTTGCCATCGATCTGCTGGCGCAAGCCGAGCATGATGAATTGGCCCGCACTTTCCTTGTCTGCGACAACGAAGAGAAATTGGCCGCCATCGAAGCCGAACTGCTTGTCCAAAAAGCGAAACAAAGCCGCATAGAGGTCATCGAGGAGAGTTTGAAGCACAATCACTTCCCGATTTTGACTAGCGGTAAAGAAGAGAACATCGAAGTCGTGAATCTGATTGCAGGCGAGCACGTCTCGATCCAGACAAAAGACGCAGAAGATTACATTGATGCCATCGAAACAGCCGGAGCGATCTTCATCGGTGAATATTCGCCTGAAGCGATCGGGGATTATGTTGCCGGACCTAGCCACGTGCTGCCTACCGGAGGCAATGCCCGCTTTGCGAACGGTTTGTCCGTAAACGACTTCCTGCGCCCGAACTCTGTCCTGAACCTGAAGAAAGAAACGTTCCGGAAAATGGCTCCGGCCGGGATGCTGATCGCGACAGAAGAGTCGCTGCAGGCCCACCACGATTCCTTGGCTGTCAGAATGGGGGACGACAAATGATCCGGATAAACAAAAATGAAAGTCCCATCCGTGCACTGACAAATGAAGAAATTGCCGAAATAGCTGTAGCGACGCGCTTCCAGGAGTATACGGACGATGCCATCGACCGCCTGACGGAAGCGTACGCCGCTTTCCACGGCGAAGATCCAGCCCTGATCGCTTTTGCCAACGGATCGGATGAGTGGATCCAGAAGTGCACGATCCTTTTGGGGGACGGGCCGATCCTGATGCTGGAGCCGGATTTCGTGATGTACGAAGAGTATGCCGCGCAATTCCAACGCGAAATCATCAAAGTGCCGTGCCGAGCGGATTATTCCTTTGACTATGACCAAGTGTACGCCGTCATCGAGAAGGAAAAGCCTTCCTATTTCATCGTTTCGCAACCGAACAACCCGCTGGGCGGGCTGCATCCTGCCGCTTTCATCGAAAAGACAGCGGATCTGCTGGCTGAATCCGGCGGCTATCTGATTTTGGATGAGGCTTACATGGATTTCGTGGACAATCCGCCGGCGCGTCCGGTAGGGGATCACGTCATCCTTTTGCGTACCCTGTCAAAAATCTACGGCTTGGCCGGTCTGCGCATCGGCATCGCCAGTTCGACTGAGAAGACGATGCAGTTGTTGAACTCCATCGCGCATCCGTATCCGCTCAATACTTTATCGTTGAGCATAGCGGCCTACTTGCTGGAGCATCCGGAACGGCTGAGGGCCTTCATGGCTGATCAGCGCCGGCTTTCCGCCAAACTGAAGAAAATCTTCAATGAGGGCGTAGGGGATATTCTTTCCGTACTGCCTAGCGAGACGAATTTCGTCTTCACTTACGGTGAATTGGCGCCCGCGTTGGGCCAATGGATCATCGACCACGGCTATCAGCCGCGGACTTATGAAAAATCAGGCATCCCGTGCATCGAAACGGCTGTGCGTTACTCGATCGCCACGGATGAACAGTTGGATGCCTTAGCCGAAATCATCAGAGAATGGAGAGAACAGCTGTGAGCGTATCAAAAGAGCGCATTACCAAAGAAACGAAAATCGCCATCACCTTGAAACGAGGGTTGGAACCTTCCGTCATCAACACAGGTGTGGGCTTCTTGAACCATATGTTGGATCTTTTCGCTTTCCATGGCCACTTCGTTTTGGATGTGCAGGTGGACGGCGACACGGATGTGGATGATCATCACACAACCGAAGATGTCGGGATCGTCTTGGGGCAGTTGTTGGCTGAATTGGGCCAGGATAAAGGCGCCATCAATCGCTACGGGAGTGCCTACGTGCCGATGGATGAAACCTTGGCCCGTTCCGTCATCGACATCAGCGGCCGCCCTTATCTTAGTTTCAATGCCGCGTTTTCGAAAGAAAAAGTGGGCAGCTTCGATGTGGAGCTGGTTGAAGAATTTTTCCATGGATTGGTCATCAATGCCCGCTACACTGCACATATCGATCTGATCCGCGGCGGCAATACGCACCATGAAATCGAAGCCATCTTCAAAGCCTTTGCGCAAAGCCTGCGCATCGCGATGGCCGATTCCGATGTGCAGCGCTTGCCTTCCTCAAAAGGAGTGATCGAATGATAGCAATCGTTGATTATGGTTTGGGGAACATCGCGAACTTGACGAACGCCATCCGTTTTCTTGGCTATGAAACGGTCCTGACGCATGACGAAGCAGAATTGCGCAAGGCGGACGTCATTGTCCTGCCTGGCGTGGGCCATTTCAAGGATGCCATCGAGCGGATCGATGCGATCGGTTTGCGGGAACTCCTTACTGAGTTGGAGCAGACGAAGCCTTTCATCGGCATCTGTCTCGGTATGCAACTCCTGTTCGAGCACAGCGAAGAAGGCGATGTGGATGGGTTGGGCTTTTTGCCTGGCGAAGTGAAATACATCGTCAGCGATTTGCCGGTTCCGCATTTGGGCTGGAACAATCTGCATTCAAGCCAACCAGGCTTGGACAAGGATGTCTATTTCATCCATTCCTACAAGGTAGTGACCGACGAAAATGTTGTGGCAACGGCGGATTATGGTCAGGAAATCGTGGCTATCGTCCAGAAGGATAACGTCATCGGCATCCAGTTCCACCCGGAAAAAAGCGGGGATTACGGTCTGGAAATTTTGAACCAAGCTTTGCAAGGGGGATGGAAATAAATGATAGAGATTTGGCCGGCGATCGACTTGATCGACAACAAGAGTGTCCGTCTGACCGAAGGGGACTACGGCACGAAAGAAGAAATGCAGCGTACGCCTCAGGAAGCCATCGCTTTTTATGCGCAATATGAGCAAGTGAAACGTATCCATATCGTGGATTTGATGGGCGCTTTGAACCAAAAACCGGAAGAAACACCGTTTATCGAGCAGCTGTTGCAGCAGAGCGCATTGCCTGTCGAAATCGGCGGGGGCATCCGTTCCGAAGAAACCATCAAGCACTATTTCGAAAAAGGCGCCAGCTATGTGATCGTCGGGACGAAAGGGCTGCAGGATCTGCCATGGTTGGCTGAGATGACGGCGAAATATCCCGGCAAGATCTACTTGGGGCTGGATGCAAAAGGCGAACTGGTCGCCGTGAACGGTTGGACCGAAACGGGCCGCCAGACCATCTATGATGTCGTGGAAGCGACGAATCCGATGGCTGTGGGCGGTATCATTTATACGGATATCTCGAAAGACGGCAAGATGGCCGGACCGAACTTTGAGTTGACGGGCAAGCTTGTCGAACTATCGACCCATCCCATAACTGCATCTGGCGGCGTCCGCAACATCGAAGACATCAAAAAATTGGAAGCTTTGGGTGTGGCGGCAGCGATCGTCGGCAAAGCGGCTAATACGGATGTCTTCTGGGAGGGCTTGGCATGATAAAGAAACGGATCATACCCTGCCTGGATGTGAAGGACGGTACCGTCGTAAAAGGGATCCAATTCAAGGGATTGCGTGAAATCGGCGATCCGGTCGAACTGGCGAAGCGCTACAATGCTTTGGGTGCGGATGAACTTGTCTTTCTGGACATCTCCGCAACCGAAACCGGGCACAACCTGATGATCGATGTCATCCGCAAAACGGCGCAACAGCTGTTCATTCCGATGACAATCGGCGGCGGCATCAAGTCGACGGATGACATTTCCCGTCTGCTGAACGCCGGAGCGGATAAAGTCAGCCTGAATTCATCAGCATTGGCGAATCCGCAGCTGATCAAGGAAGCAAGCGACAAGTTCGGCAGCCAATGCATCTGCATCGCTGTTGATGCGAAATGGGAAGCCGATAAAGAGGAATGGTATTGCTATACCCACGGCGGCAAAAAACGGACCGACATCAAGACGTTGGACTGGGTGCAGCAGGTGGAAGTGCTGGGGGC
>NZ_JBAWAZ010000261.1:0-2717 GCF_049589555.1 Trichococcus sp.
TTGAACGAAATGCGCGAAGACCTGCAGTCATCCATCTCCTACGCGGGTGGAAAAGACATCACAGCGATCCGCAAATGCGATTATGTGTTGGTCAAGAACTCCATCTACAACGGCGACAGCAACCAAGGCATCATCGAAGCTGGCCGCAGCTCATACGGCGAAGGCGATACTATTTTATAATCAACAAAAACAAGCCCCAGCGGCGCCCGGAAGTATGACCGGGTGCCGCTGAGGGCCTGTTTTTGTTGGGGAGTGGCATTTGTAAACATTTAAAGTATATATTAATAAAAGAACAATAGTTTTACCATTTCGAAGGGGTTCAACTTTTATGGCAATCTTGCAAAAAAGTTTGTGCACTTATGCCCAAAGATACCGACAAGAAGACTATTAAAACCGTACCGATCAACGAAAAACAATATTGTATTTTCTTCCGATGTAATGTAATATTATTGGGATTTATTCGATCATTCGGCTAATATAACGACCAAGTTTTCCCTAACTAAACAGTAAGTAAATTCAATATACTAATTTATTTTTATTGATGTAGCAACGTTTAACGTAACTTGTACTTTCATAACGTTCAATATTGACTGACATTCCCTTTTTTGGGGGACATTAAAAAACAAATAGAAAAAATTGCGTACGGATGCTATACTTACCTTAGCAAGAGAGCTCTTGCTAAGGTAAGTAACTTTTGTTTAAATCGCGATGGTCCAAAGCCAATTGTACAACAAATATTTAAGCAATCGCTGGAGGTAGGTTTATATCAATCAATCACTGATGGAGCAGTCTGAAGTTTCTTTTCTGTCTATCCCGTAGCCGAAACCCTCTCCGCATTACCCCATCTTTTTTATAATTGATCGCAATATATACTTCACCTATTTATAATGAACGAATATGATTCCCTCGCTACATTTTTTAGGTTCAAGCTAATGGGCTAGCGGAAAAAACGCTGAAGGAACTAAACAACTGCGAACAGTCTGAGGCCGGAGTCCGAATCCGGCCTCAGACTGTTTTATGGGTTTGTCGAGAAAACAAGTGGCTGGAAGAAGTGCTGCAGACAATCTGCAGGTTAGGACACTCGTCCTAACCTGTTTTTCTTTTTCCGGAAAGTCCAGGCGGCCTGTGTTGGATGTGTGAGCAAAGGTTTGTTGATTAACGTTACTTATCCGATAATCAACCTATGCCACGAAAATAGCTTTCCAAGGGTTACACCTGAACAAACAGAGTATACTAATTCTAAAAAAACCAGATGATTTTAGTGGGAGAATATACTGGTGCTTTTGCCACTTGTTCGTGCTGAATATCCTTGCTGGACAGGTTGGCATCAGTAGCTAATTCCTTTAAAATAAAACTATTAGTGACCAGTACTCCAATGGCTAAGGACAAAACAATAAACTTTTTCATGACAGCGACCCCTTTTCTAAAAAGTATTTTTCTTAATAATTACATTATAAAGAATAAAAATGCAATCTGATCCATTTAGTCGTATAATACTATTAAAAAAAGAAGGTGAAGCCATGGCGAAAGACTTCGGCGATGTTCTGAAAGAGATCAGGATGGATAGGGGTTATTCTCAACAATATGTCGCAGAAGGCATTCTGGGGCAATCTGCGTACTCTAAAATAGAAAGAAGTGAAATGGAGCCCACTTTTCGGAAATGGTTAGCGATCCTGGAGAAACTGAATATTTCCGTGGATGAGTTCCGTTACATCCTGAATCAGGAAAGTTTGACCGCAAAAGAAAAGCTGATCAATGCCTTTTTCTCGTTGAATTACAATCACCTGGATGATTTAGAATTGCTTAAAGACGAGATAATTGCATACTTGAAAGAGAATGAAGACTATTTGTTAAGGTCTCTTTACTACGCATGCGAAAGCTTGATCGTGTTGACTGCAACTCAAAACCTAGAAAAAGCGCAGCTCTATGCAAAAAAAATCTGGGAGCGTATGGAGAAATTTGATAAATGGTATTTATCGGATATCCGTTTGATAAACACCATTTTGTTCATTTTCCCCATCGATGTGGCCGTGCACATTGGGGAAAGAGTAACCAAACAACTAGTCCCTTACCAGAATCTGAAGGAAGCGGAAATTCTCATGATCAATATAGATGTTAATTTAGCGGTCTTGCTGATTGATGATCAAAATTATCCTGAAGCCCTTCCGTACTTGGAAAAAGTGATCCCTTTATGCAAAAAATATCAACAATATAATCAATTAGCGATTGCCTACGCCAGAAAAGGAATCATATTGCAAAAAACAGGAGAAATTGAAGAAGGCTCCAAGTCCATCGCGAAGGCGTATGCTATATTGAACGCGATTGAAGACGCAAAGCTGATAGGCAATTTAGAAAAAGAAGTTTCGCATTACTTGAATATGTAATGCGAAGGTCCGCTACAGCTAGAGATTTTGCTGCAGGAGCAGGGTGTTTAGCTAAGGAAGGACAAAAAATCGGCTATCCAGATAAAGTGGATAGCCGATTTTTTATTGCCTGGTGGCGGTCGAACGTAAAGCGAAGGACACCGAACAGTCGACGAAACCCGAATTCGTTTGCTGAACGCCAAACGAAAGACACCGAACAGTCGACGAAACCCGAATCCGTTTGCTGAACGCCAAACGAAGGACACCGAACAGTCGACGAAACCCGAATTCGTTTGCTGAACGCCAAACGAAGGATGCCGAACAGTCGACGTCCCCCCGCATCAGTCGGCGATT
>NZ_JBAWAZ010000262.1:0-2279 GCF_049589555.1 Trichococcus sp.
TGTTGAATGTGATGAGGCAATTGGCTGACACGGGTCAAACGATGATCATCGTTACCCATGAGATGCAGTTCGCACAAGAAGTGGCGGATAAAGTTGTGTTTATGGCTGATGGGGTAGTCGTTGAATCAGGAACACCCTCAGAAGTCTTTGATCATCCTAAACAAGAGCGGACAAAACAATTCTTGATGCAAGTCCGTTTCAAAACAGCAGTCTGAGAGGGATGACACGTGGAATATACGGAAGTAAAAAGCAAGCTTTGGACCAAGGATTTCCTTTTGGTCAACAGCATCACTTTTTTGGCGATGACGGCAATCACGACCCAAATGGGAACGCTGCCCCTCTATGTGACTGCACTGGGTGGGTCAAAAGCGGTAGCCGGTAGTATTGTAGGGATTTTAGGCATTTCGGCTTTATTTTTCCGCCTGCCGATCGGAATATTGTTGGATCGATACGGTCGCAGGCTGTTGCTGACTATCGGGTTAGCGATTCTGTTCATTGATTTCGCCTTGTTGAATGTACTGCAGACGCTCTTGATGCTGTTTTGTTTACGTTTGATCCAAGGAATCGGCAACAGCATCCAAGCAACAAGCGCTGCGACGATGGCGGCGGATTTGATTCCAAAGGAACAGTTATCCGTCGGCTTAGGCTACTTCAGCATCGCCCAAGCAGTCCCCGGCGCAATCGGACCATTGCTGGGGTTGGCGGTGGTGGAAGCATACGGATTTGAAGCCTTGTTTCGGGTGGCGCTTTTGTTGACAAGTGTCGCATTTGTATTAAGCTTTTTTCTAAGTGCTGAATCGCCAAGAACGCTTTTTTTCGGAGAAAAGTCAAAGTCGAAGGGCGGAGCGGCTGAAGCGTTGTCCGTCATGAAGAATCGGGGCGTGACGTTTCCGAGTCTGATCATGTTTTTGATTTGCTTTGCGAATTCCGGTGTCATCGCATTTATCGCGCAGTTTGCGATCGAAAAGAAAATAAGCGGAGCCGGCTACTACTTTACAGTGATGACGGTCGTCACTGTTCTGATCCGGTTTCTCTTCCCGCAAATGTTGAAGCGCGTCAATCAAACGTTTTTGATTTGCGGCAGCATACTAAGCATCAGTGCAGCGTTTGGGATACTTGCTTATGCCGATGATCTTGTTCATTTACTATTAGCAGCTGTGCTTTATGGAATTGGTTTTGCCAGTTTGCTTCCGGTCATGAATACGATTGTTTTGCAAAGTATTTCCGATCATGAACGCGGACGCGCGATAGCAATTTTCTCGGCTGCTCTGGATGTAGCGTACGGTGGCGGGGCAATGCTTTGGGGCATCATCGCCAGTATGTATGGCTTTCAAGTCATGTACCTCTTTTGTGGAGGATTCGGGATAACCGCTCTGTTTGTTTACCTTCTGTTTGATGGCAGGAAGAAGAAAATGTCATAAAGCATGACACATCTTGTGAGCCCAACCTTGCAACTCTTATCATTTCTTACTAAAATTAAGAAAATGATGAGAATTGTTAGGATGGAGGGGCCTTTATGGATGTATTAGATCGGAAAATTTTGAATATTATGCAAAAAAACAGCCGAATCACTGTCAAACAAATTGCTGAAGAGTGTTTCATTTCGTCTCCTTCCGTATCCGTGCGTTTGCAGAATTTGGAAGGTCTTGGGTATATTCGTACGTATCAAGCTGTTCTTGACCATCAGAAATTGGGCTTTTTGATCAAGGCCTATGTGAATTGTGCAGTCCCGGCAAAGGACAAAAAAGATTTTTACCGTTACATCGAAGAAATCCCCAATGTCGTGGAATGCGACTGCATTACGGGTGATTACTCGATGTTATTGAAGGTCTACTATTCCAACACGATCGAACTTGATGAATTCATCACTGACCTGCAACGCTTTGGCGATACCAAGACGCATATTGTCTTTTCAACAAATGTCGGTCCCCGCGGCCTGCAAATCCAAATAAACGAATAAGCAAAAACGCCGAGAAACATTTTCGGCGTTTTTGCTTATTGTTTTGTGTGCGGGGGAGCGTGGTTTCCTCCGGGGAGCGACCGGCTGGCAGGAGAACAACACTGAAAAACAACCTTCATCACCGATGAAGCCCGCTCCACCGGTGATGGGCGGGGAAACGGAGTGTCATCTCCGGCGAGGGTCCTTTCGCCGGAGGACAGAGCATCAAAGTAGCTCCACCTCCGTTCATAATTGCGGAACATATGCGGGGGTAAAAGTGGATATTTTTGCTTGAAACCTCGCTGAAAACGAATTGGGCCGGCTTTTAATCGAATTATTG
>NZ_JBAWAZ010000263.1:0-4925 GCF_049589555.1 Trichococcus sp.
CGGTATTTTTCCTGCAGGAACAGCGGCAGATCCCAGTGATAGATCGTCACCATCGGCTCGATGCCGTTTTCGAGGCACAGGTCGATCAGCTTATGGTAGAAATTCAATCCTTTCTGGTTCACTTCATCCATGGAAGTCGGGAAAATCCGTGCCCAGGCGATCGAGAAGCGGTAGGTTTTCAGGCCCATTTCCGCCATCAAGCGGACATCTTCCTCAAGATGATGGTAATGGTCGACTGCAACATCACCGTTTGTGTTTTTGTAGGTGGTGCCGGGCACTTTCACGAATTCATCCCAGATCGATGGACCTTTGCCGTCCTCGTCCCAAGCGCCTTCCACCTGATAAGCTGCCGAAGCGCTGCCCCACAGGAAATCCTTCGGAAAAGCATTTTTGTTTCCTTGCATCATAATCAAAACACTCCTTTTATCATTTTCCGCCAGAAGACTCCCACCTCTAGGAATGAAAAGGGCGCAGCCCAATGAGTAGGCGGGAGATGAATGGCGGTAGGCATTAGCCTATTTTTTTCAAAAAATTCTTGCCATTAACGATGGACCTCCCATTCGACAAAGAACGTACGTTCGCGTATAATGTATGGTATAAGGAGGCGAATGACAGTGATGATCCACAAAAACTATAAGTTCCGAATCTATCCCAATCAGGAGCAGCAGATCCTGATTGGGAAGACTATCGGCTGTTCTCGTTTCGTGTTCAATCGCTTCCTGTCCGAATGGAACAAAACCTATGAGGAGACGGGAGCGGGCTTGAATTACTCCGCCTGTTCGGCCAAGTTGACGTTGCTGAAAAAAGAATCGGAGACGCTTTGGCTACAGGAAGTCGATAGCATCGCCCTGCAGTCAGCTCTGCGGAACCTCAGCGACTCTTTCAATCGTTTTTTCAAAAAGCAGAACAAGGCGCCGCGTTTCAAGAGTAAACGGAACCCGGTCCAGTCCTACACGACCAAGCAGACAAATGGAAATATCGCCGTAGTGGGGAACAAACTGAAACTGCCCAAGTTGGGACTGGTCAAATTCGCCAAGTCCAAAGAAGTGGACGGAAGAATTATAAGCGCAACCATCCGACGAAATCCTTCGGGCAACTACTATGTTTCCATTTTGGTCGAAACCGAAATGGAACTATTGCCGAAAACGGGTTCCGCTTGCGGTGTCGATGTCGGATTGAAGGATTTTGCCGTCGTTTCAGACGAGACAGTCTATGAAAATCCGCGGTTTTTCCACAAACTGGAGCGAAAGCTCGCTAAGGAACAAAAAATTCTTTCCCGGCGGGCAAGGCAGGCTAAAAAGGATGGGCGAAAACTGTCCGAATCGAAAAACTACCAGAAACAGCGCGTCAAAGTCGCAAGAATCCATGAACGAATCAGTAACGCAAGAACCGATTACCTGCAAAAGATTTCGACTGAAATCGTCAAAAACCACGACGTCATCGGCATCGAAGATCTGCATGTATCCGGCATGATGAAAAACAAAAAGTTTTCCAAAGGGATAGCGGAAGCATCATGGGCGCAGTTTCGGACGATGCTGGAATACAAGTCAAAGTGGTACGGCAAGCAAGTCGTTGCCGTTGCCCGGAACTTCCCTTCCAGCCAACTCTGTTCGTGCTGTGGCTACCAAAATAAAGACGTGAAGAATACCTCTGTCCGGGACTGGGATTGCCCTCAATGTAATGCTCACCATGACCGGGATCTGAACGCAAGCATAAATCTAGAACATGAAGCCTTGAGGCTTCTAACCGTAGGAAGCTACGGGGGTAGCTTAGTCAATAATCGCTCGATAGAGTGATGTTCCTAAGAATCCCCCACCTCTAAGCGATAGCGTAGGTGGGGGTAGTTCAAATAAATTTGTATTTTAAATACCTAAGGAATAAGAAAACTATTTGACGCTAAACATCCTCCATCAGAGGCTGGATTTTGGATCGGAAACCGGTGGTGTTCGCCTTCACCTGAAGCAAACGTTCCTTATTTTTATCATAGTTCCGCGCGAACAGGGCGGCATACAGAATA
This sequence comes from Trichococcus sp., assembly GCF_049589555.1. GTDB lineage: Bacteria > Bacillota > Bacilli > Lactobacillales > Aerococcaceae > Trichococcus. The sequence continues at coordinate 2,018 of NZ_JBAWAZ010000263.1, forward strand.
TCCAACACCAGCAGAGTGGACACGCTGGAAGAGAAGGTGCTGATTTTCGAGAACATTTTTTCCCAGGTGACGATGTTCAAGGTGATGTCGCACAAATCGCTGATGCTATTGTTCCCGACACTGGAGATGCAGATCATCGGCGTCTCCGTAGCATTCAGCAGTTGGCAGATCTCGAGGATGTCTTTGGTTTCGCCGGTGTAGGAAATGATCAAAGCAACCCGGTCTTTATTCGAGGTGGCGGCCTTGATGAGCTGCTCCTGCTGGCTGGTGGATGTTGTGACTTCTTTGTTGATGCGCCGCATATCGAGCGTGAAATTATAGGCCAAGTGCTGGTTTGAGCCGACGCCATAAATGTCGATGAAGGTCGCTTGATCGAGCAGATCTATGGCTTGATCGTATGTTGCTTCATCCACCAAGGAATTGGTTTCCTTGACCGCATCCACGAAAAGCTGGGATAGATTTGAGGATATCTCGCTGATGCCGTCTGCTTTTTTGAACGGAAAATTGGCATCGATCGAAACCAACGGGCTGTCGATCTGCTGGACAGCGGCGAGGAACTCGATTCTGAAATCATTGTAGCCTTGAAAGCCCAATTTTTGGGCCAGACGCACGATCGTTGACGGGCTCGTGAAGGTTTTCGCGGCAAGATCTTTGGTTGTGGCGTTTTTGATGTCATCCGGATTTTCAAGCAGAAAACGGATGATGCTGTTCTCCGAGTTCGAAAAAAAGTGGCTTTGGTTCATCCTGCTGATTAGGTTCAGAAATATCACCCCCGTTTTGCCCCAATTATACCATTTGTGGATTTAAATGATGGGCTCTGTTTTAAAATAATGTTGATGATATATGATAAATTTAAAAGACCAGTAAAATTTTCACTGGTCTTTAGTTCGTAATATATTAAAACTGTTCATAATAATCTGATTATCAAATTGAAAGCTATCCCTATACATTTCCATCTGAAGCTTGCCCATCATGAGCTAGCCATTTACAATCTGTTATCTCCATATTTGTAAATATTGCTTTAAACGATGAATTTTCTGGACTACAAGCATAAATACCAAATTGAATAGCACCATTACCTTTCCACATATGAAATATACGCATCTGACTATAATTAATTCCATCAATCGATGATTCTATACAATAATCATCCTCTCTTCGACTAAATCTATACCACATAGATTTAATAGATGCATCAATAACTGTAGTAGCCCAATCAGAATAGCCATTATTCGTAACAACACTGCCTAAATGTTGAAAATCTTCATTTTCATATTCAATAGAACATTTAAACCAATTTTCACTATCTAAATACATAACTACTCCACATTGGTCAAAACGATGATTGCTTTCAAATTCAGTTTTTACTATAAAAGAAAAGTATTTTTCATCAGTATTAATTTGCAAAACAGGAGCATTATCATTCCTAAAATTATAATATGTTCTTTGCCATAAATCAGTATGAGGTTCTGTAATAATTTCTATTTTATTTTCAGTAATACTATAGTTTTTAGGTTCTCTTATCCATTTTAAATCGTTAATATTAAATTCCATATTTTTCCTCACTTATTAAACCTCCGCAACTGTTTATACTTATATTATATATTATACCCTAAATCAAAAATCTTAATCAATTTTCACCAATTAAATAAAACAGAGCCAAATGATGAAATTATGTTTCAACAAATGCGCGTCCAAAAAGAAATCCTGCAATGGTGTGCCAATAGCTGCCGAAAGCATTTACTTTTTTTGTCGGGAAATCAATAATGGAAGCAGATATAAGTGTTCAGACACAAATGACAAAGGTGGTAATGACAGTGAACAAAGCATTTCCGGAAACATTTTTATGGGGTGGCGCAACCGCCGCGAACCAATACGAAGGCGGTTTTGCTGAAGGTGGCAGAGGATTGGCCGCTTCGGACCTGATTACGGCCGGAAGCCATACATCTTCCAGAAAAATATACTTTACCGATGCCAATGGGGAAATGGATCACATTACTTTAGGCGAATCTTTACCGATTGGCGCGGAGCCGATCCTGAAAGAGGGCGAGTATTACCCAAGCCACAACGCCACCGATTTCTACCACCATTACAAAGAGGATATCGGGCTGATGGCGGAGATGGGGTTCAACAGCTATCGGTTGTCGATTTCCTGGACGAGAATATTTCCTAACGGTGACGAGGAGGAGCCGAACGAAGAAGGGCTGCAATTCTATGATGATGTTTTCGACGAATGCTTGAAGCATGGCATCGAGCCGATCGTCACCATTCTTCACTTCGATATGCCGGTGGGATTGGCCAAGAAATACGGCGGCTGGGCAAACCGGAAAATGATTGATTTCTATCTTCGCTACAGTGAGGTACTTTTCACCCGATACAAATCCAAGGTGAAATATTGGATCACAGTCAACGAAATTAATGTTTTGGGCGGGTTCTGGACCTTGGGAACCTATAAAAAAGATGACGCTAAAACGGTGAACAAGGGTCCGGTCCTTCCGACCAAATATTTGCCGGAAGAAGCCGCAGGCAAATACCAGGCTTTGCATCATCTGATGGTAGCCTGCAGCTATGCGAACAAGCTGGCCCATGAAATGATTCCGAATGTCAAAATCGGCACTATGTTGGCCCTGTCCGGCATTTACCCGAATACGTGCCATCCGGATGATGTTTTCGGAGCCTATCTGTTCAGACGGAGAGCCTTATTGTTCTCCGACGTGATGATGCGCGGCTATTACCCGGCCTATGCGAAGAGCATTTTTGATGAATATGATTTTGAGCTGAAATTTGAGGATGGCGACGAAGAAATATTGAAAAATCACCCATCCGATTACCTCGCGTTCAGTTACTACCGCACAACGGTATACGACAGAAACTCCGACATCACCACGACAACCGGCGGCCAGCAAGG
>NZ_JBAWAZ010000264.1:0-1652 GCF_049589555.1 Trichococcus sp.
GAAGAATGGTTTTCGCGAAAAACGACGTATATTACATTGGAGACAATTTCGATAATGACATAATTGGGGCAACTGCGGCGGGGTGGAAGACAATCTGGGTGAATTTCCGGAACCATGAAGTGGTAAACAAGGATGTTTCGGCAACGTATGTTGTGGATACCCCGGAGGAATTGTTGCGGTTGGTGGATGGACTTGCGAGAGGACTGTAGGACAGTAAGGTGATTGATATCAATACCACGCACTTGCTCAATAAAATGAGAGAGCATGCAGGAATTAATATGGATTTCAAAGTTTTAAAATATGGGAACGAAATTTAGTGAATAAAAAATCAAACAAATGTTTGACAGCGCTTTCTTTATCGGTATAATAGGTGTTAGGCAATATATCATGGATTTCCGAAGATACATAATACATTGCCAAAATATAATTGGGGGGATTAAATAATGAATGAAGAAATGGAACTATCGGAACACAGCCCTGAACAGTTGGTGGCGCTGATCCAACAAGGGCACCCTATGTACTTTGAAGAACTCTTCTATAGGTTTTTACCACTAGTAAAAAAGTTCAACAAAGCCTATTATTTACGTTTTTTGGAACAAGAGGATTTCTGGCAGGAGGCCCGTATGGTACTGCATAAGGCTGTTCAGTCTTATGTTCCCGAAAAAGGCCTGCAGTTTGCGAGTTTCTACAAATTAACCCTCAAACATCATATTTTCAGCTTAATCAGGAAAGAAAGTGCCGTAAAGAGAAAGATTGACAAAGGCGCGGTGTCGTTGGATGCGATCTTGGAAAATCAGTACAGCAATCATACTGAACATTCATTTGAAGGTGTCGTTTCGATGAACTTCTCTCCTGAAGAGATCGTTATGGTGAGGGAAAGTGCATCGTGTTACTTTGAAATTCTGTCTGATTTCGAGCAGGCTGTGTTCATTCGTTTCATCAATGGATCGGATTTTCTGACCATCGCCGATGATCTGGACTGCGAGGTGACATCTATCAAGAACGCCTATGATAGATGCCACCGCAAAATGAAACGTTTGTTAGATTGATATCCGAATAATGCCTCGCCGGAAAAACTTTCCGGAGGGGTATTTTTTCTTTTCCGGAAAAACGGGTCCGTAGTTCATTTCTTTGGCTCAATTGTGCTACACTTTAAGTATGAATTTTAAGAAGCAAGGACATAATTATGAATAAAAATAAACGTTTGATCTATATTTCATTATTGGCTGCGCAGGGGGTGGTCATCACGATGCTGGAGCGGGCGATTCCGTTTCCGTTCGCGTTTGCGCCGGGCGCGAAGCTGGGTTTGGCGAACATCATAACCTTGTTGGCGATCTTTACATTGCCTTATAAGGACAGTCTGAAGGTCGTGTGGATGCGGTTGTTGATCTCGACGTTGTTGGGCGGGACATTATCGACCTTCCTTTACAGTTTTGCGGGGGCTTTTTTGAGTTATGGCGGGATGCTTTTGGTCCGACTTTTGGGTCCGAAGCGGGTCAGCATGATCGGCATCAGTGCTGCCGGCGGGATTCTGCATAATGTCGGCCAGTTGGCGATGGCGAGTCTGATTGCGCAATCGTTCAGTGTGATGCTCTACTTGCCGATCCTTTCCGTTACCGGCATCTTCTCGGGAATCGCGGTCGGTGTGGCGG
>NZ_JBAWAZ010000265.1:0-4888 GCF_049589555.1 Trichococcus sp.
GTAGCTTTACTATCCGGCCTGAATCATCTAAAATATAGGAAACACTAGCAATTATCTTATAGTTGGCTTTCGGGGGAAGAGGAGAGTAAAAATGCAATCAAATAAACGAAATAAGAACGGTTTGAAAATATTCGTCAGTGTCCTTGCAATTTTGGTTATCGGTATCCTCGGGTATGTTTACTCGATCTATGCAAATGTGAAAGATACAATGGACACGGCCTACACGCCAGTAGAAGTCGAGACTTTCCGAACGACGAATGCCGGCACAGTTGTCGATTCCTCAGAAGCGGCAGACGGAGAAAGCAGAACCGATGTTGGAGCATTGACACCTTCGGAACTCCTGGAAGCGGGCGAACCGGTTTCGATTTTGTTGTTGGGCGTCGACACCGGTGACTTGGGCCGCACGGAACAAGGCCGTTCCGACTCGATGGTGGTCGTCACGATTAATCCGCACACCCAAAAGACGACATTGTTGAGCATCCCTCGCGATACCTATACCGAAATCGTGGGCTCCGGCAACATGGACAAAATCAACCACGCCTATGCTTTCGGCGGTACCGCGATGGCGATCAACACCGTCCAGAAGCTGTTGGACATTCCAATCGATTTTTATGCGACAGTCAACATGGCCGGCATTAAGGAAATCGTCGATGCGGTCGGCGGCATCGCTGTCGAGAGTCCGCTTGCCTTCAAACAGAACGGCCATGCTTTCATCGAAGGCACCAACCAATTGGACGGAGAGGCTGCGTTGGCATTCGCCCGCATGCGCTATGAAGATCCGGCCGGCGATACCGGTCGCCAAGGAAGACAGCGCTTGGTCATCGAAGGCGTCATCCGCAAACTTGCGACAGCGGAAACGTTGTTGAATTACCAAAATATCCTAGAAACCTTGTCTTCCAACGTGCAGACGAGCTTCCAGCTGTCCGATTTCTACACGCTCCAAAGCCAGGATTATCTCGGCGCGGTCGGCAATATCGAGCAACAACAACTCGGCGGCATCGGTGACATGATGGACGACATCTATTACAACTTTGTGGATGAAACGGAATTGGCGCGCGTGCAAGTTTTACTGCAAGCCGAACTCGAACTAGAATAAAAGACCTAGACACCTCTTAACGGAGGGAACACGATGGATAAGAAAGACACCAATAAGAGCAGCCCGGCAACATACAACGTTATGTTGTCGGGCTGTATTTTTGTTCTTGTCGGCTGAACGCAATCAGTAGATCACGGAACAGTCGACGAACCCTCTAACAGTCGGCGGTTCGAAGGGAAAGGTAGGATCAACTTCCGACAACCATACTGGATTGTCAAAATAATCAAAAACTAATCAAAAAGAACTACCAACAATTTAACCAGAATTGTCGGAAGCTCCTTATTATCCCTTAACTAATAATTCTTTAGCCTCAACGGATTGCGCGCATACCAATCAATTCGACGTCGCATGCCAAATGATCCGCAGAAACTGCTTGTTCGTACATCAGGTCGGTGGAGAGGTATTTTTTGTTGTCGTCGGCAAAGACGGTAGCGACTACGGCATCCTTATTCCCCAGCAGATCCTGCGCCTTCAGGACGCCCAGGAAGTTGGCGCCCGATGAGATGCCGACGCCGAGTCCGAGCACGCGCGCGAGTTTGCGGGACATGTTGATGGCGTCGCAGTCGTCGATCAAGAGGATATTGTCCAGCTGATCCAGTTTGACGATGGCCGGCACGAACTCGTCGCCGATGCCGAAAATCCGGTGCGGACCGACGACTTTTCCGCAAGACGCCATCGTCGGGGATGAAGCCGGATCGAGCGGGAAGGCCAGGCAATCAGGGTAGGTTTCCTGCAAAATATCTTTGACACCCATCAACGTTCCGCCAGTGCCAACACCGGCGACGAATCCTTGCGGTCTTTTGCCCAAAGCCGCCAGTTGAGCCAGGATTTCTTTCCCGGTAGTCGCGTAGTGGGCGGCGCAATTTTCAGGATTGGAGAATTGGTGCGGCAGGAAGGCGCTTTTGGTTTCGCCCATCCGGTCGGCGAGGGCAATCGAACCGGTGAAGCCGCCTTCCGCTTTGGAAACGAGTCGGATTGTTGCGCCGAAACTTTCGATCAGGTTGATCCGCTCCTTGCTCATCCAGTCGGGCATGAAAATCGTGACCGGATTGCCCAGATAAGCGCCGATCGCAGCAAAAGCGATGCCAGTGTTGCCGCTGGTCGCCTCCGCGATCGGCATACCTTCAGCGATAGCGCCTGTTTCATAGGCCTGGTGGAGGATGTGGCAGGCAACGCGGTCTTTGATGCTGCCTGAGTAATTGTAGTATTCTGCCTTTGCGTATACGATCCGTGGTTCGCCTTTGTAAAGCAAGGAAATTTCCAGCATCGGGGTGTGGCCGATCAAAGCCGCCAAACCATCAAATTTTTCGGACATTTCTTTAGTTATCGTCATGGTCAAAAAACCTCCCATATCTGTGTCATGTCGCTCTTTGTCTTCATTTTAACGCTTTTGCCAAGGAAAGGCCATCGCAAGCCGGTCCATAAGAATATAAAATATTTTTTTGGAAAACGCTTGACTTTATTTCTGAAAGGGTTTACTATTCATATCAAGAGGAACCGGTTTCACCAACAAAGAAAACCTGCTCCTTATCATTTTGAATCGGAAAGGAACCGGTTCCGAAATGAGATGAAACACAGTTTTTATTGCACTTATTCTCAGGAACAACAGATTAAAGGGAAGAGGGAGAAAAAAATGGATTACAAAAAGATTGCAGAAGAATTGTTGACGGATATCGGCGGGAAAGACAACGTACAGGCGGCGACGCACTGCGCAACACGACTACGCTTGGTTTTGAGGGATGAAAGCAAGGTCGACCAAGCGGGATTGGACGCACGCGACGAAGTCAAAGGAACTTTCTCAACGGCTGGTCAATACCAGATCATCCTGGGCTCCGGAACAGTAAATGAAGTCTACAAGGAATTCATCAAAATGGCCGGAATCGATGCCATGAGCAAAGAGGAAGTCAAAACAGCCGGCTCGCAAAAATTGAATCCGATCCAACAAGGCGTCAAGTTGTTGTCGGATATCTTCGTACCGATCATCCCGGCCATCGTAGCCTGTGGTTTGATGATGGGATTGAACAACGTATTCACGGCACAGGATTTGTTTGTTACCGGAAAATCGCTGATTGAAGCTTATCCAGCCATCGAAGGTTTTGCAGCGATGATCAATACATTCTCCAACGCGGCGTATGTCTTCCTGCCTGTCCTGATCGGTTTCAGCGCAACGCAGAAATTCGGCGGCAACCCTTACTTGGGAGCTGTTTTGGGGATGTTGATGGTCCACCCGGATCTTGTCAATGCCTACAACTACCCGTCAGTCTTGGCTGCAGGTGAAGTGCCTTTCTGGGATATCTTCGGATTCGAAATCGCGAAAGTCGGTTACCAAGGGACAGTGTTGCCGATCTTGTTCGCATCTTACATCTTGGCGAAAATCGAAACATTCCTGCACAAACGCGTGCACACATCATTGGATAACCTGGTCACACCGCTGTTCGCTATAATCAGCACTGGCTTCCTGACATTCACATTGGTGGGCCCATTGACGCGCACGCTCGGCGATGTGATGACAAGCAGCCTTGTGTGGTTGTATGACACGACAGGTGCCATCGGCGGAGCCATCATCGGTTTCTTCTACGCTCCACTGGTCGTTACCGGTATGCACCACAGCTTTATCGCAGTCGAAACGCAATTGTTGGCCGATATCGCCAAAACAGGCGGTACGTTCATCTTCCCGATCGCCGCTATGTCAAACGTGGCTCAAGGAGCTGCTGCATTGGCGATGTTCTTCATTATCAAGGAACAAAAAGCGAAAAGCTTGGCTTCCGCTTCCGCAATCTCCGCTTACTTGGGGATCACTGAGCCTGCGATGTTCGGTATCAACCTGAAATACCGCTACCCATTCTACGCAGCAATGATCGGTTCCGGCGTCAGCAGCGCGTTCATTTCCTTCTTCAAAGTCAAAGCGATCGCATTGGGCGCAGCCGGTCTGCCGGGCGTCATCTCGATCAAACAAGAACAATTGTGGATCTACATCCTGGGCATGCTGATTGCAACACTCACTACAGTATCCATGACCTACGTCTTCAGCAAACGCGACTGGACAAAAAGCGAAGCGAAAAAAAAAAATGAGGAACAAGTTCATTCAACTCTGAATAAGGAAACACTGTGACCCAATCGGTCTAATTTCCGAGAAGCAGTCTTGGACTGCTGGACATAGGACTAATTTGACACGGAAAGGAATAAACGATGAAAGTATGGACGCGCGAGGAGCGCTATAAACAAACCTCGGATTATTCCGACAACTATCTGGAAGAATTGGCGAAAAGGGTGGCGCAGTCGCCCTTCCGCCAAAACTACCACATCCAACCGAACACAGGCCTTTTGAACGATCCGAACGGCTTCACCTATTTCGACGGCAAATGGCATCTCTTCTATCAATGGTTTCCGATGGGTGCGGTCCACGGTCTGAAGCATTGGTACCACCTGACTTCGACAGATCTCGTGAAATGGAAAGAGGAGGGCGTCGCGTTGTTGCCTGACACGGAGTACGACAGCCACGGCGTCTATTCCGGCAGCGGCTTCGTCAAAGACGGCCAGCTGCACATCATGTACACCGGCAATGTCCGCACGGAAAAATGGGAAAGGGTGCCAAACCAAATCGTTGCCCGCATGGAGGCGGACGGCAGCTTCACTAAGTTCCTGCCGCCTGCTATCGCCGGCAATCCGGAAGGCTACACCGATCATGTCCGCGATCCAAAAGTCTGGGAGCAGCACGGCATCTACTATGCCGTCATTGGTGCCCAACGCACCGACGAAACCGGCACAATCCTGATGTACCGTTCCAAGGAT
>NZ_JBAWAZ010000266.1:0-19696 GCF_049589555.1 Trichococcus sp.
CTTGAACATGTTCTCCAAGTTCAAAGGCGCGACGAAATATCCCGTTACTTGCCCCTCCGCGTCAAGGATAGAGGCATAAAGATTGACGAAGGACTGATTTTCCAGGAAATATTCGCTGCTGTTCTGGATGAGCCCGCTGGTTGTGCGCATGGATTCAAGGCTCACATCTGCACGCAGATAACTTTCGGCGCCTTCCTGGGAAAGTGCCTGAAGGCTCCCATTTTCGAGCTGCCATGCATCCACAAAAATGCCCTCAGCATCAAGCTGGATTAACAATTTCGTTTGATCCGCATGGGTATCCAGGTAGGCTGCGATGATTGCCTTTTGATCCGCTTCAGGGAGCAACCCGTCAGGAAAATCATTGAACGTCATTTCCCTAGAAAAATGATGGAGCGATAAAGAACGATTTTCGATGAGGAGCTCCAGGTTGTCCGTCACGTAATTCAAGGTGCGCATAAGCTGTTCTTGGCCGCTCTTGACGGCATTCCGTTGCACAGAATTGAAGCTTCCTGCGATAGTAATCAGGGTGATCCCTATGATCAATAACAATCCTGTCATGATGATATTGATAAAACGAGTCGTTGGTTTGTTTTCCATCATTAAAGCCCTTTCCAAAAAAATACAATATTGAAATAACCACTTGACAAAACGATGTTCTGCTTGCGAAACTAGAGAACATTGAGGAGGAAAAATATGAACAATCAAAAAATACTCGTCGTTGATGACGATATCGCAATCCGGCGCCTGATTTGGAAGTCGCTGCAATCAACGGGTGTTCTTATTTACCAAAGTGATTCCATCGAAAAAACACTGGATATCATGACCCGTGTGACTTTTGATCTTTTTCTGTTGGATATCAGTCTGGAATATGAGAATGACGGCTATCATCTGGCGCAGTTGATCCGTGCCGACTACCCGTTAACCCCTATTATATTTATAAGCGGCAAAAAAAGCGAGACCGATATCATCAACGGTCTCGAAACAGGGGCGGATTATTATATTACAAAACCTTTTTCGCCAAATCTTTTGCGGGCTCAAATTTTGAGCACGTTGCAAAGAATGAAGACCATCCAGTCACAAAAATCAAATCCAACCAGCCGTGTCCTCAAAGTGGGCGATTTTACTTTCGACAAAAATCTATATCAACTGCAGAAGCGGGGGCAGGATATCGCCCTGTCATCCAAAGAAATCCAATTGATGCTGTTTTTCCTGGAAAATCCGAATCAAGTTTTTTCGAAGGAGCAGATCTATGCGAATGTATGGAATGATGGGGAGATGGACAATAACCTGATCATGGTTTACATCAGCTATCTGCGCAACAAGATTGAGGATGACTCGAAAAAGCCGCGTTATTTGAAGACTGTCTGGGGAATCGGCTATACGTTCAGCCCAGACGGCGAGTAAGATCAGAACAAATTTTCCAATTTTGCAAAAAAGATACCTAAGGATAAAAGATCGGCAGCTCCGCCTGGGCTCAAGTGTCTTTCTATCAAGACCAGGTCATAGCTGTACATCAACTCTTTCAGGTTTCCTTCATGTGAATCTTGCAGGAGTTGTTTTGCTTCCATTTTGACTGTCTGCCAGGCGTCGATGCCTCCGCGGTGGATGATGTTGCCATCTTCAACTTGGCTCATCAACAGGAGCAGCGCCTTTAATAATAGTGATTCAATGGGCTGACTTTGATTTGCTCTTAAAAACGGCAAAACCAGTTCGCTCAAGGCAGGGTAGCCGGCTTCGGCTTCGCCGCGGATACCGGTGATGCCATAGCCGAGGTATAATTTTTCTCCATACGTCAAGGAGGTTTTGGCAGCGAGATCGGCAAAATCATCCGTCACCAATCCATGACTCATTTCTTGGGCATAGGAGAGTACTTCTTGCGTATCATTTTGTGTGAAAGGAGGCTGCAGACCCCGACCGATGCAAGCACCGGTCGCCCCCAACAGTACAGCGAAAGAGAAGTTGGCGCCTTTGTGCGTATTGATGTTTTTGGTGGCAGCCAGCATCGCTTTTTCGGCGTGGACGCCCATTGAGCGGACTTTATGGAACAACTCTTTTGCGGTTCCTTTATGTTCGATCCCTAATTTTACATATTGGTACAGGTAAGGGCTCAGGCTGACGATGCTGTCCAAAAAAGTGAAGAAGTCCATATCGGAGTGGGCACCGCTGTTGTTGCGGTCCACCAGACCGGGTTTCGGCGTCAATGCTACCTCATAAAGGAGAGCTTTCTCGGCTTGCCCGGCAATTTCGACGAGCAGCTCATTCATTGGTTTCAAAGTCAATTTTACGTTTCTCCATTTCTTTGACGATAAAATTCAGCGAGCGATCCAAATGTTCATGGGTGATGAGTTGAATCTGGAGCGCATCTTGTGTCTTCATCCCACGGTAGATCAACCAGTGTTCCGCCAATGCGAAATCACGCCTTTCCTTCGAACTGATCGAAATGTCCCTGAAGTACATCAAGTATTCTGAAAGCTTCAAAACGATGGACTTCAAGCGTTGCATCTGGCTTTTATCGTATATGAAATCATTGAATTCCAAAAATTTCTGCTGCAATTCATCGACTTTATCTTCTTGATTCAGATCTTCGCAGTGTTCCAAATGCAGGCGCATCACTTTGAAATCCTCGGCTGTCATCAGCTTCATGGCTGTTGTGGTAGCGAGGGTATCCAACGCTTTGCGGATATCGTAAATTTCGTAGGCATCTTTGATGCTGATGCCTTTTACGACGACGCCGACTCCAGGGACGTGTTTCACTAAATCTTCTTCGGTCAACTTTTTCAGAGCGTAGCGGATGGGTGTGCGGCTGATGTTCATGTTTTCGGAGAACTCTTTTTCGTTGATGCGTTCCCCGGCTGGGATTTCGCCTAATATGACGGTCTTGCGGAAAGCCTCGTAAATCAGGTCTTTAAGCGGCTTATTCTGGCTAAGGTCCAAATTTTTGCTGACTGCTTTGATTATAGTGCTCATCTTTTTCCCCTTCATCCTATTATTTTTTGGTTAACTGTCGGTTAGTACTTTATGAGAGCGATTCCTTTATACTAAAAAGCCGAGCAGAGTCGCCCGGCTTTCCAGTCCTTATAAGGATTATACGTTTTTTTATTGCGGGATGTAAAGCGGCATTTGGCCGAACAATACGATTGTCACTAGGAAGATAACGAAGATTCCAAGCGCATATTTCGCAGATTCTTTCTGCCAAGCACCCATATCCAAACCAGTCAAACGAAGCAACAGGTAGATGAATGCTACCAATGGGCTAAGTAAGTGGAACGCTTGACCCATCAGGGAAGCCAAAGCCATTTGCATGTTTGTGAATCCGTAAGAGCGGCCAGCTTCAGCCAATACAGGCAACACACCGAAGTAGAAGCCATCATTGGAGATGAAGAAAGTACCTGGTGCAGAGATAAGGGCGATGATGATTCCCCAGAAACCTGCCAATTGTTTAGGAATGATTGTTGCGAAGCTTTCTGCCAAAGCAGTAGCCATTCCGGAACCTTGGAACAAGCCCATGAATACGCCAGCAGCGAATACTAAGATAACTACTTGAACAGCGTCGCCGCCGTTTGCGCCGATACGGGAAGATTGATCTTTAAGAGCAGGGTAGTTGACCATCAAAGCGATACACGTACCAACCAAGAACAACATCAATGGTGGCATTGAGATAGCTTCGATGAATGATCCAGCAACCAACCAACCAATCAAGCCGATTGTAAGGATACCATTGAATGCGAAGTTTTGTGGACGACGGATTTCTTGTGTTTCAGGGTCAGTAACAGTAGTCATTTCATCGATTTCTTCATCAGTCAGGACTTTAACGCCTAGACGAGCGCGTTCTTTGCGGCCCATGTGTGGAGCAACCCAGAAAGTGACATAAAGTAAAGCCAATACCATACCAGGAGCAAGGTAAGAAAGGATGCTTGCATCAACTTCCAGAACAGCCATCGCACGAGCAGTAGGACCGCCCCATGGAAGCAAGTTCATGATTGTGTTTTGCAGGATAACCAAGACAGCAAGGTTCATCAGGTTCATGTTTAATTTCTTATAGATAGGAATAAAAGCTGAACAGCAGATCAAAGTTGTTGTAGTACCGTCACCATTCAAGGAAACAGTGGCAGCAACGACAGCAGTTGCCATCAAGACTTTCATCGGATCGCCTTTAGCGAAGTGGATCATTTTTTTGGTGATAGGGTCGAATAGACCAGTATCCAACATGATAGAGAAGTAAAGAATAGCGAACAATAACATGATACCAGTTTTAGAAGTTGTGGTTACCCCTTCCAAAACAAATTCCCCGATGTTTCCAGAGGTAACACCCGTTGCCATAGCAATAAGCGTAAAAACAAGTGGGATGATTACTAATGCGGTGAACGGTGATAATTTCTTTTTCATGATCACGTACATGAAGATCGCGATCATTCCATAAGACAATACTGTAAGTAACATTTTTTTTCTCCTTCCGACTATAAAAAAGTTTTTTGAGAGTGCCTGATTCCTTTGATAGTCAAACTAGGAAGTGAATAGATTCACATTTCTTCTAATTTAAAAATCCCAAAGTTGTTTGGGCTGTCTCTCTAAGAGCAATAATAGTTACTTTGCAAGTTAATTGAAAGCCGTTACTTTGAAAAAACACAAAAAACACACCGAAATTGAAACGCTTTCTTAAATGCGGCTTAATCAAATATTAAAAAAGTCTTAAATGCCTGCAAACGTTGATATGACAACGTTTCTGTTGTTTGGCCGTTTTTGAGAACATAAAAAAAACAATAAAATGGGCTTATTGACCTGTTTTTAATGAGAGAAATTTCTATAATGGGATTAAATCCATAGAAAGGACGTGAGAAAATGATTTTTTTCAAAGGTTTCTTTGGGAAAAAGGACACAATAGTACCTGCGCCAGTACCGCCAGTAACTGTTTCTGCAAATGCACCCGTGAATGATCTGATTGAAATTCCAGCTTTTATACCCACTGATCCGAATGAATATGAATTAGTCAGTGTCATCGCGACAGCAATCGCTGCAGGAGATCATCCTAAATCGCAGTTTGTGGTAAAGAATATTATGAAGCGTAATCCCGAGGCTCATCTTGTTTCGCTGATTTCCGCAAGCCTTGCGGCAGGCACTATGCCTGAAAGTAAATTTGTCGTAAAAAAAATAAGTCAGGTTAAATAATAAGGAGGAATTATAAATGTTAAGAAAATTTAAGATCGCAATCGATGGTAAGGAATACTTAGTGGAAATGGAAGAAATCGGTGGCATGCCACAACCGGTTCAAGCACCAGTTGCAGCAGCACCGGCAGCTCCAGTAGCGGCACCAGCAGAACAAGCAGCACCTGCACCAGTTGCAGCGCCAGTTTCAGCAGCTTCAGGAGACGCAATGACATCCCCAATGCCAGGAACTATCCTAAGAGTGTTAGTGAACATCGGCGATGAAGTAAAAGAAAATCAACCATTGATGATTCTTGAAGCGATGAAGATGGAAAATGAAGTTGTGGCAAACCATGCTGGTAAAGTAGCTGGAATCCATGTGAACCAAGGTCAAGTCGTAAATGCCGGCGATGCATTAATCACAATCGCATAATCATTTTATTAGGAGGAAGTGAATAAATGGAGACATTATTAGCAGGAATTACATCCATTACGATGGGCCAAATCGTGATGATGCTTATCGGGGCTACCCTGATTTATTTAGGAATAAAGAAAGAGTACGAACCTACATTACTGGTGCCTATGGGACTTGGTACAATCTTGGTCAACTTCCCAGGAACAGGCGTTCTGACCCAAATGGTCAACGGAACTGAATCAGAGGGCGTTTTGGATGTTCTCTTCAAAGCAGGTATCAGCACAGAGCTTTTCCCGTTGCTGATTTTCATCGGTATCGGAGCCATGATCGATTTCGGGCCGCTATTGCAAAACCCATTCATGTTATTGTTCGGTGCTGCCGCTCAATTCGGTATCTTCTTTGTAATCGTAGTCGCTATCTTCTTCGGATTCGACATCAGAGAAGCTGCTTCAATCGGTATCATCGGTGCCGCTGACGGCCCGACTGCCATCTTCGTATCCAACCAACTGGCACCGAGCCTATTGGGACCGATCACCGTTGCCGCTTATTCTTATATGGCGCTTGTTCCAATCATCCAACCGATCGCCATCAAAGCTGTCACAACCAAAGCAGAACGTCGCATCCGCATGACTTATAAAGCGGAAGGCGTATCCAAAATGACAAAAATTCTTTTCCCGATCATCATTTCGATCGTTGCCGGTTTTATCGCACCAATTTCCCTTCCGTTGGTAGGTTTCCTGATGTTCGGTAACTTGTTGCGCGAATGTGGCGTTTTGGACAGACTTTCATTGACTGCCCAAAACGAATTGGTCAACATCATCAGTATCCTGTTGGGGCTTACAATTTCCGTAAAAATGCAGGCTGACTTGTTCTTGAATTTCCAAACACTGATGATCATCGCTTTCGGTTTGGTTGCCTTCATCATGGACACAATCGGCGGCGTATTGTTCGCAAAACTGCTGAACTTGTTCAGAACCGAAAAAATCAATCCGATGATCGGTGGTGCCGGTATTTCCGCATTCCCAATGTCAAGCCGTGTTATCCAAAAAATGGCTACTGACGAAGATCCTCAAAACTTTATTTTGATGTATGCTGTCGGTGCTAACGTATCCGGGCAAATTGCATCTGTTATCGCTGGTGGTTTAGTACTTGCCTTCTTTAGCTAAGAAGGTTCATTGAAAGGAGAATTATTATGGTATTTGATCCAGAAGCTTTAAAAATTGCATTTGAATTGATGCTTTTCGGTATGGGCGGCATCTTCCTAGTCCTATTCCTCCTGTATGTTGTATCGATTGTATTGATCAAACGTTTTCCAGCCTAAAAATAAAACAAAGAAGGCTTACCTATGTATGAACTGAAAAGAATCTGGATAACGCGTGTTCCAGCGGACAAAAAAGCTTGGGAGGATCTATTATCCTTAGGCGGATTGGTCCCGGACGAGCAAGTCGACTATACAGTAGGCCTCTATGACCGAAACAAATTAGTCGCTACCGGATCGACTTATCAAAACATCATCAAACTGGTCGCTGTCGATCCTGAGTATCAAAGCGAAAATTTATTGACAAAAATCGTGATGGCTCTATCTTCCAAGCTTCACGATGAGGGCATTATCCACTTCTTTTTGTATACGAAACCCTGCGTGGCGGTTTCCTTTGCGTCGCTTGGCTTTAAAGAGGTCATCCGTACAAATGATATCCTCTTTATGGAACAAGGCTCTCCCGATTTTTCGGATTACTTGGCCTTGCTTGAGAGCCGTAAGAGGGATGCCGATCATGCGGGAGCTATCGTAATGAATGCGAATCCGTTCACCAAAGGTCATTTGTATTTAGTCGAAACGGCTGCTGCGCAAGTTGATGTTCTCTATCTTTTTGTCCTGTCCGATGATCGCTCCGAATTTTCGACGGAAGAGCGATCAATGCTTGTCAAGGCGGGCACACAGCACCTTCCGAATGTGGTCATTCTCCCGACAAGGGATTATCAAGTGTCATCCGCTACTTTCCCATCCTACTTTCTGAAGGATCAGGCAGTAGAAAGCATAGCCCGCGTACAGGCAACGCTGGATGCAACCTTGTTCAAGGAGAGGATCGCGCCTGCTCTCCAGATCAAAACGCGCTTTGTAGGGGAAGAACCATTATCCCCCGTTACAGAGGTATATAACGAGAGTATGCGTGAGATTTTTTCTGATACGCTTGCCCTGACAGTCGTTCCCCGGATCGAACTGGATGGACAGGTCATCAGTGCTACACGTGTACGAAAAGCATTGAAAGAAGATGATTTTCAAACAATTAAAAAACTTGTACCAGCAACAACGTATTTGTATTTAATAGAAAATTATGGAAAAATTAATAGGGGTGAAAAAAGTGGAAATTAAAAAATATGCAGTAGCTGGAACGACTGAATCAAGTGACATCATGATCGTCGTTGAACCTAGTGATAACAATGAAGTTGCAGTGACACTGGATTCAAGCGTGGAAAAACAATATGGCGATCGTATCGAGGAAGTCATCATCGCAACACTTAAAAATCTGGGCATCACAAGCGCGAAAGTATCCGCTGTTGACAAAGGTGCATTGGATTGCACGATCGAAGCGCGTACAGTAACAGCCATTCATCGTGCTGCTGAAAACGACGACTACAACTGGAAGGAGATGGACACATGGAACGTTTAAGAAGAACTATGATGTTTGTCCCTGGCGCAAATGCTGCAATGCTTAGGGATGCACCCCTGTATGGTGCTGATTCAATCATGTTTGACTTGGAGGACGCTGTTTCTCTGAAAGAAAAAGATTCAGCCCGCACATTGGTGCATTTTGCATTGAAAACATTTGATTACAGCAAATCAGAAACAGTTGTACGTATCAATAGTTTAGACACTGTTGGAAAACTAGACATTGAAGCTGTAGTTTTGGCTGGCGTAAATGTTATCAGACTCCCAAAAACAGAAACTGCTCAAGATATCATTGATGTAGATGAAGTAATCACTGAAGTCGAAACAAAATATGGTATCGAAATCGGAACAACTAAAATGATGGCAGCCATCGAATCTGCTGAAGGTACACTGAATGCTCGTGAAATCGCAAAAGCATCTACTCGTTTAATCGGGATTGCATTAGGCGCAGAAGACTACGTAACAAACATGAAAACAAAACGCTACCCTGACGGACAAGAATTGTTCTTCGCAAGAAGCTACATTCTTCATGCTGCTCGTGCAGCTGGAATTGCTGCTATTGATACAGTTTACTCTGACGTTGACAATGTACAGGGCTTCTCCAGAGAAGTTGAACTTGTTAAACAACTTGGTTTTGATGGTAAATCTGTTATTAATCCTCGTCAAATCCCAATCGTGAACAAGATTTACGCACCAACAGAAAAAGAAATTCAAAATGCAAAAGAAGTTATCTGGGCAATCAGAGAAGCAGAAGAAAAAGGTTCAGGCGTTATCTCATTGAAGGGTAAGATGGTTGACAAACCAATTGTTGAACGTGCACAACGCGTTATTGCATTGGCCAAAGCGGCTAAACTGATTAACGAGGAGGAAATTTAATAATGGCCATCAATAAAGTTGGAAAAGACATTCCTGAAGTATTTGCTCAACAATACGGTGTTTATGACGGGGAATTAGCAAACATCGCTGATTACGAAGAGTCTACTCGTAAACTTCATCCTGTAAAGCCTAACGACAAAAAGATGTTAGGTAGCATTCGTGAAGCGATTGAAAAAACAGGACTTAAAGACGGCATGACAATTTCTTTTCACCATCATTTCCGCGAAGGCGACTTCGTAATGAACATGGTTATGGATCAAATTGCTAAAATGGGTTTCAAAAACATTTCTATCGCACCAAGCTCCATTGCAAATGTTCATGAACCATTAATTGGACATATTAAATCAGGTGTTGTGACAAACATTACATCAAGCGGATTACGTGATAAAGTTGGGGCAGCTATTTCCCAAGGTATCATGGAAAACCCTGTTGTGATTCGCTCTCATGGTGGACGTGCCAGAGCAATCGTCCGTGGAGATATCCATATCGATGTTGCTTTCTTAGGCGCTCCAAGTTCTGATGAATATGGTAATGTGAATGGAACATCAGGAAAAACAACGTGCGGATCTTTAGGCTACGCTATGGTAGATGCAAGGTATGCTGATAAAGTTGTCGCTATTACTGACTCATTGATGCCTTATCCAAACACACCAATCAGTATTCCTCAAACAGATGTTGATTATGTTGTTGTCGTTGATGCAATTGGCGATCCTGAAGGAATTGCTAAAGGGGCAACACGGTTCACTAAAAACCCTAAAGAACTATTGATTGCAGAATATGCTTCTAAAGTAATCATTAATTCTCCTTATTATAAACAAGGTTTCTCTTTCCAAACAGGTACCGGTG
This sequence comes from Trichococcus sp., assembly GCF_049589555.1. Taxonomy (GTDB): domain Bacteria; phylum Bacillota; class Bacilli; order Lactobacillales; family Aerococcaceae; genus Trichococcus. The sequence continues at coordinate 9,948 of NZ_JBAWAZ010000266.1, forward strand.
GAGCATCTCTTGCTGTAACGCGCTTCTTGAAAGATTCTATGATTGAAGATGGTATCAAAGCTAGCTTTGCTTTAGGTGGTATTACTAACGCAATGGTAGAATTGCTTGAAGAAGGACTTGTTGGAAAAATCATCGACGTGCAAGATTTTGACCATCCATCTGCTGTTTCTTTAGGAAAAAATGTGAACCATTATGAAATTGATGCAAACATGTATGCTTCTCCATTAAGCAAAGGCGCTGTCATCAATCAATTGGATACAGCTATTTTATCTGCGCTAGAAATCGATACCGACTTTAACGTGAATGTTATAACAGGTTCTGATGGTGTTATTCGTGGCGCTTCAGGCGGACACTCAGACACAAGTGCAGCATGTAAAATGAGTTTGGTTATTTCACCACTTATTCGTGGACGTATCCCAACAATTGTTGATACAGTAAATACTGTCGTTACACCAGGCGCTAGTGTAGATGTAGTTGTTACCGAAGTTGGTATTGCTATCAATCCTGAACGTAAAGATTTAATTGAACACTTCAGTAATCTTGATGTTCCTCAATTTACAATTGAACAATTAAAAGACATTGCATATTCTGTAGTAGGAGCACCAGAACCTATTGAATACGGAAACAAAGTAGTTGCTTTAATCGAATACCGTGATGGCACGATAATCGATGTGGTAAAAAATGTCTAATACAACCCTTTTTACTGAAGGAGAACGCGTTACTTTAGCAGAAATGTTGGCGGTGCGTGAAAAACGTGTCGCCATCCAACGGGAACTATTGAGCAGTCAGAAAGAGGATAGCCTCTTGATGGCACTCATGAATATTCCGGGTCCGATAAAAAACAATCAACAGTTGGAGGCCGTCTTTACTGAAGTTCTGGAACGCATAGAAGAAGTGCTGGGCAATGATCTGCCGCAAGCTTCCCTCTACCGGAACCTGAAGACAGGGGCGGAATACTTTTTCCTTTCGCCATTGACGCCTGCGCAACTGAAGGAAAAAATGGTGATGATCGAAGAAACGCATCCTTTCGGCCGATTGTTTGACCTGGATGTTCTTTGGATGGAAGGCAATGATCTGAAGAGCATCAGCCGGACAGAGTTAGGCCTGAATACGAGACGCTGCTTCATCTGCAATCGTGATGCAAAAGATTGCGGCCGCAGCCGTCGCCACACTATAGAAGAAATGCAAGAAGCCATTTCTAAAATAATACAAGAAGGAAGTGACCAATTACATGACTAAAGAAATCCGTTTTATGGAAACGGTCTTGCGTGATGGTCAACAAAGTTTGATTGCAACACGTATGCCACTATCAGATATGTTGCCGATCATCAAAACCATGGATGAAGCCGGCTACCACTCCATCGAAATGTGGGGAGGCGCCACCTTTGATTCTTGTATCCGTTATTTGAACGAGGATCCTTGGGAACGTCTGCGTACGATCCGCAAAGAAGTCAAAAATGCAAAATTGCAGATGCTTTTGCGTGGCCAAAACTTATTGGGATACAAACACTATTCCGATGATGTCGTCAGCGCATTTGTCGAAAAATCAATCGAAAACGGTATCGATGTTGTGCGTGTCTTCGATGCGTTGAATGACCTGCGCAACCTGAAGACAGCCATCGATATCACCAAAAAGGCTGGCGGACATTGCCAGACTGCTATCTCTTATACAACCAGCGAATTCCACACAGTCGACTATTTCGTCGGTTTGACGAAGGAAATGGCTAAAATGGGCGCAGATTCCATCTGCATCAAGGATATGGCCGGCGTTTTGACGCCAGCTGTCGCTTTTGAATTGGTAAGCAAAATCAAAGCTGCAGTTGATTTGCCTTTGGAAGTCCACACACATGCGACAAGCGGCATTGCTGAAATGACGTACCTGAAGGCTGTTGAAGCCGGTGCTGATATCATCGACACAGCCATCTCCCCGTTTGCTGGCGGCACAAGCCAACCAGCTACGGAGTCCGTCGCAATCGCGTTGGAAGGTCTGGGCTACAACACGGGTCTTGATATGAATAAACTGGCAGAAATCGCCGATCACTTTGCACCAATCCGGGATCGTTTCCGCAACGATGGCATCCTGAACCCTAAAGTGAAGGACGTCGAGCCGAAAACATTGCTGTATCAAGTACCAGGCGGCATGCTTTCCAACTTGTTGAGCCAACTGACTGAACAAGGCTTGCAGGACAAATACGACGATGTATTGGCAGAAGTTCCGAAAGTGCGTGCGGACTTAGGCTATCCTCCATTGGTTACACCGTTATCGCAAATGGTCGGTACGCAAGCCTTGATGAACGTCATCTCAGGTGAGCGCTACAAACTTGTGCCTAACGAAATCAAGGAATATGTAAGAGGTCAATACGGCAAACCGCCAGTAGCGATTTCTGCAGAAATCACGAAAAAAATCATCGGCAACGAAGGCATCACAACAGTGAGACCTGCCGACCTGATCTTGCCGCAAATGCCTAAATTTGAAAAAGAGATCAGCCAATACGCTAAATCCACAGAAGACGTCTTGATGTACGCTTTGTTCCCGCAACAAGCAAAAGACTTCCTTGGACGCAGAGAAGACAGATTCTACGATGTTCCAGTACAGACGATCGATGTTTCCATCGACGTACAATAATCCTAGAGTAATCAAAAACTTCAAGCCAACCTTAATCGGTTCGCTTGAAGTTTTTTTGTGGTTAAGGAGATCATCACCGAAATTTTGAAGCAGGTCATCCAGGACGGCAAAGGGATCGAAGTGAACACGTCCTCGCACCGATATGGCCTGAAGGATCTGACACCATCCAGAGCCATTTTGAGGCTATACAAGGACTTGAACGGCAAAATTGTGACCATCGGGTAGCGACAGCCATGAAAAGCACCACCTGGGGGCATATATCGAAGATACCAAGTTGGAATTGAATGCGTTGGGCTATGAGCAGTACTGCACCTTCGAAGGGATGCAACCGATATTCCACGAATTATAGAACGACAAAAAGAAGAGCCGAATGCCCGCGGGCGTTTCGGCTCTTCTTTTGTGATTTGGTTGTATGATTGTCTGGTCTGGGTTCGAGATTGTGGCGAGATTCCCCGTCAAAATGGTTCTAACGGGGAATCTCGCGTTGTCCGCGATCGTTTTTCCCCGCCAAGGGGGTTTCGGCGGTTTTTCTGACTGTGATTCGAATGGATTTTCCCCGCCAAAATGGTTTTGACGGGTTATTTCAGAGCACAAATTCAATTCCTATTCATTTCTTCTATCGTCACTTATCCCAAATCTGTTTGGTGGAAAGGCCGGCAAGCAGGCGGCTGTTCTGGTTGCGTTTGACCAGGTTGTTGATCCTGCGCTCCTCGTAGCCGGCGCAAATCATCTTTTCTTCCTCCGACTCGGGCAGAATCAGCGGCATAATAAAGTCCGGATCCGAGCTGTCGGTGATGACGAAAGTCAGGAAAGCGTAGGCGCAGATGCGGCTTTCGCATGTGCGTACATCCGTGGCTGTAAGTTTGGCGAAGGCTTCCACGGAAGTGTTCCCGCAGCCGGAAACATAAGCCTCCACGTAGATGGCCTCATTTTTCCGGACGGGTTGAATGAAAGCGACCAAATCGACAGTCGCAGTGAAGGAAGGCCGCTTGACGAAATTGAACACGGCCCTGCCGCAGGCTGAGTCGAAGTGCGACATGATTTCGCCGCCGAACAGGGTATCTTTATCGTTCAATTCGCTGTAGGACACGAACGCAGTGCGCACGTTCCGCGTCTGGTTGCATGTCAGTTCTTTTTTTGTATGGTCCATATCATCATTCCTTGTTTGGATTATTTTTTTCATTGTATCACAGCTTTTGGCTTCAGAAGTGTCTTCCGGTTGCTTTTGCATTTTGCCGATCGAGGCTTCTGGTTTGTATCCGTTTGCATAACGTTATAAAATGGATACAAGAGAGGCGTTGCCTGTCAAAAGGTAACGCTCTGCTTGCATCTGTCCGCCGAAACCAGCAGAAGAAAAGAGGGTTCGCCAATGAACAGAAAACTGATGCGCATGCTGATTGTTGCCGCTTATATCCTTCTCCCTGTACTTATCGCCGCAGTCGCACTCAGGAACAGGAGCTTCCTTTCCGCAGGCCCGCCTTTTCTGGGCATAGTGGCCTATTCTTGGCTTTTGACGGGTGTCATCATCGCATCCCGGCCGAGGTTCATCGAACAATACTTCAGCTTGGACAAGCTGAATCGATTCCATGCCATCATGGCAGTCGTCGCCTTGTCAATCGGAGTCACGCATAAATTATGGGTGACGATTCTATGGGGATGGGTATACCGCTATTCTACCATCTTCGGGGACTTGGCCATCATCTTTTTTTTGACCATCGCCGTCCTTTCTGCCCTCATCATGACGAACTGGTTCGGACGAAAAAAAATCGTCAAAACGGCCAAAACAACCCTCAAAAAATATCCAATCGCCAACTACGAGAAAATGAAATTCATCCATAATTTCAACATTGTCGCAGCCGCTTTTTTGGCTATCCATGTCTTGACCATGACCATTATTGTGCAAGGCGACTACCTTGCCGCCGCCATCCTGGGAGGCTATTTCGCTTTGGCGTTTGGCTTGTACATCAACCACAAATTCCTCAAACCCGCCAGACTCAAGAAAAACCTGTTCACCGTCACCGCCACAATACCGGAAAAGGGCAATGTACTGGAAGTTCATCTGAAGCCTGACAATGGCGAACTATTCCCTTACCAAGCTGGACAGTTTGTCTTTCTGCGCCTATATGACGAACAGTATTCATCGGAAGAGCATCCATTCTCGCTGATCAGTGCCCCTCAGGATAGGGAAGAAGTCGCGTTGGCTATCAAGGATTCCGGGGATTACACCCACCGGTTCCAAACGCTGCAGCCAGGAGTCAAAGCATCGCTTGAAGGCCCTCATGGAGGCATGTGGCATGTTCAAGAAGGTATGCACGATAAAGCAGTGAGCATGGTCATGTTTGCGGGAGGCATCGGGATAACGCCAATGCTAGGCATACTGGAAAACAGCGCACGCCTACAATTTCCGAACAGAACGATATTGATTTGGAGTCTGAAAAATCAGGATGAATTTGGGTTTACCGATAAGCTTCAATCGTTGAAGGACAGGCTCCCTGATTTCCGTTTGGTGCCATTCTTTGCCAATGAGAGCGGCTTTCTCGATGAAGGGAAAATCGATAAGATTCTCCAGGATAATGAAATCCGATTTGAGGCTGCCGAATACCTGTTGTGCGGACCGCCGCCATTCATGAATGCAGTCGAGGCAGTTTTGCTTAAAAAAGGTGTTCCCAAAGACCGCATCCATTATGAAACTTTTGGTTTATGATGAAGGAGGAAACAACATGACCACAATGAAATTGAGCATGATGCTGCAAGCAGGCATAGCCGGCCTGTTGTTGGTCGCATGTGCGCCTGCCACTGTCGAAGATAGCGCAACAACGAGTTCCGAAGTCGTATCGGTCAGCAGTTCCTCTGAAGAGGGCGCAACGGACAGTTCCGCCACAGAAAGGCGGACCTTCACGCTCGAAGAACTCAGCCAATACAACGGCAAAGATGGCCAGCCGGCTTATGTAGCCGTCGATGGGGTAGTCTACGACGTCACAAATGTGGAAGCATGGAAAGACGGAAACCATAAAATGGGATTGACTGCAGGCAATGAACTGACGGAAGAAATCACCAACCAGTCGCCTCACGGCCTAAAGGTCCTTGAAGGTCTGCCGATAGTCGGCGAGCTTGTCGAATGATTTTATGAGAATAAACCAGGAAATGGAGCCTTCCTTGGGAGAGCTCCATTTTCTGGTTAATCGGATACTTTGACAAAAAAGTGACAATCCTGTGGGGCTTCTTTTTTGTGCGTCGCGGGTTTTCTAAAGTGTTTTTTGATCAAGTGAAATGGCTTCATAGAGCGGTTTCCAAAAAGTAATAGGGCTAGCCGTTATGCGCTTCAGGCCAACGGTTCAATTTTGAACAGAATCCGAACCTTTTGAAAACGGGGTGTAAGTGCCTTCATTTTTTCGGATAAAATGCCTATACTTGTTCTTGTAGGAAAGACGGTGCTGATGCCAATGCGCTGCAGTATCGATCTGTTCCAGAACTATTTTGAGAGGGGACAAATCATGAGAGTCGATTTAACTACTAAACCTTATAACCTGGATGCCGAGGGAATCAATTGGGTCAAAGATACGATCGCAGGCATGTCTGTCGAAGAAAAAATCGGACAACTGTTCATCAATATGGGATCAGAACGCACGGAGGAATATTTGACTGGCGTATTGAATAACTATCACATCGGGGGAGTCCGCTACAATCCTGGCATGGCAGAAGAAGTATATGAGCAAAACAAAATTCTGCAGGAAAACAGCAAAATTCCTTTATTGATTGCTGCAAACACGGAAGCAGGCGGAAACGGCGCATGTAAAGACGGCACGTATGTCGGTGTTGAAGTGAAAATCGCTGCTACAAACGACACGAAGTACGCCTATGAAATGGGCCGCGTTTCCGGTGTGGAAGCTGCTGCTATCGGTTGCAACTGGAGTTTCGCTCCAATCGTGGACATCAACCGCAACTGGCGCAATCCGATCATCGCAACACGTACATGGAGTGGCGATGTGGATAAAACCATCGCTTTGTCGTTGGCTTACATGAAGGGGATCCAAGAAAGCGGCATCGCACCAGCGGCAAAACACTTCCCTGGAGACGGAATCGACGAACGCGACCAACATTTATCATTCAGCGTAAACCCATATTCCACTGAAGAATGGGATGCTACTTTCGGAAAAGTGTACGGCACTTTGTTCGATGCCGGCTTACCTTCCATCATGGCAGGGCACATCTCCTTGCCTGAATACGTGAAACATTTCAACCCTGAAGCAACTGTTCAAGAACAGATTATGCCGGCTACTTTGAACAAATACATCCTGACTGATCTGTTGCGCGACAAAATGGGCTTCAATGGTCTGGTTGTTACCGATGCCAGCCACATGGTTGCGATGACTTCCGCCATGAAACGCCAAGATATGCTGCCGACAGCTATTGCAGCAGGTTCTGACTTGTTCTTGTTCTTCAACGATCCGGACGAAGATTTCCAATGGATGTTGGACGGCTACAACAACGGCGTCATCACGGACGATCGTTTGGAAGAAGCTTTGACGCGTATTTTGGGTACAAAAGCTGCTTTAGGCCTGCACAAAAAAGCGAAAACAGCAATCTTGCCTTCCAAAGAAGAAGCGATGGCTAAAATCGGCTTGCCTGAAAATAAAGCAATCGCAGTTGAAGTTGCCGACAAAGCGATCACTTTGGTCAAAAACAACCAAAATATCTTCCCGATTTCACCAGAAAAGACAAAACGTGTCCTGTTGGTCAACGTTGAAGGCCACAAAGGTGGTTTCGGCGCAATGATCGGCGGCGAAGCGGTTCGACCTGTCGATACATTGAAAGGGATCCTGGAAGCTGAAGGCTTTGAAGTTTCCATCTGGGAATCCACGGAAGAGCGGATCAACAAATTACCGGAAGAAGAAAGAGCCGCTGCCGTTGCGAACGTATACGCTCAGAAACGTCCGATCAAAGAGTTGATCGCAGCCTACGACTTGATCATCAACGTAGCTTCGGTGCAACCGAATACGGATCAGCGCATCCAATGGCCAGCTTCAAAAGGAACACCGGACATTCCATTTTATGTCCACGAAATCCCGACAATCTTTGTTTCTGTACAAGCACCGAACCACTTGGCTGATGTGCCGCAAGTACAAACATACATCAACACATACGACTCAAAGGACTTCACCTTGCAAGCCTTGGTCAACAAAATGGTAGGCCGTTCCGAATTCACTGGCGTTTCTCCAGTGGACGCATTCTGCGGATTCCTGGATACGCGCTATTAATCGATAAGAAAAAACTTCACAAGTTCGCGCTGCGCGAGCCTGTGGAGTTTTTTTTGCGTTTTTTCCAGTATTGATGCACCATCCCGCCAACCACCATTCCCGAAAACATATTTGCAAGTGCCTGTTAGTGGTGATAAAATGAAAGAAATTTCATTTATCAAAAAATGAATAATAGAGCCTGAAAATGGCCCGAATGCGTACAGCCAGAGGAGGCAAAACGATGAAAAACGAATTGAAGGAAAAGATTCTGAAGATTATTGAAAAGAACAACAAACTGACTGATGAAGAAGTTGCGGTGATGTTGGGCGTGGACACAGAAGTAGTGGCGGTTGCCGTGAAAGAACTGGAAGCGGACAAAATCATCTGCGGCTACCATACTTTGATCAACTGGGACAAGACCGGCGATGACGAAGTTTCTGCCATCATCGAGCTACGCGTAAATCCGCAAAGAGGGTCCGGATTCGATCGCATCGCGGAAAAAGTCTACCAATTCCCCGAAGTGGAGACCGTATTCCTGATGTCCGGCGGGTTCGATTTTATGGTGCAACTGAAGAAAGCTCCGATGAAAGAGATTGCTCTATTTGTTGCGAAACGCCTTTCTGTGATCGACGAAGTACAATCAACCACCACTCATTTCGTATTGAAACGTTATAAAGACCACGGCACGTTGTTCGTGGATGAGGGTGACGACAAACGGATGGTGCTGACTCCATGAGAAATCCGATAAATGCTAAGGTGCGCGAAATCAAACCTTCCGGCATCCGGAGATTTTTTGATATTGCGAATGAGATACCCGGAGTGATCTCGTTGGGTGTAGGCGAGCCCGACTTTGACACCCCTTGGATTGTGCGTGACGAAGGCATGTATACCCTCCAAAAAGGGCGCACCTTCTACACAGCTAATGCCGGTTTGGCCGAACTTCGCCAGGAAATCTGCTTATACTTGGAACGCCGCTATAATCTGCACTATTCCCCCGAGGATGAAACTGTCGTTACGGTAGGCGGAAGTGAAGCCATCGATTTGGCGCTGCGGGCCATGCTGGATCCGGGCGATGAGGTCATCTACGCGGAGCCATGCTATGTTTCCTATCTTCCGTGCATCGTATTGGCTGACGGGGTTCCCGTCGCTATCCCGCTGCAGGAGAAAAACCAATTCCGTTTGACGAAAGAAGAGCTGGAAGCGGCGATCACTCCGAAAACAAAAGTGCTGATTCTTTCTTATCCCAATAATCCGACTGGGGCTGTTATGTCCAAAGAGGACCTGGAAGCGATCGCTGAAGTCATCATCGCCAATGACCTATTCGTCATAACTGATGAAATTTATAGTGAACTTTCCTACAATGGAAATCACTTCAGCATTGCCGCTTTGCCGGGAATGAAGGAACGGACCGTTTACATCAATGGCTTCTCGAAAGGGTATGCGATGACCGGTTGGCGTCTGGGCTATGCAACTGCTCCGCCGATCATTATGGAGCAGATGATCAAAATCCATCAATTCGCCATCATGGCTGCACCGACGACGAGTCAGTACGCCGGTATCGTTGCATTACGGAACTGCGATGACAACGTTGCCGAGATGCGTGAAAGCTACAATCAACGCCGCCGTTATCTAATGAAAGTCCTAAAAGATTTGGACTTGCCATGTTTTGTACCTTATGGCGCCTTTTATATCTTCCCGAACATAACCGAATTCGGTTTGACTTCGGAAGAGTTCGCTACCCGTTTGGTTATGGAGGAAAAAGTGGCCGTTGTGCCTGGAACAGCCTTTGGAGAGAGCGGAGAGGGCTTTATACGTATTTCCTACGCTTATTCAATCGAAGAGCTGAAAGAAGCCTTCGAACACATAAAAAGCTTTATCGAACGCCT
>NZ_JBAWAZ010000267.1:0-4314 GCF_049589555.1 Trichococcus sp.
TCATAATTTGATACGCTCCTCTTTGCTATTATCCGATTAGGATATTTCCTTTAGAAAATTCAACATCATGAACTTTTTGCGTGCTTCTGGCTAAACTATCCACCAAAGTAATCGGGCCTATGCGGCCGGCGAACATCAAAAACATAATGACTGCTTGACTCAGACGCCCCAAAGTAGGCGTCAGGTTTGCGCTGACTCCGACGGTCGCAAGTGCGGAAATGGATTCAAACAGAATATAGATGAAGTCGACTTCAGGGTTCAGGATACTTAGTAGGCTGGTGCCGAGAATCAAAGTTCCCAGAAGAGCCATGAAGATGACGAAGGCTTGACGAACCTGCTGAACGCTGATGGTATGGTTCGCGATGTTCACATTGCTTTGGCCCCGCAGCTCGTTATAGAGCAACAGCACAATGATGGCGAATGTAGTTGTCTTCAAACCACCGGCAGTACCGCCGGGAGATCCTCCGATGAACATCGTGATGATGAACCAGAACAAAGTGAAAGGATAGACCAGCGTGTAGTCGATAGTCGCAAAGCCTGCGGTACGCATCGTTACAGTCTGGAAATAGCCAGTCATCAGTTTTTGTGGGAGTGTGAAGGTACCAATCGAATCCGGATTATTGTATTCGATGGCGACAAAGAACAGCATACCCACCAAGATGACGATCCCAGTCACGCCCAACGCCAACCGGCTATGCAAGGACAAGCCGCGGAAGAAAATCCTTAGGCTAGGCCTGCACTTTTTACCAAGATAACATTTGACACTTTTCGATACGTCGAACCAGACCGAGAAACCGATACCGCCCAGGATGATAAGGGAAGTGATGGTGAAGTTCACCAAAGGGTCATGGACATACTCGATCAAGCTAATGTTCCCCATCGGATCGAATCCGGCATTACAGAATGCGGAAATCGAAAGGAAGAGGGAGGTGAACAGGCCGGATGCCCAGCCCAACTCCGGAACGAAGCGGAAAGACAGCAGGAGGAATCCAGTTCCTTCGATGACGGCTGTATATTTCAGGATGTCCGAAAGGTATTCCCTGAACCCGCGGGCATCGCCGCGGTTAATCCCTTCCTGGACGGCCAGCCGGTTGCGGAGACCCATGCGGCCCCTTAAGCGGGTAATGACAGAAGCGATCAGCGTCATCAATCCCAGTCCGCCGATCTGCATCAATACCATGCCGACAATCTGTCCAAAAACGGTGTAGGAATCATGGACGGACTCCGTAAACAATCCGGTCACGCACACCATGGACACAGACGTGAACAGGTTATCCAGATATGTCGCATTTGATGTGGGTAATTGGCTGATAGGCAATGTCAATAAAAGAGAGCCCGTAAAGATAACAAAGGCGAAGCTCGTTGCGATCTTTTGCGAAACAGACCAAGTCGAAAATTTCTTTAACACAATGGTTCAAATTCTCCTCTCAAATAGCATGCAGATAGGATTTGTAACTTCATTATAATGCTACTGCATGATTAAGCAACTCAAAAGCATAAGGGTATCGTGAACTACCCCCATTAAACCAATCCATATAGATTAGTTTAATGGGAGCTTCCTACGAACTCCTTCCTTGCCTGCATATGTCTTTGCAGACAGCGGGAATGGATATTGAGTAGGCTCGAAAGGCAGTCCCTGCCTCAGTGATTTTCTTTTACTTGGCCAAAGCCAAGAGGTTCTTGCTGGCATTGATGTCCCGGTCATGGGTTATGCCGCAGTTCGGACAGGTCCAATCACGGATGTGCAAAGCTTTCTTGCCGTCGCGGTGTCCGCAAGCGGAACAGATTTGGCTCGACGGATAGAACCTGTCTGCCTTGATGAGCGTTCGGCCTTTCCATTCCCCTTTGTATCCCAACTGTCGGCTGAATTCGTACCAACTGACGTCCCCAATCGCTTTCGCGAGTTTGTGGTTCTTCATCATATTCGAACTCCGCAGCGTCTCGATCACGATGACTTGGTTTTCGTTCGTGATTTGGTTGGAGAGTTTGTGCAGGAAGTCTTTGCGTTGGTTCGCAATCTTTTCGTGCTTTTTGGCCAGTACCAAGCGTGCTTTTTCCTGGTTTTTGCTCCTTTTTTGCTTGCGGGACAAGGCGCGTTGGGCTTTCTTGATTTTCTTTTCGGACCGATCTAGGCATTTTGGGTTCGCATATTTCACGGATTCGTCGGAATCATTTGTGGTGATGGCGAAGTCGGAAAGGCCTAGATCGATGCCAATTTTGTGTTCAGCCGGCAGCCATTCAGGCGTTTCCTGTTCCACCAAAATGGAAATGAAGTACTTGCCCGCCTTGTTCATGGAAATGGTGCAGGATTTGATCACTCCGTCAAAATCCCGGTGCTGTTTGATTGTGACGAATCCGATTTTCGGAAGTTTGATTTTTCCGTCTTCGATGCGGATGTTTCCGCTTTGGTTGTTGGTGGTGTAGGAAGCTTTTGATTTGTGTTTGGTTTTGAATTTCGGAAAACCGACGGATTTTTCCCGGAAGAAGTTTTTGTAGGCTTTTTCCAAGTTCAGCTGCGCATTGGCAAGTGCGAGGCTGTCCACGTCTTTTAAAAATAGGAACTCCTCTTTATACTGAGCGGGTGTGTTTTTAAGCATTTTCCCAGTCTTTTTGTAGTGATCGATTTTATCAGCTAGCATCTGATTGTAAATAAATCTAACCGAACCAAAATAGTTAGCAAAATAGGACTGCTGCTCTTTGTTTGGATAGAGTCGAAATTGGTAGGCTCTCAACATGCTTGTCCCCTCGTTTCTTACCCTAATTTACTACTCAAAGTACACAAAACGCAGAAAAGAAAAGCAACATTCACCGATAATTAACTGAAATTCATCTCACCACTTTAGCGGTTCTGGATAGTGGGTGACTTCATTCGAAATTAATCTTAAATCATTTACAGAAAAAAGCAACTGGTTTTCACGCCTTTTTCAGTCGAAAATTGCACTTTTCTTCATATTATAATAAGACTGTATAACCAGTTTGGTTAATAATAAGATAAACAGGAAATCCTAGCTACATTTTCGTCAACAATCTGTCAAACAAAAAGACGTTGCGAAATCGCCATTGTTCCCATAGGATAGTAGATGAGAAGAAAAAGGAGCGAAAAGGAATGAACATAAAAATCATAACGGTCGGAAAACTGAAGGAGAAATATCTGAAGGAGGGAATCGCCGAATACACGAAGCGGCTCGGCAGCTACTGCAAGCTGCAGATCATCGAAGTCGGGGACGAAAAAGCGCCCGAAAACCTGAGCGATAAAGAGATGGAAATGATCAAGGACAAAGAGGGAGAAAAGATCCTCGCAAAAATCCCGGAACAGAGCTACGTATTCGCGATGGCAATCCAGGGAAAACAGTACGATTCGGTGGAATTCGCCAACGAAATCGACAAACTCGGTACCTCCGGCAAAAGCGACATCGTCTTCATCATCGGCGGCTCGCTCGGCCTCAGCCAAGCCGTCCTGTCCCGCGCCAACCAACACATCTCCTTCGGCAAACTGACCTACCCGCACCAACTCATGCGCCTCGTGCTCGTCGAACAGATCTACCGCGCTTTCCGGATTATCCATGGGCATGCTTATCATAAATGAGGTCATTTTTTTTGAGGAGAATGTCGGTATGACGGTGTTTCTGAGTTGGGTGTGGAAATGACTTAAAAAAGAGAATAGAATCGAAAAATCGGAAAGCCCATGATGACGGGCTTTCCGATTTTTTTTGCCTTCCGGATCATCTAAGGCTTTAATATAAATCAAGGCGACTTTATAGCTATTAGACAACTGCTGAAGAAATTGTAAGGTTAAAGCTAAGTGATAAAGTGCCAACGAAATAGAGAAAAAGGAAAGCCTGTAGTGGACTTTTCTACATGTGTCGATAAACCAAAGCGCCTGTTAGTCCAGTAAAATCCCACCTCTACTTATCCCAGATTCAATATAGTTGCATATGCACATAGTTTGTGATACTCTATTTAAGTACCTGCATTTGCACTTATTTTGTATGAAGAGAAGGGAAGGTGAATTATGAAGGGATATGATTACAATAAATCAATAGGGCTTAAAGTAGTAACACTTTCCCGATTGATTGGATTTGGTTTGAATAAAAGATTTAGAGAGCTTAATTGTCCACTTACATTCGAGCAGTGGAAAATTATGACTGCTCTTAATTACCAAGAAGGAATCTCACAAAATCAATTAGCTGAAATAGTAGAAAAAGATTACACGACAGTTTCCAAAATAGTTAACAATTTAATTAAGAAAAATATGCTTCGACGGACAACTGATGTGGATGACAAGAGAACCTACAATGTTTTCCTAACTAAAGA
>NZ_JBAWAZ010000268.1:0-3688 GCF_049589555.1 Trichococcus sp.
CCAGCCCTGTCATTTTAAGCATCTTACTCGGTTTGTTCGCTTTATCCATGATTTGATAGTAAAAATAAATGGCGGTTTCTTTATTCTGATCTACAAATATCCAGGCAGTATGTTGCTTATTATCATAGGGACTTAATATGCGATAGAAATGCCCAAACTGAATTAACTTGCGATAAGACTTATACCAAGATATTTGTTCCTTAACGGCTTCTTTTTCAGGTTCTGTCAACTTAGTTACATCCAATTCATATCCTAAATTCCCTGACATTGCCACATGCCCACGCATTTCCAGACTTGAATAACGATTGACTTGGTGATTAGGGACATCAGAAACATGCGACCCCATAGAACTTATTGGAAACATCATACTTGTTCCATATTGTATTTCCAGTCTTGAAGCGGCATCAGTATTATCACTAGTCCAGGTTTGAGGCATGTAATAGAGCATTCCGGGGTCGTAGCGCCCACCGCCTCCGGAGCAGCTTTCAAATAAAATATCCGGATATGTAGTAACCAAATCCTCCAGCATCTCGTAAAGACCTAAAATATAGCGATGGGCAACTTCTCCAGGCATTATCTCCGGTGCTGCTGACCCAAGTTCCGTCATATTACGATTATAGTCCCATTTAATGTAGTCAATGGGAACTTCATCCAGGATGGCTTTCATTTGACTTAGAATATTATCTCGTACTTCTTTTCTGCTAAAATCCAAGACCAATTGACTTCTGCCTCTGGAATTGGGAATCCCCGGTGTATGGATACACCAATCCGGATGGCTACGATATAAATCACTATCTTCGGAAACCATTTCCGGTTCAAACCATAGGCCAAATTTCATACCTTTTTTATGGATAGCATCGCTTAACGCTTTCAGGCCGTTCGGTAATTTGTTTTTATAGACCGTCCAGTCTCCTAAAGAAGAATAATCATCATCTCGTTTCCCGAACCAACCATCGTCCAGGACGAACAACTCAATTCCAATTTCAGCTGAAATTTCAGCCATATTCAGAATTTTTTCCTCTGTAAAGTTAAAGTAGGTTCCTTCCCAATTATTGATCAAGACGGGCCGCTCACGGTACTGATGCTTCCCTCTGATCAATTTATTCTGATAAAGTTCGTGAAAAGAACGGGACATTCCATTCAGTCCCTCTTCACTATAGCTCATGACTACTTCAGGAGTTTGGAATGTTTCTCCCGCCCCCAATTTCCATTCAAAATGTTCCGGGTTGATACCTAATTGGACGCGCGTTTGCGAAAAGGAATCCACTTCTACGTTACCTAAAAATTCACCGCTATAGATCAGGTGGAAGCCATATGCTTCTCCTGAGAATTCGTCTGTATCTTTTCGAACTAACGCCAGGAAAGGCTGATAAGTATGACTCGTGGTCCCTCTCTTACTGTCAAGTGTGTGAATCCCTCGAACCAAGGAAGATCGTAAGACTTCGCGCTCCCGTCCCCATGCCCCTGGAAATTGGATTAAATCATAATCTGAATCCGGGAGGTCAATTGACATACTCATAGCTCGCTTAATCGATAGAGCCTCTTCTCCATTATTTTGGAAACGCACTGATCTTGTCACAACTGGATGGTCTTCAAAGATTGTATACTGAAGAAACGCTGACATTCCGTGGTTTGAATCTATCAGCTGAATTTCCAAAGTCATAGCTTCTTGTTCTGATTTCACATAAGTGTGCGGCAATCCTTGTAATGTTTTCTTGCCGTTAAAAATGGAATACCCATGGTAATTTAAGTGATTTGCCCGCAAACCAGTAATATCAGTGTAGGTATAACTGGATACCCTGAAATCCCCGATATCGGTACCAGAGTACTCTTGAGGTAAAGTAGCCAATGAGAAATGCCTATCCTGAATATGATCGGGGTTTGGAGCAAACGCTCGATCTTTTCGTGGGTAATCTGAAGGGGAGTGAACCTGCTTAATTTTCTTACCCCAATAATAGTGAGAAAGATATTTATCCTCCTCCACTGCTATTACGTAACTGACGGATTTATTGGACAAATGAAAGGTTTGGGTATTTTGGTCATAAACAATATTCAAATTTTTATCCTCATTTCTACACTTTAATTTCATCAAAAAAATCTTTGAGTCCTTTGCTGCATCAAGCTAAATAGAGTTAACTCTTCACAGCCCCGATCATCATTCCTTTTACAAAGTACTTTTGAATGAAAGGATAAACTATGATGATTGGAATGGTGGAAACTATTGTGGCTGCCATACGGATACTGTCAGGGGTTGTGGTCCTGCCAGCTGCTGCTGCCGACATTTGGGATGATTGCGAATCGCCAGTTTGATATTGATTCAATATTTCTACCAATATTGATTGCATCGGTTTTAAATCCTGACTGGATGTAAATAAATATGCATCGAACCAAGAATTCCATTGGGTTACCGCAACGAATAAAGCGACCGTCACTAGTATTGGCTTGGCAATCGGAAGAATGATTTTAAAGAAAATGATTACATCATTTGCACCATCCAGGCGTGCCGATTCAAACAAGTCTTCTGGGATAGTGTCAATGTAAGAACGAATCAAAATCATGTTGTACACTCCCATTGCTCCCGGAATGACATAAACCAAAAAATTATCGGTCAAACCTAAACTCTTTATGATCATGTAGTAAGGGACAATTCCTCCGCCGAAATACATAGTAAAGATAAAGAAAAGATTTAAAAATTTCCGACCCACCAGTTCTTTACGAGAAACGGCATACGCACACATAGCCGTTACTAGTACTGCAATTGGTGTTCCGATCAAGGTACGTGCTACCGTAACTTTGACGGAAGCCATAAATTCCTTATTCCTTAAAATTTGTTCATAACTTGCAAGACTAAACTTCCTTGGCCAAAAAAAGAGTCCTCCTCTTAATGCGTCTTGGGCATCGTTAAGAGACACAATTAATATGTTCCAAAATGGATACACGGTGATAAACGTGATAACCGCAAGGAATATCAGAATCGTAATATCTAAGATAATATCCGTCTTTGTTAGCTTTTTCTTCATTGTTTTTCTCCCATCTTTTAGAAAAGACTGCTGTCACTAACTTTTCGAGTTATTTTATTTGCTGTGATAACGAGGATAAAGGACACTACCGATTTGAATAGCCCTACTGCAGTTCCGTAAGAATACATACCGTTTTGCAAACCATATCTGTATGCATAAGTGTCTAATACATCGGAGAAATTCAGAATTGAATTGTTTTGTAAAAGTAGTATCTGTTCGAATCCAGTATTCAAAATCCCTCCGATGGCAAGAATCAGCAAAATCAAAATAGTGGGTTTAAGAGCAGGAAGCGTGATGTGTACAATTTTCTGCCACCTTGTTGCACCATCAACATCGGCAGCTTCGTACTGTTCAGGATTAATTCCTGATATAGCAGCTAGGTAAATAATGGAGTTATACCCCATGCCCTTCCATGTATTGGCCAATGCGATGATCCACCAGAAATATTCTCCTTTTTGCAGGAAAAGAACATCTTCATCAGTTAAATGAAGGACCTGTAAGAATGTATTTAAAACGCCATCAGCCGAGAGAAAGGTGATCACAATATTTGCTGCGATTACCCAAGAAATGAAGTAAGGTAAGTACGAAACGGTTTGGATAGATTTTTTCAACCATTTTATACGTACTTCATTCAGACTTATAGCGATAGCAATGGGTATCGGAAATGA
>NZ_JBAWAZ010000269.1:0-5931 GCF_049589555.1 Trichococcus sp.
TTTGTGGAGAGTGCGACAAATCCCACTCCAGAAATCGAACACCCCAGCCAAAACAAAAACCAGCTTGAGCTGCCATCAAACAAGATGGCAGCTCAAGCTGGTTTATTTTATGTTGTTTTGACTTTCCTGTGTACCCAGAAGTACAGCAGCACAAGCAACAGTTCAAGCGTCACAAAGACCATAACAAAGCAGTGCATGAAAAAGTCCTGTGGCAACGCCAGAATGATTGGGTCTGTCCGTGCATCAAAAATCCAGGCATCATTATTGAAGAAGACACCGTGGAACGCCACAAACAAACGGTCGAAGTTCATGAATATCATAGTCAAAGCCACTAAAGGCGAAGCGACCATCAGGCGCAAAGGATTCAGCATACGCCAATACCCCTGCTCTTTTTTCACCATCCGCAAAAATAATATGCTTGCGACGGCCGACACTCCCAATATGGCGTAATCCAATAGGAACAGTCTTTTCACCTCATGAAAATGGAACAGTCCACTTTCGGATGCCGGGAAATCAGGCATCTTCAATTCCGCGGTCCATGGCAAATTCAGATATTGCATCAGGACGCGGTAATTATCCAGAATGACGTCTTTCGAAAACCCGGTCATCTGTTCAATGTTCAGGTAGTCGATGTCAAAGCTGTAGAGCGGTGTGAAGTTGATCGTAAAAGCGATGCTTGCACTCAACACCAGCAAAAAGATTGCTGTATATCCGAAAAAATATTTCAGTTTCTGCGCCATCGCTACACTTCCCACTCAGACAGGTCATTGAGGATGTAGGTCGGTTGCTCATCCTTGCCTTCAATGTCCACCAGCTGCGAGAATCCGGTCAGGACCATCAACGTGTCCACACCATAATGGACGCCCGCCAGGATATCCGTATTATAATTATCCCCGACCATGATGACATCTTCTTTGTCCAATTGCATCCTTTTGATGGCTCCGGCCATGATTGTCGGATACGGCTTTCCGATGATCAGCGGTTCTTTCTGGGTGCAAGCCTTCAGAAAGGCGGTCAACGCACCGGCTCCCGGAATAAAGCCTCGTTCGGTCGGCAAATTGGTATCAGGGTTCGTCGCAACAAACTTAGCTCCTTTTTGGATTGCCAAACAAGCAGCCTCCAATTGCTGATAGGTAACCCCGCGGTCCAACGCCTGCAGGACAAAATCAGGATCTTTATCCACCATTTCGAAACCGGCAGACTGCACTTCCTGCTTCAAAGAGGCTTCACCGACGACCAGAACCTTCTTGCCGATGTTCAATTCATTCAGGTGATCCAATGCCGCCATGGCGCTGGTGTAGATATGGTCTTCCGTCACATCGATCTGGAAGTTTTGCAAAAGATTCTCTTTTACCTCTGCGGCAGTCTTGGTTGCATTGTTTGTGACGAACAGGAACGGAATATTTTTATCCTGAAGTTCTTTGACGAAGATTTCCGCTGTCGGGATGCGCTCAGCACCTTTATAGACGGTTCCGTCAAGATCGATTAAATAACCTTTGTACTTTTTGATGATATTCTCCTCCTGATCACTGCTCAATCTTTTTGATTTGGAAACTTTTCTTCTCACCCTTAGCAGGTCTGGTTGTTGTCGTTTTTGGTTTATCGATTGGCTGGGAATCATTCGCGTTCACATCTTTGATCACGAAGCCTTTTTTCTTCCCTTGGCTTCTCGGTCTTTCGACATTTTTCGCTACTTTATTTTTGTTTGGTTGAGACGGTGCGGGAGTCGGAGTCTGCTGGGCAGCTGTTTGGATAGTTGTGTCGGCCGGCAATTCCTCTCTGTTGGCTTCACGGTTTTTGCGTTTACGGTTGCGCTTTGTTTTTGTGATTTTTTCTTTCTCAGCGCGCGTTTTCTCGATCACGAAATAGGCACAACCAAAGTTACAGTACTCGTAGAGATAATCCTCCAAGAAACTGATTTTCTTGTCTTGGGAGACTTTGCTGTTGTTGTTCCTGTAAAAGCCTTTCAGACGTAACTGCTCATAACCCCAATCCCCGACGATATAATCGTACTTGCTCAAAATGGATGTATACCTTCCGGCTAGCGCTTCAGCATCAAAACCTTCACGGTGATCGATGCTCAATTCGTATTCTTGGGTACCTACCAAAAGACGCTTGTCGTCCAATAACTTTACAATTTCTTCCTCTTCGTTACGGTCGCTTGTTTCCGCTTCACTCTCATCCGCAATAGTTTCCAGCAACGAGTCCACCTGCGTTTTCAATGATTCATCCAGTAATTCCTTTTTATCCACGATAGCACCTCACTTTTCTCTCATTATGGGAAATTTATCTTCTAAATGCAGACCGAACACGTCCCGTAGGAAATATGGGAACAACAGACGGCTGCGGCCTTCGTTTTCGATTGTCGGGAAATAGGTGATGTAGCGGAAATGGTCCACCGTCACAAAGGTGATGTCCTCCTCATCGGAAAGCTCCCTACCTTCCACCGTCACTCGGTTCGTGACCGGATCGACCTCGAAGCCGCGGTAGCAGAGCTCCCCGAAAATCCTTCCCCGGAATCCCATGCCGGTTATTTCCTTCGTCATCAGTTCTTCGCGCTGCGCTTCCATTTCCTCGATCATGACTTTGAAATCCCGCCCCGTCAGCGTGCATTCCAGCAAGCGCATCGGATGCGGCAGGATTTGATGCAGATGGTTTTTGGTGATGATTCCTTCCGGCAAATCCTCCAAGAACAGTCCGGAGTTCAGAATGCCGAATGGCGTATCGGCATATTCGGTCACAGCATCCAAGCCCAACAGCAACAAATCATTGATGTGGCCTTCATCCGCTTTGAGCCGAGCCGGGCTGTCCGCAATTGGGATGGCCGACAACAGTTCTTCTCCACGTTGCTGCAGTTCCTCGACTTCCGCTCGATCGTCAGGTTTTTCCGGCAGATCTCCTGCTTCGATCAATTCCGCTTTGCGATCCAAAATCCTGTCGGAATCATAGCTGACCGTCACATGACCGATATACTTCCCGAACTTACCCGCTCCCAGCAACAGGGACTCATCCACATGTTTGCCTTCAGGCAGCACATGATGGGTATGCGCTCCGATGATGATCGGAATGGAACGGTACATTTCGCCGATATGGATATCCTCGATGATGCCGACGTGCGATAAAAGGATGATCAAATCGACGGATGGCGCTACTTTCAATAAAATTTTCGGCAGGACTTCATCCGATTCCTTCGGGTCCCAACCGTTCGGGACATAGCTGAGATAGAGCGGTGCCGTCAAGCCGATGATCCCGACCTTCAGACCGCTGGACAAGGTCTTAAGCAGGTACGGTTGCGCCCAGGTCGGCAGAGCATCCGTTTCCGGATCATAGAGGTTCGCCAACACGACGGGAAATTCGGCATCATCATAGAGTTCGTCCAACTGGCGTTTGTCATTGCCGATCCCTTCATTGTTGCCAATCGTCACTGCGTCGAAGGGAACTTGGTTCAACAATTCGATGTTCGCCTTGCCGTTGGTAGCTTCCGTCAAAGGATGCACCCTGTCGCAGGCATCGCCGATGTCGAAGAGCAGAACCTCTTCCCCATTTTTTTCATGAAAGGCCTTCTTCTCCAACAAAAAACGCCGGATCTTCGGCCAATTGTCAAAATGCGAATGCAGATCATTGATATGGTAGATGTGCAATTTCTTCATGATACGTTCTCCTTTTCCATTGACAAAGAGGAACGTGCTTCATTCATCTTTCTCTTGTGTAATCTCTTCAACTTTAGCGTGAACTGCAGTCATCAGATCGGCAGGACTGAGCTCGATCTGCGTGCCGCGTTTGCCGCCGGACACCAGCACGCTCTTTTCATCAAGAACATGATGGGACAAATAGGTAGGGAACGCTTTTTTCATCCCGATCGGCGAACAGCCGCCCCGGATATACCCGGTAGTTGCTTCCAGATCCTTCAAAGGCAGCATTTCAATCCGTTTATTACCGCTGACTTTCGCAAAAGCCTTCAGGTCCAGTTCGTTCTGCGCCGGGATGACCCCAACGACAACGCCGGTCTTATCGCCGACCGCTACAATGGTTTTGTAGACCGCGCCGGCATCCTGACTCATTTTTTCAAGGACCGACAGCGCATCGAGGTGGTCCTCCGACCAAGCGTATTCGTGGACTGCGTAATTGCACTTCTGTTTATCCAACATGCGCATCGCATTTGTTTTGGTTATTTTCTTATTTTTCACTGTCATCTTTCCTTTTTGTCTGATAATGCCTATTTTACCATATGTATAGGGATTGCATCCGGAAAAAGTGACGGTTCCTGCATAAAAAAGCGCAAAAAAAGGGACTTCCCAGCTCAATGCTGCGACAGTCCCTGATGTTTTGACGCTGGATTCTGATCAATGCTCCAAGTTTTCGGCATGGAGCCCTACTCGTTTGGCCAAGTCGATGAACGTTTCTACTTCTTTATCTGAAAGGACGGAAAATATATCTGCGATATACGCAGCATGCAATGGGAAAATGCGGTCCATCAATTTGCGTCCTTCTTCGGTAATAGCTGTAAAAATAACGCGACGGTCAGTTGCACATGGGATGCGTTGCACTAGCCCTTTGCTCTCTAATTTATCGACAACGTACGTCAAACTGCTGCTGGCAAGCAAGACTTTCTTTCCGATGTTTTGGATCGGTTGCTCCCCTTTATGATACAACAATTCCATCACGGCGAATTCGGAAAAATTCAAACCTTGTTTCATCATATCTTTCTTCAGTTTGTCCTGTACATGTTGGGATGATTTAAATAACACAGTAAGGGCCTTCAAAGTATCGCGATCTGTTGCAGACATCGTAACACCACCTCCCTTTAATATTTCGATTTCGAAGTAATAATAGCACGAAAGAAAAATTTTGTCAAAATATACAAACGCTTGCATGGTGGGAATAATAGCAATCGAACAAATACAAAAAACCGCGCGGATGGACATCGAACAGTCCAACTTACGGTTTTGTAAATTGCTATGAGAGTTGCTCAGTGATACATCAGGACTTCCCTAATACACACGCTCCGCCAAATGTACTATACTATCTGAATAGTATATCACAAACAATCTTCATTACGAGGATATTGTTAACTATAAGCAACAAAAATCATCTGATTATTATCAGATTTGAAGGAGAATATACATTTGAAAAAACACCTATACATCGGCATGGGTTTCTTGACGTTCGGTCTCGGGACTGTCGGGATATTCTTGCCGTTCCTGCCTACAACTGTCTTCTATCTGCTGACTGGCTTTTTCTGGGTCCGCAGTTCGGACCGTTTGCATCAGCAATTCATCGAATCGGAAAAATACAAGCAATATATCGAAGATCCGTTATTGAAAAAGAACATCACGAACAAAGGGATGTTCCGGATGTTCGTGATGATGCTCTTTGTCTTTGCAATCCCTTTTGCGCTGACCGACAGCGCGTTGTTGCGCATCGTACTGATAATCGTCTACTTGGCCCACCTGATCGGATTGACCTGGCATTTGCGTTTCAGGAAATAACCACAATCACATCACTATCCACCGTCAGATCACGGATTCCCAATACTTCTGGATAATCGTTTATCACTTTCCGCATAGTCCTCCTCACGTGATAGATTCGAAATGACTTTCCGGATCAGTTGGGGCAGGACTTCATAGGAATAAGGCTTATGGATTCTCTCCTTCCATGTGTGCGCCCCTTTCCCGAACACACCCAGATTGACGGCAGGGATCGAAAGCTCTTGGATATCATCGGTGGGCAAAAGGTAAATGCTTTCCATGCCCGGAAAATTTTGGATCAATGTCAGGATTTCCTCTTTTGTTTCGCTCATAGACAGGTAGCTACTGTCGGAAAGGAACGGGAAAAAGCGCCGTTTTTTGAATGTCTGACCGTGCGCTTCACCGATTTTTCGCATCGCGTTTGAAATGGCACGGTCGACCGAAGAATCCGGTTCGATGCCAT
>NZ_JBAWAZ010000270.1:0-2417 GCF_049589555.1 Trichococcus sp.
CGAACCAAGCCGGCTCGCTTTCTGCTAGCAACTGATCAGCCACTTGCGCTTGAACTTTCCAATAGTAGCGCGTTTGTGGCAGCAAGCTGATGTCCGGTTGGAAGTCCAACGCGTTGATTTCTTCAAGCCAGTCGCTTTCGAACAGGACTTCTTCGAAGGCGGCATCAGCCGAAACCACTACTTTCGTCTCCATGCCCGGCTCATTTTTGCCGGACACGATCCAGGACAAGCTCAGTGTATCCAACAAGTAGCCCAGCGGATTTTCCAAATGGTTGGTTCGTAATTTCTGTATCTTCATGATTTGCCTCCGTTTTCATATTGTGCTCGTTCTTGATTTGTTGCGAATGATTGCTGTAATCTAAGCCTTCTTGAATAAGGAAAATATGTCTGCTATACTTTTCCAACAACCGCTAATCTATCTCTGATAGGGAGGATCAAAAAATTATGCCCTACTATATCACGTACGGTGAATTCCAAAAGCAAATGACCGATTATTACCGCCAAGCCGGCAAACGCATGCAATTTACCGAGATGACGGACTACCTTTATCGAAAAGGTTTATTGAAACAAACGCTCGAAATACCCAATGTAACCGGCATTTTCGAGAACATGTCGGATGATGAGTTTGAGGATATCATCGATTCTTTTGTACTTTTCCTGACGCCGCAGATCCCTTCAACGTCCTCAGTCGTCGAAACGGATATCATTCCTCACAAACGGGATGTGTTTGTTATCCGCCATCCCCAGTTCACCCGTCCGAATCCGCATACGCATAACTTTTTTGAAATCAATTACGTCGTGCGGGGCAGCTGCCGGTTCACTTTTGAGGATGAAATATCCACCTTGCAGGAAGGGGAACTTTGCATCATCGCACCTTCCTCAAAGCATGATATTTTGATTGATGATGAATCGATTGTTTACACGATCATGCTCCGCAAAAGTTCCTTCGACACGATCTTCTTCTCGTTGTTGTCAGGAAAGGATCTGCTTTCTTACTTTTTCCGCAAAATCCTTCAGGATGATACGAGTCCCAATTTCCTATTGTTCAAAACCGATCAGAACGACCAGCTGAAACCGCTTATCCGCAATGCCATGGTTGAATGCCATCGCTACGACAACTACAGCAACAGTTGCTGCATCAATTGGATCAACTTGATGTTCTCCAACTTGCTGCGCAATTACAGCGAGAGCATGCAATTCCATAACTATCACATCGGCACCGATTTTTCGGTCATCTTGCAGTACATCCAGCACCATTACCAGGAGCTGTCACTGTCCCGCTTGGCCGAAGAATTCCATTACAGCGAGCCTTATCTGTCGACGAGGATCCGGGAAAACACTGGCTACAATTTTACCGATCTTGTCCGGCGCCTGCGCTTGGCGCATGCAATCGAGTACCTGGAGAATTCCAACCTGAAAATCAGCGAAATCGCAACGCAGGTAGGCTACAAGTCGACCGATCATTTCTCGCGCGTATTCCGCACAACTTATCAGATTTCACCGGTGCAATACCGCAAACAGCACGCGCACACCGAGGATACTTTCAATCCATTCATTTAAACTTTTAAGATGGGCCGTCTTGCTTCAAAGGCGGCCCGTTTTTTTGCGCGGAGATAACGGAGAGATACTCATCTCCGATGAGCGCCCTTCTCAACGGAGTTGCGGTTCCGGTAATCTGACCTCCTCCTGCGAGCGAATGCTAGCCGGAGGAGGTCACGGAATCGGATGCTGTCCTCCGACGAACGATGGCTCGTCGGAGGTGAGAGATTTGCGCGCGCCTCTGCTCCGGCGAAGCCCCCCTGATTGGAGATGGTGCTTTCCTCCGGTGAGCGCCCTTCTCAACGGAGTTGCGGTGCCGGTAACTTGCCCTCCTCCTGCGAGCGAATGTTGGCCGGAGCTGGGCGCGGAATCGGATGCTGTCCTCCGACGAACGAGGGCTCGTCGGAGGTGAGAGATTTATGCGCGCCTCTGCTCCGGCGAAGCCACCCCAGCAATCACGCTGCCAATCAATAAACCAACATAGGTGCTGCCCCTTTTTGGAGACAGCACCCTTTTTTGGACTAAAATTACCTCTAATTACGCTTCATGATTGTCTTCGCTGTGGTCGCGGATAAGTTCTTTCATTTCCAGAATATCTGCGCGGTGTTTTTCGACCGGATTGAACTTCAAGGCAATCAACAGGATGCCGCTGATCAAGGCTGGCGCGCCGAAACGCAGGAAGTTGATGGCAAACATAGTGCTCTCAGGTTGATTGCCGATTTCACCGGCTCTATAGCCTGCCCAAGCAAGAACAGCCAGAATACCTGAGTTTGTCACGGTGTTTCCGCATTTCTGCGCAAATCCTTTGATGGATGAAATAACGCCGTTTGCTGTGATGCCGTCTTTGAATTGGACATAATCGATGGCATCGTTCACCA
>NZ_JBAWAZ010000271.1:0-8255 GCF_049589555.1 Trichococcus sp.
GCGAATTACGATACCGCGAGCAACCAGACGACACGCCGAATCGATTGGATCCGAATGATGGCGGCCGATGCGCCTTGGTTTGTCCAGGATGTCCCTACGTTGTTCGTATCCTTGGCGAATCCTTATCATCTGTTCGATGCGCCGATGATCAAGACCTACATCAACGGCTATTCGGCGAATGACACAGTGAACGAAATCCTCGTGGAAAAATTGATCGGCAAGTCCGAATTCCAAGGCAAGAACCCTGTCGATCCGTTCTGCGGTGTCTGGGGCACGAACTTATAAAAGAGACCAAAGAATAATATAAAGTTTAGTGCTTGGATTAGCCCCGGAAAGATGAATAATCGTGAGATATCCATCTTTTCAGGGTGCTTGGGGCCGAAAAAGATGAATAATAAAAAGGTATTCATCTTTATGGGACAACACGGACTGAAAAAGATGAATAACAGAAAGATATCCATCTTTTCGGCCCCCCCAGCGGCAACCAATTCAATGTGGGATATGCATTAGAACTTATAAGGAGGCAAAAAAATGATTGTTGAAACGATAAAATTGTATCCGGAACGGGAAGACGTTACGTTGACGACCTATGTCCTGCAGGATTCACCGGAATTGTTGGACGGCGCCAACCGTCCGGCTGTGCTGATCTGCCCGGGCGGAGCCTATCTCTCCTGTTCCGATCGGGAAGCCGAACCCGTGGCGATGCGGTTTGCCGCGATGGGCTACCATGCCTTCGTGCTGCGCTATTCCGTGTATCTGGATAAGCACGAACCTTTCGAATCCATTTTTGGAGGAGTCGAAAGGCGCGAGCATACCGTCTTTCCGGCCGCGATTAGGGACATCGGCAAAGCCATGCTGACGATCCACGAAAACAGCGAAGCGTGGCTGGTTGATACGGATCGGATCGCACTTTGCGGCTTTTCGGCAGGCGCGCACAATGCCGCGACGTATTCAGTATATTGGGACAAACCGATTTTGACCGATCATTATCAAGTATCGGAAGAAAAACTCCGCCCCGTTGCCACGATTCTGGGGTATACGTTAAGCGACTACATTTTTATGAGAGAAACCGAAAAAGATGAAATGGCAACACTGCTGTTCGATGCCTCCGCAATGTCGCTGCTGGGGGAAGCATCCTCGAGTGATGACAGATTGAAGGAAGTGAGCCCGGCGTTGTTGGTGACAGAAAAAACACCGCCCATGTTCTTGTGGGCAACCGCATCAGATGCGTTAGTCCCGGTCGGGCACACGCTGCGGATGGGCATGGCGCTGTCAGAAAAAAAAATTCCGTTCGAGATGCATATATTCGAAGAAGGGCAGCACGGATTGAGCCTTGCCACGCAAGCCACAGCCAACGCCAAATCGCTGGTTGATCAGAATGCCGCCAAGTGGATCGACCTGGCGGACGCCTGGCTGTTGAAACGCTTCAGTTTTGAACTACAGGATGAAACCAGATGGAAGAGTTGAGCGGTATAAAAAATTTGTAGTGATTTAGTTTCACTGACTATACAAAAAACGCTTGCTCAGAATTGGAAATTATTCAAGTTGTCTGCTTCAGACTGAATTTCCGGAATTTATAACAAAGGTATATCCGAATCCCCAAGGCACAGTCGCGCTTTGGGGGTTCAAATTGTTTTATAGCCTCCATCTCACCAAAAATATATAAAGCAAAGGCAATGAAATTTTTCGCGCTACGAATTATTCAGGATTGTACATTAATTAAAAATTCAGGAGTTGATTGTTATGAGAAAACAAGCTTTAAATCCATATTTACCCAGTTTTGAATATGTACCTGATGGTGAACCTTATGTATTTGATAATAGAGTATATGTTTACGGAAGCCATGATAAGTTTAATGGGACAGCGTATTGCCAAAATAATTATGTATGTTGGTCAGCTGATATAAAAGATTTAGGTGAATGGAGATACGAAGGGGTTATATACAGTAAAGAACAAGATGCAATGTGTGATGATCCAAACGACAGACTGTTATTTGCGCCGGATGTTCAGAAAGGACAAGACGGAAGGTATTACCTTTATTATGCTTTTGATTTTCTTGGTGTAATGGCTGTTGCGGTTTGTGACACGCCTGCCGGTAAATATGAATTTTATGGACATGTACATTATGCTGACGGAACATTGCTTGGATCTAAAGAAGGAGATCCGTTCCAGTTTGATCCGGGGATTTTAGTAGATGATGATGGGAGTGTGTATTTGTATTCAGGATTCTGTCCCGAAAACTTTCCTTGGGATCGGTTTGGGTTCCCGGAAAGACTTGTAGAAGGTGGAATGGTTATAGCGTTAGAAAAAGATATGGTAACAATAAAAGAAGGACCGAAAGTTATTTTTCCAGATAAAACACATGGACGAGGCACCGATTTTGAAGGGCATGAATTTTTTGAAGCAGCCTCTATAAGAAAAATCGATGATACCTATTACTTTATATATTCTTCTGTAAACGGACATGAGCTGTGCTATGCTACATCCAAAAATCCAATTGGGGACTTTAAATATGGAGGGACTATTGTATCAAACGCTGATATTTTCTTAAATGGAAGAACGGATGAAGATGCTTTAAACTATTCAGCAAATAATCATGGAAGCGTTATTGAAATTAATGGACAATGGTATGTTTTTTATCATAGGCAAACAAATAAACATCAATTTTCGAGGCAAGGTTGTGCAGAGCCCATCACAATAGAAAAAGATGGAAGTATCAATCAAGTAGAAATGACCAGTTCCGGATTAAATAATGGACCACTCCATGGGCATGGTGAATATGAAGCCAGAATTGCTTGCAATCTTATGAGTAAACAAGGAGCAAAAAGATATGAATTTGGTGATGTGATAGAAGAGTATCATCCATACTTCACACAAGATGGAGAAGATAGAGAAGGTAATCCTAATCAATATATAGCTAACATGAACGACGGAGCTATAGCCGGTTTTAAATATTTTAATTTTAATCAAGTACAGGATATTTCCGTAACAGTTAGAGGAGCGGGCAATGGAGTTCTAATTGTTAGTACTGGAATTGGAGATGGGATTGTTTCAAAAATTAATCTTACGGAAACGGTTGATTGGGCTACTTTTACAGCGCTATTGAAAATAGATGAGGGTATAAAACCACTATACTTCACATATAAAGGTGAAGGAGCTGTAGATTTTCTGTCGTTTTCTATCAACTAAGATAAGGGCGCAATCATTTGATAGGGTTTTTGGGATGAGAAACGGGCAGAAAAGAGGATCGCCAGATTTTAACAATTTGGCAATCCTCTTTAATTTTTATTCAATAACGTATGATAACTAAGGTGGGATTTAGAACCCGTGCCGTTCGACACCCAACAGCGCAAAGGTTTTCTCCGCCAAGTCGTATTCGTACTTGAAGACGCAGCAGTTGGTGATGCCGTCCTTCATCACTTCGTGGGGATCTTGCCAAGCACTCAGGAAGTGGATGCAGGCGCCGGCGTGGGAGACGGCGAGGACCGTCTGGTGGTCGTCCTGTTCCATGATTTCGGTGCAGGTCTTGACCATCCGGTTGCGCACATCTTCCCCAGCTTCGCCGCCGTACTGCACGAAAAAGGTACTTTTGTCTTTGGGATTCAGATCTTCGCTTTCGCCTTCGAAGGTGCCGAAATGCATTTCCTTCAGGCCTTTCAGGCGTTGGTAGGGCATCAGTTCGTTCGTCACGATCTCCAGCGTATCGCAGGCGCGTTCGGCTGTGGAACAGTAAGCGTGATCGAGGTCGATCTCATCAAAGTAGGCACTGGCGATTCCGGCTTGCTGGATGCCGAGCTCCGTCAAAGGCGAATCGCAGGCCCCCTGGATTTTTTTGCGGACATTGAATAGGGTCTGGCCGTGGCGCATCAGATATAAAGTTTTTTTCATTAGAGGACCTCCTGGTATGTTGAGCGTATACATATCAATTATACTACTCGCTTCGGGGGTCAAGTCAACATGGAGTCTCTTCGTATACACGTTGCGCTCTCACATCACATGTGGCTGAGGTGATGTGCCGCACTGGTTCTCTCCTCCGGCGAGCGGAGGCCGCCTCATATTTAAAGTCTGTGCTCCGATGAGGACAAGCTCGCAGGAGATGAGCCCGCAAGCTACCGCTGTACTCCGGTGGGGGAACCCTCACAGGAGGAGCGCACCGATTCCGTCGCTCGGCGCGGAAATTCACTGGTGCAAATATTTTTGCGAAAACGCTTGACCTAGAGTTCACTTCAGGTGTTATGCTTAGCCTAACAAGTTAGCGATTACAAATCTACGAGGTGCTTTGTCGCGGAAAGGCGGTATCCATATGAAAAAAGACCTGCTATTGAAAATGTCCATCCTCTCGGCCTCGTTAGTCGTGGTGTCGGGAGGGGCCATCGCTGCCAATATCCCGGCCATGGCGAAAACGTTCGCGGATGTTCCGCTCCAAACAGTGGAAATGCTGTCGACCATTCCATCCCTGTTCATCATTATTTCGGTATTGATGAGCAATCTGTTCGCGCGTTATTTGGGTTACAAACGCACGATCCTGATCGGAATCGCAATCGTTCTCGTCTCCGGCATCATTCCGGCACTGATCGGCAATTTCTGGATCATTTTAGTTTCGCGGGCGCTCTTCGGTTTCGGTGTGGGCATGTTCAATTCACTCCTTGTCGCAATCATCAGCCATTTTTACGAAGGCGACGAAAGGGCGGCCATGATCGGTTACCAGAGCGCGTTTGAAGGCTTGAGCGGGATGTTTATGACTTTCGCCGTCGGACAGCTGTTGAAGCAGCATTGGCAAACCTCCTTTTGGGTCTATCTGATCGCATTGCCCGTCTTCATCCTGTTCCTGCTCTTCGTCCCGAATGTCGCTTATGACGAAATCGGGAAAGAAAAGCCTGCGGACGGGGAAATGAAATCATCGGCCGTTCCAAAAAACAGCGAGCCCGCTCTCAGCAAACGGGACTTCCTGGGTTACATCGTATTGCTGGTCATAGCCGTCATCATCTACATGTCCATCGCAGTGAAAGGGACGACCTTGATGACCACGCTGGGCTACGGCGATGCGACGGATGGCAGTAACATCCTGGCGCTGATTGGGGTGGGGGCCATGTCAGCCGGTTTTCTTTTCGGGAAGGTGTACCGCATCACACGAACCTATACGCTGCCGATTTCCTTCTCTGTAATGAGCATAGGTATGTTTTTGATCGCGTCATCGAACAGTGTCCTGCAGACCAGCATCGCAGCGGTCGTCTGTGGCTTTTCCTTCAGGACGTTCCTCCCTTATCTTTTCAATAAGGTCAGCACGTCCTCCGCCGGCAATGCGGCTTACCGGACTTCACTCATTCTTGTAGGCTTCAATATCGGCGCAGCCTTCTCACCATACGGCATCGTGGTATTGGAGCGGCTGTTCCAGGTAACCTCAGTACGCGGTATCTTCTACATCGAAGCTGCGATCCTGCTTGGGTTGGCGGTCTTCCGGTTTGTGGTGACCTTGAGGAAACCGCGGGAAAATGCGCAGATAGCTGCGGCAGAATAGAACGAAAAAATAAAATAAGACGAAAAAATCACCCGCGAAGGATTCTTTAGATCCTTTGTGGGTGATTTTTTGGTAGAAGGCGTGGTTAGTCGGCTATTTTTTAGTTTCTTCCGGCGGGCAATCATTTTTTTCCTCAGGGCTGTCTTCAGTTTGCTTGGGCTTCATCGCTCCGAGCGGAAAGGTCGGCAAGATTTCTTCGGATCCTTTCAAGCGGTACTTCAGCGCTCCGGATGGGCAAGTATGGATGACGCGCGCCACTTCTTCGGGCGTATCGGCATCAGCCAAAATCCAAGGTTTTCTTTTCGTGTCGAAGATTGCATTGTTCCCCCGCACGCAGTTGCCGGAATACGTGCAGACGCTTAAATTGAAGTAGACATCGACCTTTTCTCCTGTATATTTTCTATAGCCGTGCGCTAATAGTTCAGACTCGTTCATAATAATGGCTCCCCTCTCGGACCGCCTTTTGGCAGCGGATTCATTTGTGTCCATTATATCACTTTAGCCATGAAATCCGTAAAGGAATACTTCTTTTGGGCAAAGGTGGCCATGGGCGATGAAAAGTAGTAGACTGGGTTTAGAGAACAGGGAACTTTTTGATGTCCTGTGTGGCATAAAGAACAAAAAGATTGGGGTGAGAACAAATGGACGCAGATAGTAGTCAGGGTATAGCAGACAAACCACCTAGGCGCGGTTTTAGCCTGAATGGTTCCGCGTGGAGCCAGCCATCAGGTCTGTTTGTATCCTCAGCCCAATCGCAGATAATATAAACCGGAAACTTGTCGTCTTGAATCCGTCTGTTATGCCTTCAAAAAGATGAATCAAATTGGAGGTATGGACATGGAATTGAACGAAATGTTATTGAATGCAGTAGAAAACAAAAATGTTGCAGAATTGAAGGAGCTCGTCGGCGATCACTATCCAGTGGATGTCGCAACGGCTCTGTTTGAGTTTGAAGATGAAGAATTGGCAGCCTTGCTTAATCTGTTGGAAGCGAAGGAAATCGCCGCCATCATAGAGGAAGCGGAAGAGGAACTCCAACAAGGCATGATCGGCTTGTTGGACTCGAAGAAAATCGTCAAGTTCTTCGCCTACATGTCGCCCGATGACATTGCCGATATCCTGGGAACGATTGGTGTCGGACAACGCAAAGAAATATTGGGAATGATGAAAAAAAGCGACTCGAATGAGATCCAGATGCTTTTGGGGTATGGTCCGGACACTGCCGGGGGGATCATGACCACGAAGTACATCGCTTTGAAAAGCGGGCTCAGCATGAAAGATGTGCTGCAGGAAATCCGGCGCATCGGCCCTAAAACAGAAATCATCGAAACGATTTTTGTCGTCGATAGGGCGAATGAATTGATCGGGTCAGCCGACTTGCGGGATATTTTGGCCTCAGCCGAAGATGTCAGCTTGGAAGAAATCATGAACGACAATGTCCTTTCGGTCCGCCCGGAAACCGATCAGGAGGAAGTTTCGCTTATCGTTTCCAAATACAATCTGAAAGTCATTCCGGTCGTGAACCGCCGAAACGTCATCCTCGGCATCATCACGATCGATGACATCATCGACGTTATCGTCGAAGAACAAACAGAAGACTTGCTGATGCTGTCAGGGGTAAGCAAAGATGAAAAGGTCGGCAACAAAATCAGCACTTCTGTTGTCAGAAGGCTGCCTTGGTTGGTCATCAATTTGATGACTGCCTTCCTGGCTTCCTTTACGGTCGGGATGTTCGAGGATGTCATCATTCAAGTGGTCGCGCTTGCTGCTGCAATGCCGATCGTTACCGGAATGGGCGGGAATGCCGGCTCGCAGACGTTATCCGTGGTCATCCGGAGCATCGCCTTGGGGGAAGTCGATATAAAAAACGATTGGAAATATGTTTTCAACGAGGTCGGCTTGGGATTGATCAACGGGTCGGTGACCGGATTGATCACCGGAATCATTCTTTATTTTAGATATGATAATTTCTTTTTAGGGCTAATCATTTTGATAGCCATGATCGGAAATCTCATCATCGCAGGCTTCTTTGGATTCTTGATCCCCTTAGCCTTGAAAAAATGGGATTTGGATCCGGCAATTTCTTCCTCCATTTTCCTGACCACGGCGACCGATGTATTCGGGTTCTTCCTCTTTTTGAGCTTGGCAAAAATATTTTTGCCGTATCTATTGTGATAAGGGCTTATTTCGATATTTATAAAAGTTCCGAAAGAGATGGGAGCTTTATAAGCTGGCCGATTTTTTGATGGAATAGGTTTTCCGGGAGTTGCCTTTGGGATTCCCGGCAAAATAGCGTGATTGCGGTTATTGATTTACTTTTCAAGGAGGAATGGCCATGCTTGATGGGAAACGGAGGATGAGAATCCTTTTTACAGCACTTCTTTTGGCGTCTGCTGCGTCTGGTTGCGCGAACGGACCAAGTAGGGATCCCGCAGCCAAAGAGTTGGCATCAACCAAATATGATCCCCATGCTTTGGATGTATTCCATGTGGCACTTGCACCCGGTGCGGATGAATCGGAGCGGACGTT
The DNA here is from genome assembly GCF_049589555.1 of Trichococcus sp. Classification (GTDB taxonomy): domain Bacteria; phylum Bacillota; class Bacilli; order Lactobacillales; family Aerococcaceae; genus Trichococcus. Next base: position 8,048 of record NZ_JBAWAZ010000271.1, read on the forward strand.
CAGTTGGCATACCCAGGATACGAACAAAAAGGGTGTGGTGGAGTTGAGCAGGTTGGATGAAGAGGGGAATGTCCTGTCGAGCGAGACGTTCGAGGCGACAGTTGAAGACATTTTGCGCGGCCGTTCAAGACATAAAGCGACTGTCTCTGGACTGGAGGAGAACCAGCTTTATTCCTATCGATTCGGGGACGGCCACCGTGCCTGGTCG
>NZ_JBAWAZ010000272.1:0-16744 GCF_049589555.1 Trichococcus sp.
TTATGTGGAAAAATACAAAATAGAAGGTGCAGTTCATCATGGGAATTTTTCAATGGTTAAATGATCAGTTATTAAAAATGCAGTGGCTCAGCGATTTGGTCGCTGTGCTTGTCCGGGATGTCTTCGGATTGGACCTCGCCGGCAGGGTAGGCGCCAGCATCCATTTCTTCATCTACGACGTCATCAAAATCTTCATCCTGTTGTCGGTGCTGATTTTCGGCATTTCTTACGTGCAAAGCTTCTTCCCGCCTGAGCGGACGAAGAAAATCTTGGGACGCTTTGATGGCATCACCGCCAATATTCTGGCGGCGTTGCTTGGGACGATTACACCATTCTGTTCTTGTTCTTCGATTCCGCTTTTCATCGGGTTCACCGGATCGGGACTGCCGTTGGGTGTGACGTTTTCGTTCCTGATCTCTTCGCCATTGGTCGATCTGGCATCCATCATCCTTTTGGCCAGCATCTTCAACTGGAAGATTGCCATCGCGTATGTCGTTGTGGGTTTGATCCTTGCGGTTGTAGGCGGAACCTTCATCGGGAAAGCGCATCTGGAGGATCAGGTCGAGTCCTTTGTTTTCGGCAGCCCGACTGTTGAACTGGAAGAAGCCGAGTTGACCAGGAAGGACCGTGTCGATTATGCGGTGGATCAAGTGAAGGAAGTCGTCCAGAAAGTATGGCTGTACGTTCTTCTTGGGGTCGGCATCGGGGCGGCCATCCACAACTGGATTCCCGAATCCGTCATAACGGCTCTGTTGGGTCAGGATAAATGGTATTCGGTATTGGTGGCGACTTTCGTCGGCATTCCGATGTACGCGGATATTTTTGGGACGCTGCCCATTTCCGAAGCGCTTGTCGCAAAAGGTGTCGGATTGGGAACCGTGCTTTCCTTCATGATGGGCGTAACGGCATTGTCCTTGCCGTCGATGGTCATGCTGAAGCAGGTCGTCAAACCGAAACTGTTGGGCCTCTTCTTCGGAATCGTGGCTGTCGGCATCGTCATCATCGGCTATGTGTTCAATTTCTTGGGACCTATTTTTATGTAATCAAATAAAAAATAATAAGCAGGAGGAAAATCATCATGGAAATCAAAATTTTGGGTATAGGCTGCAAAAATTGCGTGAATTTGGCTAAGAACACGGAAGAGGCATTGAAGGAACTGGGGATGGAAGCAACCATCACAAAAGTGACCGACATGAAAGACATCGCGAAATACGGCATCATGCGCACACCGGGATTGGTCATCGACGAGAAAGTCGTCTCCTACGGTAAAGTCGCCAGTGCGGAAGAAATCACAGAATTGTTGAAAAAATAAGCAAGTTATCAAAAGTGCGGGGATAAATGTTTCTCTTCCCCGCACTTTTTTTGTTTCTTGTTGAATTCAGCATTGACTATAAATAGAAGAAAATCTATATTATAAGAGTACCAATATTTTAATGAAATCAATACAGGATTCACCTTTAGATAGAATGAGAATGAGGAGACACAAAAAATGACAAACATCACTATTTTTGAACCGGAAACAAGCAGCAGCTTGTTCAGCAGCCAGGATGCCCTGCGCATTGCAGCAGTAATGGAGGCTTTGGAAGGCTTGGAGAATTACGAGGCATTGCTTTTTAATTTGACCGATGATGCGGATCAATTCACGCTCAACAAGTCCGTAAAAGAAAAAATCGAGGCGGAAGGCAATAGCGTCTTGCCGATCACTGTTGTGGATGGAGAAATCGTTAAAAGTGGAGGCTACCCGACCAACGATGAAATAACCAGCTATATCGGCGTCCGCTTCATTGAAGACACCGAAGGCTCTTGTGGTTGCGGAGGCTGTGGTTGTGGCGGTTCGGAGGAATTTGCCGAAGCAGAAGAAGCAGAAAAAGCAGAAAAAGAAGAATCAGGCTGCTGCGGCGGCAATGGCGAAAAAGGCGGCTGTGGCTGCGGTGGACAGGGCCATCATCATCATCAGGAAGAAACAACTCAAGCAAAAGAATCTTGTTGCGGCGGTCATGGACACCATCACCACCATCATGAGGAAGCTGAGACAGCGACTAAGGGCTCATGCGGTTGTGGGCAGGGCGGCTGTTGCTAGCAAAAATAAAGAATACTCGTGTCTCGGGATACCCCGGCTCGAGTTTCTTTTTCCGCGATAGATAGAAAAACGTCTATATAAAAAGGGGCTTCAGCAATCATGGATTATGAAAATTATGCAAAAATCGCAAAGGCTTTGGCCGACCCGAAGCGCGTTAAAATTGTCGATATGCTTTCCTGCGGGGCCATGTGTGCCTGCGACATACTGGAACATTTCGATTTTACCCAGCCAACTTTGTCCCATCACATCAATCTGTTGGTAAAGGCGGGACTGGTGACGACGGAAAAATCCGGCACGTGGCATTATTACGATCTGAATAAAGACGCTTTCGAAAAATTCAAGATAGATACAGCGGAACTGATGGCTAATACACCGGCCTGCATCTGTGAACCTGTACGGTCAAAATCTGTGTGCGCAACAGAAGAAAAAGAAAAGATCAAATGACGCAAGGAATGCTATAAAGAGCGCAAAACTATAAATGGAGGTATAATAAAATGAGTGGAAAAGAGCAATCAAGCATTTCGTTCTTCAATAAATATTTGAGTGTCTGGGTAGCAATCTGTATGGTGGTGGGGGTTCTGGTCGGAAAATATCTGCCGGCCATACCTGAATTCTTCGGGAAATTTGAATATGCGAACGTCTCGATCCCAACGGCCGTGCTGATATGGGTCATGATCTACCCGATGATGATGAAGGTAGATTTCCAAAGCGTCCGGGACGTCGGGAAAAATCCGAAAGGGCTTTATGTCACTTGGGTAGTGAACTGGCTGATCAAACCTTTCACCATGTACGCCATTTCCGCTTTTTTCTTCTTTGTCGTCTTCAAGAATTTCATTACGCCCGAGTTGGCGACGGAGTACTTGGCCGGTGCGATCCTCTTGGGAGCTGCCCCGTGTACGGCCATGGTGTTTGTCTGGAGCCAATTGACAAAAGGCAATCCGGCGTACACTGTCGTTCAGGTTGCGACCAATGATCTGATCATTCTGGTAGCCTTCATTCCAATCGTCAAATTCTTATTGGGCGTCAGCAACGTTACGGTTCCTTGGGACACCTTGATCTTGTCCGTTGTGTTGTTTGTCGTGATTCCGTTGGTCGGTGGCGTTTTGACGCGGATCTTCGTCACAAAGAAAAAAGGCGTCGCTTATTTCGAGAAGGATTTTCTTTCGAAATTTGACGGTGCGACCACTGCAGGGCTGTTGTTGATGCTGGTCTTGCTGTTCTCTTTCCAAGGAGAGGTCATTCTGGAGAACCCGTTGCACATTTTGATGATCGCGGTGCCTTTGATCCTGCAGACATTCCTGATTTTCTTCATTGCCTATCTTGCAAGCAAAGCTCTGAAGCTTCCATATAATATTGCTGCACCGGCCGGGATGATCGGCGCATCGAACTTTTTTGAATTATCGGTCGCGGTTGCCATCGCGTTGTTCGGAATGGATTCTCCAGCAGCATTGGCGACGGTTGTGGGTGTCTTGACTGAAGTGCCGGTGATGCTGATTTTGGTGAAAATTGCCAATTCGACAAGACATTGGTTTCCTGGAAAAGAAAATAGTGTAGTGAATCCTGTAAAAACGGTAAAATAAGCCACTTTAACTGAAAAGGAGAATTTATTATGAAAATCATCGTAATCGGTTCGGTAGCGGCGGGTACCTCCGTTGCGGCCAAAGCGCGCAGAAACACTGAGGAAGCGGAAATAGTCGTCTATGACCAAGGGAAGGATATTTCCTATTCTGTCTGCGGTATCCCCTACAAAATCGGTGGGGAAGTCGATTCAGTGGATCGCCTGACGCCGCGGGATGCGAAATGGTTCAAAAAGAGATATGATGTCTCCATCTTTACGGAACACAAAGTGACGAAAGTGGATCATGAAGCCAAAAAGATTCAAGTTAAAGATCTGACGACCGGCGAAATTAAAGAGGACGCTTATGATGTGTTAGTTTTCGCGACAGGTGCGGCGCCGCTTACGCCACCACCGTTCGATCAGGGTGCATACGACAATGTCTTCCATGTCCGCAACATCCAGGATCTTCGTGACATTGAAAGTTATTCGGAAGCGAATCAACCCAAAAAAGCGCTGATCATCGGTGCCGGGTTCATCGGTCTGGAGATGACCGAGCAGCTTGTGCAAAAAGGGTGGGATGTCACCATCGTTCAGTTGGAAAATCAAGTGATGCCGCCGATGGATGCGGATATGGCTTTCCGGGTGGAAGAAGTGCTGATGGCAAATGGGGTGCATCTGCACCTCGGGGATACGGTCAAGACCATCGAAGGTAAGGGGACCGTCAAAAAAGTGGTGACGACAAAAGGCGCCACCATCGAAACGGATATCGTCATCCTGGCTGCCGGCGTGCGTCCGAATATCCAACTGCCGAAGGAAATCGGCGTCACGATCGGAGCGACGGGTGCAGTTGCCGTCAACAGCAAAATGCAGACGAACATCCCGGATGTTTATGCGGTCGGAGACGTCGCCGAAAGCTTCTCGGTCATCACAGGCAAACCGATCTACCGTCCATTGGGCTCTACGGCCAATAAAATGGGACGGATAGCTGGAGACGTGATTACAGGCGGGAATCTGGAACACCGCGGGGTGCTGGGTACCGGCATCTTCCGCGTATTCAATCTGCATGTCGGCCAGACAGGCATGACCGAAAGAGAAGCGAAGGCAGCCGGTTATTCCGTGGAAGTCCTTTACAACATCAAACCGGACCACGCCGAATACCTTGGCGGCAAGGAACTGATCATCAAGGCATTGGCTGATAAAGCGACCGGACGCGTTTTGGGCGCGCAAATTTTAGGAACGCAAGGTGTGGACAAACGGATCGATGTCCTTGCCACGGCCATCACCTTCAAGGCAAAAGCGGAAGATCTGTTCCATCTCGATCTGGCGTATGCTCCGCCGTTCGCAACAACAAAAGACCCTATCCTTTATACAGGCATGGCTTTGGATAACGCCTTGCACGGAAATCCTTTGATGACGCCGGCCCAATTGGTCGAAACGCAACATAAAGGCGAATCTATCCAAGTGGTCGACACGCGTTCCGCCAAGGACTTCGAGAAGGGCCACGTCCAAGATGCAATCCACATTCCGTTAGGGGAACTGCGTGCACGCGCAGGTGAGCTTTCCAAAGATATCCCGACAGTAACCTACTGCAACAAAGGCGTGACCGGAAATGCCGCTCAGAATGTCTTGATCAACTTAGGTTTCCAGGAAGTCTACAACCTTTCCGGCGGCAACAAAAATTATCAAAGTTACCTCAAAATGCTGAAGAGAAAAAGCTGAAGATGAGTCTCTGAATGTACGTGAGAATAATGGAGGATCCGAAACGGGTTCTCCATTTTTTTGGATTAAAATCTGATTAGGGGTGGCAATTGTCAAAACGAGTGATAGAATGAAAAGTAAGTCAAATGTTTGGAGGATGAGTAGATGAATTATGATTTCGAAACACCCGTCAATCGGAGCAACACCGGGTCCGAAAAATGGGCAGCCATGTACAGAAATAATCCGAATGTGGGGAAGGATGTATATCCTTTTTCTGTAGCGGATTTGGACATAAAGACAGCACCTGAGATCGTCAAAGGACTGCAGGAATATATCGAAACAGCCGTGATGGGCTATGATCTGCCGACCGAAGACTATTACCGGGCAATCATCAATTGGATGGGGAACCGCCATGATTGGAAAATCAAGCAGGAATGGATCATCTGCACACCGGGCATCATCGCGGCGTTCTATTCCGCTATCCGGGCATACACCGAGCCGGGCGACGGCGTCCTCTACATGGGGCCGGTCTATTATCCGTTCATGAAGTCGATCAAGAACACGAAACGGACGCTCATCAACAATTCGTTGGTCCGCAATGGCGATCGCTATGAAATCGATTTTGAAGGTTTGGCCGAGAAAGCCAAAGATCCGAACATCAAACTGATGCTGTTCAGCAACCCGCATAATCCTGTCGGCCGCGTCTGGACCAAAGCGGAACTGGCGAAAGTCGTTGATATCTGCGCCGCCAATGATGTCGTGATTTTGGCGGATGAAATCCACCACGATCTGATCATGCCCGGGCATGTCTTCACGCCGATGGCAGCCATATCGGAAGCAGCAGCGGACATCTGCATCACGGCAACCGCCGCCAGCAAGTCCTTCAATATCGCGGGCCTGCGCAATTCCAACGTCATCATTTCGAATCCAAAGCTCCACACAGCTTTCAAGATGGATATGGAAATAACTGGGATAGGTGGAGGAACCAATGTTATCGGCTTGAAGGCGACAGAGATCGCCTACACGGCAGCCGAGGACTGGCTTGAAGAATTCAAAGCTTTGATCTGGCATAATCACGAAACGCTAAAGGATTTCCTGGCGAAGGAACTGCCGGAAGTGACTGTCTTCGATCTGGAAGGCACCTACCTGCAATGGATGGATTTCAGTGCCTTCGGTTTGTCGCACAAGCAATTGGAAGAAATCACGGAGCAGGAGGCGCAAGTGTTCCTGGATGAAGGCTACATCTTCGGGGATGAAGGTCGCGGATACGAAAGAATCAGCCTGGGTGCTCCAACGAAAACGCTGATGGAAGCGATGGAACGCCTGGTCACAGTCATGCAAAAATACCGGAAACAAAATCAATAGTGAACTGGGCTGTCTCGTTCGAGGCAGCCTTTGGTTTGGTGAAAACCCACGAGCAGCAGCGCGCTGCTCCGGTGAGCGGAGGCTTGGCCGTAGTTCAGCCAACATTCCTGATGTGTCCTCCGATGAGCGCAGCCTGGCCGGAGCTGAGCACGAAATTCAGCGGCGTCCTCCCGTGGGCGAATCCCTCACCGGAGCAGGAGAGCGCTCCAGCTGATTTCCTCCGGCCAACCGGAATCCAATTTCGAAAATAACGAATATCTAAAGAATTATTTAAAATTAAACCAACGTAAGCATCCTTCATCCTTTCTTCACAATCGGATGCTATACTGTAGAGTAACTAAAAGAAAGGTTGATGAGACATGTTGTATCCATTCTTCGATAGCACCTATATATTGATCATCCTCGGTATCGTGGTTTCCATGATTGCTTCGGGATTCGTCAAACGTACCTTCAATACCTATAACCAAGTGAAAAGCCAGAACGGATACACCGCTACGGATGCAGCACGCTTCATCCTGGAGCAATCGGGCATCCATGATGTGCAGATCGAGCGCGTCCGCGGAGATCTGACGGACCACTATGACTCGCGCGCCAAAGTGCTGCGCCTTTCCGACACGACAGCCAACTCGACTTCGGTCGCGGCCATCGGCGTCGCTGCCCATGAAGTCGGTCACGCAATCCAGGACCAAAAGAATTACATTCCGTTGCGCTTGCGCGCCGGTTTGGTCCCGGCCGCCAATTTAGGCCAGACGCTTTCCATGCCGATGATCATGATCGGCGTGTTCGCAGGCATGAACCAGACGTTCCTCAATTTGGGGATCCTTTTCTTCTCGTTCAGTTTCCTCTTCCAAGTGGTCACATTGCCTGTCGAGTTCAATGCATCCGGCCGCGCGCTGAAGATCCTTTCGAACGGCGGCATCCTGAATGCGCAAGAAGTGCCGAAAGCCCGCAAAGTTCTTGTCGCAGCAGCCATGACGTATGTCGCGGCGGCCTTCATGAGCTTCCTGCAACTGCTCCGTCTGCTGTTGCTTTTCGGCGGCGGAAACAACGACGATTAACCAACAGGAGCGCGATCAGTCCGCCTTCCATCCGAAAAAGCTGCTTCGGTCCATTCCAACGGACCAGAGCAGCTTTTTTTTGCTGTGCTTGATCCCCTGAAAGGCGGCCATTAAACTTGTTATCTTGGGGTGGCTATACTATAATCATGTTAGCATTTTGGAAGTCTATATCAAGAAAGAGTTCCAAATCAAACTCTGGAAGTAGGAGCAATCAATGAAGCTGGATAAACAATCACAAGACAAGCGTGTCATAGCCACAAAGAAAAACCTTCTGCAGGCGTTGATAACGTTGCTGGAAGAAAAATCCATCGAAGAAGTGACGGTAAGGGAGCTTACCCAGCGTGCAAAAGTGAATCGGGGAACTTTTTACCTGCATTATGTAGACAAGCATGATCTGTTGGAGAAAAATATCGATGCGCTGATCCTGGAACTCCAGGACAGAGGGAAAGCCATCACAAAAACGGTTTTGTCCGATACAGCAGAAATAGAATTCAGGCAAGTAACGGTTGAGGCGTTCACGGACATCTTCAGCTACATCAAAGAAAATGAACGTTTCTTCAGTGTTCTTTTCAATGGGAGAAGCAGCTATTCCTTTTCGCTCAAATTCAACACCTATCTGAGGGGACAGTTGGAGGAACAGATCCGGTCGAAAAAAACCGTCATACCTTATGAACACTGGATTACCGCCGTTTCCTTCGCCTATCAAGGGATGATTTACTCATGGGTGACGAACGGCATGAAAGACTCGCCGGAACGGATGGGCGAGTATGGGTATTATTTCATTTCCCAAAGCGTGGTGGAAATAACCAGAGGAACGTGATCGTTCTATAATAAAGTATATTTGCGGTCGAGCGAAAGGGGGAAACATCATGGGAAGAGGCAACCTTGATTTGAATGTGGTCCAGGAGATACTGAACAAGACAAAAGAAGAAGTGGAAAACATGCACCCCGTCAATATCCTGCTGGCGGGGAAGACGGGTGTCGGGAAAAGCACGCTGATCAACAATGTCTTCCGGGAACGGATGGCTGAGACCGGCATCGGGAAACCCGTCACGAAGCATCTGCGTCGGATCGCGAAGGAAGGCATGCCGATCGTGCTGTATGATACGCGCGGACTGGAATTGGGACATCCGATCCAAACCGAAGTTAAGAAGGAAATCATCGAGGCCATCAAGAAAAGCCAAAAGGAAGGATCCGATAAGGCGATCCATTTGGTCTACTATTGCATCAACGCGCATTCTTCCCGCATCGAGGAATCCGAGATTGCCTTCATGGAAGAACTTTCCGGCTTGCTGCCGGTGCTGGTCGTCCTGACGCAATCGATCGGACAGCCTGCGAATGAGCTGAAGAAATACATCGAAAACCTGAACTTACCGATTGTTGGGGTGCTGACCGTGATGGCGGAACCCTACACCATCACGGATGAACTGGTGCTTCCACAAAGCGGATTGAAGGAACTGATCGAGCGTACGTTTGCGGTGCTGCCGGAGGAGACGAAAGAGGCTTTTAACAACGCCCAACAGGTGGATATCGCGCGTAAAGCGAAAGCATCCCGAAGTTGGGCGACCAAATACATCGCAACCACATTCGGCGTTGGCTTCACACCGATCCCTTTTTCCGATGCGACTCTGCTGGTGCCGATGCAGATCGGCATGTTAGCCCATATCACCGCCATCTTCGGCATCTCGATGGATAAAGCCGCCATCACCAGTGTGATCGGCGCTGTCGGCGGAACAGGGGGAGCCACTTATCTGGGGAGGTACATCGTCTCCAACCTGCTGAAACTGATTCCCGGCGCAGGAACGATCGTCGGAGGGGTCATCAGCGGCGCTACGGCTGCCGTCCTGACGACCGCTTTGGCGATGAGTTACATCGAGGTGCTGACGGTCGTGGCCAAAGGGGAAAAAGACGGCAAATACCCTGATCTCAGCAACATCGAGACGCTGATGCGCGAAAAAATGCAGGAGCGCCTCAAAATGGGGACCAAGGATCAGGACGTCAAAGAAGTACTGGAGAACCTGAAGAAAAGCAATCCTTTGAAAAAATGGCTGAAAAAATAGAACACAAAAACGCACAGTCAGCCGACTGTGCGTTTTTTCAACATACCTGATTTTAGATGCCGGTTGCGTTAAGAGATTGTTTTAACGGGCCATTTTTCAGTGCGAAAAGGTAACAGATGCCGTAAATGACGCTGAGCGCCATCATCGCATACATCCCGATTGCATATGATCCGGTCACATCGTAAACGGCTCCCCAAAGCGGGCCTGAGATGGACATCCCGATGGAAGGCGCCATGCCGAGGATGGACCAGATACGCGGGTAATCCCCGATACCGAAGACTTCGCTCACGACCAACGGGGTCAGCACAGCGGGTCCGCCGAGTCCGAACGCTAGGATGAACATGACGATCGATAAGGCCAGGAAAGAGCGGGTGGTCGCAAGGAAGAACAAGGCGATCACCATGCAGACAACAACAACCGTAAGGGTGATGGTGGAATCGATTTTGTCATTGATGGCTCCCACAGAAATGTTGGCGATGATCATGCCGGCCATGACGAGCGAGAACAACGAGCCGACCTGTGCAGATGTGAAGTCCATGCCGCTGAAGTGCGCCGGCAAATGTTGCATCATCCCGCCTCCGAAAGCGGAAAGGAAAATGCCTATGAACAGGATGTGAAACGGTTTCATCTTTTTGGCATCTTCATAAGATATGGACAGATCATGTACAGGGTGATTGCTTTGGGTTTGAGTGGACAATTCATCCCCGTAAGCGTTCAGGCCGATGGCACCGGGATTTTCCACCAACAAAAAGAGGGCATTCGGTACAGTCAAGAGCGCGAAAAGTCCTGCAATCAGAAAGTAACCCATGCGCCAACCAAAATTATCCAGAAATGTCGGCATGATCATCGAAACGATGGCTCCCGCAAGTCCCCCGGAGGCATTCAACAAGCCCATCATCAATCCTTTTTTGGCCGTGAACCAATTGTTGATCAATAAAATTGCCAGAAACATGGTGATCGGCATCATGAACAAACCTAGGAAAATACCTCCCAGATAAAATTGCCACAGACGGGTGGCGAATGCCAACCAAACAAATCCAAGCGAAACCCAGAGTCCTCCTCCGATCAGCAATCGCTTTGCGCCAAATTTGGGAAGGAATTGTCCGATCAGTGGAAGTACGAAGACGCCTGTCAAAGTCGACAGGCTGATGTAAAGCGAAAAGGCACTGCGTGTGAAACCTAATTCCGCGGTGATGGGCTCAACGAAGAAACCAACCGCATTCCCGGCAATGTACATGGCCATGATCAAAAAGGCCGCAGAAAAAAAGGATAAATAGTGGCGTAAGGTCATATAACAGTTCCTCTCTACATCATAATAAATAAAATGTGATCCATGTCAGAATTTCCGTATAACAAAAAGGCATCCCACAATATGGAATGTCGTTTCGTGAAACCGAATACATGTTTCTTTATTTAAAATATTATATTAATAATCAACAAAAAGCAATAGAATGTCAAAAAAATCGTCACACCCGTGAGGATGTGACGACAGAAAGAGGCGCATAAATTTTCTGAAGATTTCAATCTTCAAAATGCAACTGCAGTTGCGGAACCTGGAAGAAATGCTGAAGAGCCAATGCGATTCCACCCAAAAGTGCTCCGTTTTTCCCCAGTGTGGACAAACTAACTGGAACGTTGTGCCCAGATTTTCGGTTCAATTCCGTTTGGATTGCGGTCACACATTCCGGTAACGAACGGAAAAGCTCCCCATTCAGATAGACTTTTTCTGGATCGAGCAGGCTGACAACATTGCTGATTGCGATGCTCATATGCAGCACGAGATGGTCCACTACATTTTTGGCATCTTCATCGTCGGTTTTGTACAGGGCAATCAGATCGGCCAGCTGAAGTGCGGGATCCTTCTTCAGGTCCCTGATTTCCGCAATCAAAGCAGCGGTTGAACAATATTGGTTCAGGCAGCCTTGTTTGCCGCAGTCGCAGTCTTTCCCGAATGGATAGAGGATCGTGTGCCCCAGATTACCGGCCAAGCTATTTTTGCTGCGGAACAACCGGTTCTGCAACAGGATTCCGGAACCGATGCCTTCATCCAGATCGATACTGATGATGTTCCCTGGAGAGTGGGCGAATACAGCTTCGGCGATAACCGCCAGATTATTCTGGTTCTCCAGAAAGATCGGGCAGTCGATGGCGTCGCTCTCCAGATGTTTGGCGGTCAGATGCTCTAACATTTTGTTAGTTGATGATACTATCTCATCTTCATGCACAAAGCCGTCGATGGACACAACAATACCTACGAAGCGGAACGGCGTCTTGGTGAGGCTCTTCCTGTGATAAATAACCACTTCCTCGATGCTGTCGATGATATTGCTGGCCTCCACTTTTCTGACCAAATCGTACTGGGCAACGATTCTGCCTTGAAGATTGCAGACGAGAGAAGAAATCTTTGTTTGTGTAATGGTCAAACTCATCGCGTATCCGCCATTCGCATTCACCTTCAACAGCACTGGTTTTCTCCCGCCAACGACAGAACTTTGACCTGTACCGAGTTCGACGACAAGTTTTTCCTTAAGAAGTTTTTTGACAATTTCGGATACGGTTGCCTTATTGAGTCCGGAATCATGAGAGATAGCCGCTCGTGAAGTATTAGGATGATTGATGATTGCTGTCAAAACGATGGTCTCGTTCTGTTCCCTGATTGTGTTGCGGTTGACGATCATGGTGTGTCACACCCTTTACAAATTTTTTTGAGTTTTGGGCGCAGAAAGGTGATGGATCTGAAAAATATACAAAGAAAGGCCATCTTGAAGCAGAGTCGTACGTGTTCCAGAAAGCATCTCGGAGGTGGAAATACCCTGTATAGTCGTCAGAAAACCGGTGTTGAATGCGGTTACATAAATGATGAAGACAAAAGTGGGCTCGTTGAAGAGCGATGGGTGGGGAAAACAGTCATTGCGGGCATTCGTCTTTGGTTACATTTTACCACTTTCTGCTGTTAATTGCGAGGTTTGGATGACTGCCAAACCCAATTTACGCGCATTTTTTCTCCATGCACACAAAGGGATGAAGCGTTTTCTGGATTCTGGTCTCTGAGTCATTGTCATTTTTGGGGATAATCGGTAAAATGAAAGGAATCGTGGGAGGGGGTTTTTACAGAATGTTGGGTTTGAACGGAATCGAATGGATGATGTTGATCATCGCAGCGATCATCATCGGTTTTTCCAAAACAGGCATACAAGGCGCGACAATTCCGGCAGTGGCGCTCGTTGCCGTCCTATTCGGAGGAAAGGCATCAGCCGGAATCATGTTGCCCATGCTGATGCTGGGGGATCTGATCGCCATCTTTCAATACGGCAAGCAGGGTAAATTCAGTGACGTCCTGAAATTGTTGCCAGCAGCCGTAATCGGTATCGCCGGCGGAGCCATCGCGGGCAATTATCTCGATGACAAGCAGTTCAAATCCTTGTTGGGTATCGTCGTGTTGATTTGCTTGGGGCTATTGGTCTACCGAGAGGTGGCCAAAAGAGTTTTGCCGCTTCCGAAAAATCCGATCTTCCACTGGATGGTGGGGGCTGTCAGCGGATTTTCATCGATGGTAGGGAATGCCGCAGGGCCCATATTCAATGTCTATGTGCTGTCGCAGGACCTAACCAAAAACAAGATGATCGGAACGACTGCCTGGTTCTTCCTAGTGATGAATATCGTGAAGTTGCCTTTCCACATCTTTATGTGGGGAACCGTCACTTGGGGGACGCTCAGGTACATGTTGCTGATGATTCCTTTCATCGCATTAGGCAGTTGGATGGGAATCACTTTCGTCAGGAAGATAAACGAAGTATGGTATAAACGCATCATCATGATCATGACTGCGATTGCGGCGATCCGTCTGTTCATCTAAAAAAGAGATGCCTAATGAAGGGAGTAAAATCCTTTCATTAGGCATCTCTTTTTGCAGTCCTAAAAAACTGGCTGAATATTTCTGCTACTTAAGGTGTTCCACTTCTACTTCATCAGCCGGATCGACTGGCCCACGCAAAGCCCGTTGGTTGGCCCGGTGAAGGTGGAAAGCTTCCAGGATCGGAACCAATATCGAAGCGACGAGTCCGCCCGAAAAGCCGTTGTTGTACAGGTTGACGCCGCCATGGAGATAGCCGATATTCATGACCAACGTCAGATGCATGGCTCCGGCGATGATGCCCGCTATGTTCCCGTAGCGGCCGGCCAGAGGCGCCAAGGTTGTACCGAAAAGTGCCGAAATCAAGACGATGGTGGACTGATTGTCCTGATAGTTGAGTCGGCCCATCAGCGTGACCCCGATCAGAATCGGCAGGACATTCTTGACGTTTTTCCCGAAGGCTCCAAAGCCTATGACTGTGAAGATTCCGCCCAAAACGGGACCGTTGATTTCTCCACCCATAAGCAGAATGTAAGTCGTAGACAGGAATCCCAGCAAAGACATGTTGATGAGCGTTGCACCCAAACCGCCCAGTTCCAGGTAATCAGTGGACAATTGGCCCGAATGGCGCATGATCCGCTTCAACCCTTTGAAACTCCATCCGTTGAGCCACAAGCCAAGCAGGAACATGCCGCTGAACAATGTATAGAGCATCACCGAAAATGGGCCGTTGTAGCCGCTGGCAAGGATATTTGCTGTTTTTATCTCGAAACCGAAGTTGCGCATCAAAGAGATGAAGACCGTTCCGATGATGCCGCAAGTGAAGCCGACGTTATAGAGGCTGAATCCTCTTGTGAAGGTAACGAAATGATGCGCCAGTGGGGGAATCAGGAAGCCGGAAATGAAACCGGCGCCCAGCCCCAGAAGCACTCCATAGGGTTGACCGATGCCGAGGCTGAAGGAGAGTTCACTGACCAGCGGTGCCAAGGCTGTCCCGAAAAGGGCGGCCAGCAACGATTTGTGCATCGGTACTTTTGTGACTCTTGCATATGTGAAGGCACCGATGCTGATCGGCATGGAATTGAATAAGTTCTTGCCAAAAAAAGCGAATCCCGCAATCGTCAAAATGCCGGCTATGACCGGACCGTTAATCTTGGCATCCGCCATCCGGACGATCCAAAGAGCCTGCAACGTCATCAAGGCAACGTTGAACAAGGCCGCGCCGACGTTCGTCAACGCCATGTAATCCGTAAAGAGATTAGCCGGAGAGGCCAGGATGGTGAGGTTGCCTTCATAAATTTCGCGTGGGCTGTTGAACAGGAAAGCCACACCGCCCATCAATAAGGCGAAGCCGGCCAATAAGCCAAATTTTAATCGCTCGTAGAGTTCCTCTGCGCCACTCATAGTAGGCTGTCTTTTCTGTATCATTAGTGTCCCCCAATCTTATAGTGTTGAAACTGATTAATGAAAATAAAATATGGAAATTGCTGTTTGTCGCTACTGTTAGACCCCAAGCTGACAAACTCATGTAAACGTTAACTTACATTTAATTATACAGTGCCGGAGCGACTCTCACAATATTTATTTTCAACTTTACTAAAATCCACTAATATTGCAACAGGAAATACACAAACGGAACAATCTGCGCTGAACATTTGGCCCAAAAGGCAGCGTCCAGTCGAAAAAAGGCTGCACTTTTGTACCGATTCAGCCCGGATTGTTTTACCGAAAGAGCGTCGTAAAGCCCCTTGCTTTAGCTATGGGGATATAAGACGTGCACTTAGTTGTGTTATGTGGGAATTCGCTGTATAATCAATATATGGAAAATAAAAAATATAAATCAAATAATAACATCGTTTATTCTTGTACCTACCATGTTGTCTGGTGTCCAAAATATCGGCGAAAGGTCCTTGTCGGACCAGTAGCGGCACGCTTAAAGGAGCTCATTGTAGAAACGTGCACCGGTCTATCCGTCGAAATTCAGGAAATGGAGATCATGCCAGACCACGTTCACCTCCTATTGGATATAGACCCACAATTCGGGGTTCACAAAGCAGTCAAACGCATCAAGGGAGTTTCTTCCCGCGTGCTGAGACAGGAGTTTAAGGAACTGACGACGAAGCTACCCACTCTTTGGTCGAATAGCTATTTCGTTTCCACAGTGGGTGGGGCACCGCTTGAAATGATTAAGCAATACATCCAAAGCCAAAAGACCTCACAACGCCAGTAAATGCAAAGCAATCATCAAGAAAGGAGGAACACGTATGGCTAAAAGCAAAACAGCTTCATTCGTCGTAGAGCTGGGACTTGTTACACATCAAAATGAACAAGCAGTGCTGGATAAGCGTTTCAAAATTGCTGAAAAACTGTATAACAAGGTCTTGTACCATGCGCGGACGCAGCTAACAGAGTTGTATAAGAACCGTCGATACCAAGATGTGCTGGCAGAACGCCGCTTGGCCATCAACGCAAACGACAAGAAACGTGTGACGGCGTGCAACAAGGAATTGCAAACTATCCAAAAGACCTTCGGTATGACGGAATACGCTTTGCATGCCTACATCGGACGGATGCGCGAGGCGTACAAGAAGCATATCGACAGCTTCACAGCACAGAAAATCGCTTCAACGGTCTGGACAAGTGTGTCCTCCCTTCTGTATGGCAAAGGAAAAAAGGTACGCTTCAAAAAATTCGGACAGATGGAATCGTTGGAGGGCAAGTCGAACGCTTCGGGCATGCGCTTCAAAGGCGACCGTTTGGAGTGGAACGGGCTGATTCTGCCCGTCAATATCCGTACCAACGACCTATTTGTTCAGGAATCCCTTTCCTTGCACCGGGTGAAATATTGCCGCATCGTACGCAAGGCGTTCAAGAGCGTTAATCAGTACTTCCTGCAACTGGTGCTGGAAGGTATCCCGCCAGTGAAACGCAACAATAATACAGGCATGTCCCGCCGAAAACCCGCTCCGAATGCGGAAGTGGGCATCGACATCGGCACCTCTACGGTGGCGGTGGTAGGTGATGACGGCGTCATCTTGAAGGAATTATTTCCAGAAGGAGCGTCCTATGACC
>NZ_JBAWAZ010000273.1:0-1821 GCF_049589555.1 Trichococcus sp.
GAAACCCATCTAACGTTGCTGGTGTAGTCTCTTTATCTTTTGAGCTGATTTTGCCAAGATGATCTGCATTGGCATACTTGATGAAGGTCCCGCCGACATCGATACACAAATAATTACTCACTGTTTCAATCTCCTTATCAAACTGCCGTTACCTAAACTGAGCAGAGCAAAACCTATCGAGAAATAGTAGATCAGGAAGAAACCGGCAAATGTCAGCAACCAAGCAAAGAACAATAGATTCAAAACATTCCACAAAATCAAACCGATTGTCACTAATGGATTTTGGAAGCCGATGACCACATTCTGGATTACAATGTCTTTCACACTTGTTTTGTTCTCCGCATCCAAATTGAATGCGAATGTCGCCACAATCAGATACAGACTCAGAAATATCAGAACGACACTCAGCGCTACCATTTTCAACACCGGATTTATTATATTATTTTCCAGCATGATCAGATTGCCGAAGATCAGCACGAAAAACAGAAGGGTCAAAAGCCAATTTTTGATGCCGTTTTTGAAATTCCGCTTGAAATATCTCATATAGGTCGTAAAGATATAAGGCTCGTTGTCATCGAGAATATTTTTCCCAACTTGATTCGCTGTCAGCAACGCCGTTCCGATCGTCACCAGCGGGAGTGAACTGATCAAAAAGAGAAAATTGAGGATGGCAAGATTGCCGACTTTCTCCAATAAACTCCATGCTTTATTCTCATCTCTTGAAGTATTATCCATTATGCTTACCCCCATCCTTTACCTTTTCACTCATTCACACCACTACCCCAACAGCCTGAACTTTACTCTTTGACCGTTCCATCCGTAATGCCCTCGACAATTTGACTGGAACACAGGAAGTACAAGATCAGAATCGGAATCAGCGTCAGAACGACTGCTGCAAAAGTCAGATCCCAGTTCCGGACGAAGTCACTCATGTATTTATAGACACTTAACATAAGAGTTCTTTTATTCGAATCCGAAAGGAAAACCATCGGGATATAGAAATCATTCCAGATGCGGATGCCGTTGATCAAGCCGAGCGTCGCCAGCACTGGCTTGCAGATCGGAATGATGATACTGAAGAAAATCCGGAATTCGCTCGCACCGTCCAGTCTTGCCGATTCTTCGATTGATGCGGGAATGTTCCGGAAAAATTTAGTCAGCGTAAATACAGGGAAAGACATTCCTGCGATGTACAGCAGGATGACACCTGTCATTGTATTGAGCAACTGCATGTTTCTCAAAATTACAAACAGCGGCATCACACACAATTGTACGGGGAACATCATCCCAATCAGGAAATAGGTGCTCACGACTTCTTTCCGCTTGAATTCATACCTGGAAATGCCGTAAGCTACCATCGCGCTCAGCAACAGTAGGAAGAACACACCCACTAAAGTGATGAACAAGCTGTTGAACAGATATTTGAAGAAATTGTCTTCCGTGATCACTGTGATATAGTTTTGCAGCGTGATCGTACTCGGAAACCCGAATGTATTTCTGGCTAGCTCTGAACTGCTCTTGAATGAATTCATGAACGTGATGACCAACAAAATTAAAGTTATTGAAGTAAACAAGAGCAATCACAGAGACAGTGCATTTCTTAAAAGGGTGTCTTGCTTCTTTTTCATTTTATCTCTCCTATCTTTCTAATTTTTCTCAAGTTTCTTCAATAATTGAGTCAGCACTAGCGTTATCACCGCAATGATCAGGAACATGACGACACTGATGGCGGCACCGAAGCCCATATTGGATTTCCCGTTCAGTGCAGTTCCGAAAGTGTACCTGTAGAACATGATATTCACGAAATCCAGCGATTTATCA
>NZ_JBAWAZ010000274.1:0-7526 GCF_049589555.1 Trichococcus sp.
ACACCATTGCGCTCCAGAAAGCTGGCATCAAAGAAGGTGCCTTTTCGGTCGGACGCGTGCAGACACCGACGCTCTTCATGATCTATAAGCGCATGAAGGAAATCACTGCCTTCCAGGAAGAGACGCATTATGAGTGTTTGGCCCGGATCACGGTCACGAATGGGACGTTCGAGGCGAAGTATCAGCATGAATTCGAGTCGAAACAGGAAATGAAAACCTTCATCTCGGCGCACGGATTGGCCGCTGAGATGCCCGCCGTCATCAAACGCTTCGAAGCCAACGAGAACAAGCGGGAGTTTGCGCCGCGCCTGTATTCCCTGAGCGATCTGCAGCGGGCAGCCAACGCCAAATTCAAGATGGGCGCGAAAGACACATTGGCAACCGTCCAGTCCTTGTACGAAGCGAAGCTGCTCTCCTATCCGCGGACGGACACGACATTCATCACCAAAAATGAATTCGCCTATCTGAAGGACAATCTTTCCGGCTATCTGGGCATCCTGGGTCATACCATCGACAAGCCGAATCTGACTCCGCGCAAAAAATACGTCGATGATGCCAAAGTGCAGGAGCATTATGCCATCATCCCGACGAAAAAAGTGCCGGATCAGGCCCGGATCGCGAAATTGAATGCGAACCAGCAGAAAATCTATGACCTCGTCCTGCGCCGGACCTTGGCGATGTTCGAAGAGGATTTCATCTACGATGAACCGACAATCATTACGGATATCGGCGGACTGGACTTCGTGGCATCCGGTAAGATCATCAAGAATCTCGGATGGAAGAAGCTGGAAGGCAACACAAGGAAAAAAGGCGAACCGGAGGACAAAATCCTGCCGATGGTTATGGTAGGGGAAGCCGGAACAGCCATTTTGGCCACGAAAGAGAAGAAGACCACACCTCCGAAGCCTTACACAGAAGGCACACTGATTGCAGCCATGAAGAACGCCGGCAAAGAAGTGGATGATGCCGAGGACAAGGCAATCCTGAAGGAAACGCACGGCATCGGAACGGAAGCGACCCGCGCTGGCGTCATCGAAAACCTGAAGGACAGGGGCTACATAACGGCTTCGAAGAACCAGCTGGCGATCACCGAAAAGGGAATCCTGCTTTGTGAGGCCGTGGCCGGCAACAAGATGAGTGATGTCGCCTTCACGGCCGAATGGGAAAAGTATTTGGCGAAAATCCATAAAGGCGAGGGTGACCAGGATTATTTCCTCGAGAACATCAAACGTTTCGTCATGGAAATCCTCGGCACGAAGAATGAGATGCTGCAGTCCGAAGGGATCGCGGAGCGCATCGATGCTGCAGGCGATGGTGCGGTAGTAGGCGTTTGCCCGGTCTGCGGGAAAGAAGCGATCATCAAGGGCAGTTATCTCCAATGCCAAGACTACGGCGAATCCTGTTCATTCCGGATTTCCCGCTATATCGCCCGCCGTTACCTGTCTCCCGAGGAAGCAAAAGAACTGTTGGCCCGGAAAGAAACGAAGCGCCTTTCCGGTTTCAAGAAAAAAGACGGCAAGAGTTTTTCGACAGCATTGCTGTTGGGGAAAGACGAAGCAGGCAATTATGCCGTTTCCTTCAAACCGTTCGCTCCGAGCAAGAAAAAGCCGGTGCGCAAAAAAATATCACAATGAACAGAAAAAAGGTATCCGGAAAATTGCTTCCCGGATACCTTTTCTGATTTTTTTAGCCTAAATATTCCGATTCATCCATCAATTTCACGGCGGTGCCGCTGCAGGTGACCATCAGCATGCCGTTATCGGCTCCCAGCACTTCATAGTCCATCTTCATGCCGACGATGGCGTTTGCGCCTTTTGCTGCTGCACGATCTTGCATTTCTGACAAGGCGTTTTCGCGTGCCACAGTCAATTCATCCTCGTAGCTCTTTGAACGTCCGCCAACGATGTTGCGGATGCCGGCTCCGAAATCCTTGAATACGTTGATGCCTGTGATGACTTCTCCGAAAACGATGCCTTGATAGGCAGTGATTTTTTTGCCCTCGATATGGGCGGTTGTTGTAATAATCATGTGACTTACCATCCTTTCTCCTAACGGTGAAACAATCAGTTCAACAAATCGATTATAACTTTTTGGTGATACTCACATTATATCAAAAGTCAGGCTTGAAAAGATACAGAAACCTGTCATCTTGATGGCCGTTTGGCAAAAAATGTTATGGGTAAAAGTGTACAGAGTGTTCCTTAATGGTAAAATGTATTAGACTCGAAACAGAAGGGACTGTTACCATGAAATTTGAAAAAATTCACCATGTGGCGATCATCGCCTCCGATTATGAGGCCTCCAAAGCTTTCTACACTGAGGTACTGGAATTACCGATCATCCGCGAAAACTACCGAGCGGACAGGGATTCATACAAACTCGATCTAAAGCTGGGGGAGAGCGAAATCGAGCTGTTCTCTTTTCCAAATCCGCCTGAGCGCCCTAGCGGTCCGGAATCAGTCGGGCTCCGCCATCTTTGCTTCTATGTGGAGGATGTCGAGGCAACTGTAGCGGAATTGAACCGCAAAGGCGTGGAGACTGAGCCGATCCGCTTGGATGATTACACGAATAAGAAATTCACTTTTTTCAAGGATCCGGACGGCTTGCCGTTGGAGCTGCATGAATAAAGCTTAGCTGAAACGGGGAGTGTCTCATTTGAGATGCTCCCCGTTTTTTCGGCCGTCCCAATCAATATTTTTTGTTGGGGATTCGTGGTATTCTGCTTCTGAATCTGACCAACCCCATCAGCTCCGGTGAGGGCCCCTTCGCCGGAGTACAGTGGCAGCAATCTGTTGTCAACTCCGGCGAAGCCGATCTCATCGGAGAACGCATGGAAAGTGACGGTCCGAACTTCGGCGAAGCCTTCGTTCACCGGAGTACGGAATTGAAGACGGAAGTGCTGGACTTCAACGTCAGCAGAGACGGACTGTTAGGATAATGGAGCGGGCAACGAAGTTGCGCGGTAGCTTTCGTTGTCCGTTTTCCGTAAAAGCTTTGTGTTCAAGTAATGAAAACGCTATAATGGATGTATTAACTTGTTGAGGTGATGACATGTATCAACCGGCACAAAACAGATATGACAAAATGATCTATAACCGCGTAGGCAACAGCGGTCTGAAACTGCCTGCAATTTCCCTTGGGCTTTGGCATAACTTCGGCGAGGTGGATCTGTTCGAAAACTCGCGCAAAATGGTCCAACGCGCCTTCGATCTTGGGATCACCCATTTCGATTTGGCGAACAACTACGGTCCGCCTCCAGGCAGCGCGGAAGAAACTTTCGGCAAGATTTTGAAAAAGGACTTCCTGCCTTACCGGGATGAGCTGATCATTTCCAGCAAGGCCGGCTATGATATGTGGCCCGGCCCGTATGGGGAATGGGGCTCCAAAAAGTATTTGACGGCAAGCCTCGATCAGAGTCTGAACCGGATGGGACTTGATTATGTGGATATCTTTTATTCGCACCGCCCGGATCCTGAAACACCGTTCGAAGAGACTGCGCAAGCATTGGATCTGATGGTCCGTCAAGGAAAAGCGCTGTATATCGGCATCTCTAACTATTCTGCTGAGCAGACAGCTGAAATTGCAGCCATATTCAAAGACTTGAAGACGCCATTCATCATCCACCAACCGGCCTATAACATGTATAACCGTTGGATCGAGGATGGTTTGCAGGATGTGTTATCAACCAACAAATTGGGCACCATCGCCTTCAGCCCATTGGCGCAAGGCATGCTGACCGACCGCTATTTGCATGGCATTCCGGAAGATTCACGTGCCGGAAGACCTTCATCGCCGTTCCTGAACGCGGAGCGGGTGCAGGAAACCATCGAGAAATCACGCGCTCTGAACGAAATCGCCCAAAGACGCGGACAAACATTGGCTGAGATGGCCGTCGCTTGGATTCTCCGCGACGGGAAAGTCACAAGCGTGCTGATCGGCGCCAGCCGAGTGAGCCAAATCGATGATAACGTAAAAGCGTTGGAAAACCTTGATTTCACCAATGAAGAATTGGATGAAATCGAAGCGGTATTGGCAAAATAAAAAATAGGAACAGCTTCCCGAAGCGATGCCATGCATCATTCGGGGAGCTTTTTTGCTGACAGGCTGATGTATCTGCTCCAGTGTAAGGCATCGTGAACAGAAAATAGTATTACTATTTTGCAGAAATCTGCTTGCAGACAATCAGAATGTTGGGTAAAGTGGATAAGTATGCCCGGATTGTTCATCAGCATCAAGCCAATCGGGCAAGCATCTTTATTCATAGAAAGGGGAAGTTATATGACAGACAGAAGAAAGGGACAGATCGGACTTATTTTTGTGACGATGATATGGGGTTCAGGTTTCGTCGTGAGCGCCATATCTTTGGAGTATTTTTCCCCATACCAAATATTGACCATGCGTTTTTTGTTGGCATTCATACTGATGGGGGCAATTTTTTTCGGCCAGCTGAAGCATGCGACCAAAAAGACCTATCTCAAAGGCATCGGCCTCGGAACCATCCTTTACCTGGCGTTCTTGTTTCAGACGGTAGGTCTTGTATATACGACACCTTCGAAGAACGCTTTCCTTACCGCCTTCAATGTCGTATTGGTGCCGTTCATAGGCGCATTGTTCTTCAGAAGGAAAGTTACAGCCCCGGCCATCGTGGGCGCGCTGTTGTCGATCGGCGGCATCGCCGTCATTTCCCTTACCGACTTCCACAGTGTAAACTTCGGGGATATGCTGACGCTGGTTTGCGCTCTGTTGTTCGCCTTGCAGATCATCTTCACAAACCGGTTCGTGCTGGGTGAAAACATTTATGCATTGACCACCATCCAGATGGGCACTGCCACTCTCTTAGGGGTGCTCGTATCGCTCGCAAGGGGAGAATTTTTGTTTCCGGCAGCCGCGGAAGGCTACTTTTCCATCATTTATTTGGGGACGGTCAGCACTATGCTGGGCTTTCTGATCCAAACGGCCTCGCAGCAGTTCACCAAAGAAACGGAAACAGCCATCATCCTGTCGCTGGAAGCCGTGTTCGGGATGGTCGCTTCCGCACTTTTTCTGAAGGAAGCCATCACGTTGCGGATGCTGATCGGAGCAGCCTTGATATTGGCTGGCGTATTGGTCGTGGAACTGAAGCCGAATACAACCCTGACAGACCGAAAATCCATTACGGATATCCAGGACTGAAGGGAATGTCATTTTTTTGGCTATCAACATGCAATAAAAGAAGGTGGACCGTAAATCATCAGGATTTACGGTCCACCTTCTTTCTTAATATCAGTCTTGGATTTCGAATTTGTAGATCGTTTCAGCCGAATAGACTTCATCCGGGCGGAGCGTGATGTCACCGAAGCCTTCTTGGTTGATGGCGTCAGGCAAAGCCTGCGTCTCCAAGGTAATGCCTGCATATTGGATGACCGGCTTGCCGGCGATCGTATACTTATCGACGGCGCCGTTGTGCATGAAGATCACGACGCAATCCTGATCGGTAAACATTTTGACACTTCGGCCGGATTTCGTATCGCTGAGGATCGCATCGGGTTGGCCTTCGTCATGCTGAAGCAGGAAAGGGTGGTCGAAGCCGGCGACTTTTTGGGTCTGCGGATGGTTTTGCTCTGCAGCAACTGCAAGCTTTCCAACGCTGCGGAAATCAAAAGGGGTGCCTTCAGCCGGCAACAAAGCCCCGGAAGGGAGGTTTTCGTCGCCCAATTCGGCAAAAGCCGCGCTGTTCAGTTGCAGATTGTGCTGCAGGATCGGTTTGTTGATGTCCCCGCTCAGGTTGAAGTAGACATGGTTAGTCGGGTTGAACAAGGTCGCTTGATCCGTCGTTGCCCGATAAGTGACTTTCCATTCGCTATCGGAAGTTAGCGTGTAGCTGACTGTTACCGAAAGTGTTCCAGGATAGCCATTGGCGCCATCTGCATCGATTGTCGTGAAGTGGATACTGGCCTCGTCAGCGGATGCCTGCACCTCCGCATCCCAGACAAGGGTATCCAATCCGGCCGGGCCGCCGTGCAGTTGATTGTCTCCTTCATTCACGACCACTTGATGCGCTGTTCCGTCCAAATCAAAAGCCCCTTTGGTGATGCGTCCGGCAACCCGGCCGATAGTAGCTCCGTAATACGGGCGATGCGTCACGTAATCATCCAATGAATCCATCGCCAAAATAACGTTCTCCGTCTTTCCGTTTTTATCCGGCATCAAAAGTTCCGTGATGGTGGCACCGTAGGTCATCGCTGTAAGGGAGATGCCGTTCGGATTCGTCAAGGTATAAGCCACGACATCCTTTCCGTGAGCTTGCCCGATTATTTCTTCAGATACTTTCATTTTGTTTCCACTCTCCTGATTGTTTAGTGTTAGGCGAAGTAATCAATCCGCTATATTTTACTTGGAATTCTATTTAAGTTCCCTCTCTATTGTAAGCGTTTGATTTACCCGAAGCAATAAAAATAGTAAAATATTTGATAAATTAAGTTAAAATTTACTGATACCTATAATGTCATCAAAAAAAGTGCTGAATTTCAGCAGAAAATGCCTGAAAAACATGATTCAGGCAACTGAAAGCGGTATAATGGAAAGAGGTGCGAGTCTGCTTTTTCATAAAAAATCGGACGGCTATTGAGCGGGATCCGAGGTGGCAACGCACGCGAAAACTAACCAATTGGAGTGAGAAATTTATGCTAGTAGGTGGAATTGAAGCAGGCGGAACAAAATTTGTGTGCGCCGTCGGAAATGAAAAAAATGAGTTGTTGGAGCGGGTCGCTTTCCCGACGACTACGCCAGAAGAAACATTGGAGCAGGTATTTGCTTTCTTTGATCGTTTTGATTTAGCTGCAATCGGAATCGGTTCCTTTGGGCCAATCGACGTCAACAAAGACTCGGAAACATATGGACATATTCTCTCCACGCCAAAGTTGGCCTGGAAAGATTTTGATTTCCTGGGTGCCATGAAAGCAAGATATGCGGTTCCAATGGGATGGACGACTGACGTGAACGGCGCTGCCTTGGGCGAATCCGCTCTGGGTGCTGCAAAAGGGATGAAGAACATCATGTACATCACGATCGGCACAGGTGTTGGAGCCGGTGCAATCGTCGATGGGAAAATTCTGGAAGGCATCGGCCATCCGGAAATGGGGCACATATTGGTGCGTCCGCATGAAGATGACCACTATGAAGGTTTCTGCCCTTACCACGGCAACTGCCTCGAAGGGATGGCTGCCGGCCCTTCAATCGACGGACGTCTGGGTAAAGCCGGCAAAGATGTGGAACCTACCGATGCAGTCTGGGATTACATCGCTTATTATATTGCGCAAGCTTTGGAAGCCTACACGGTCATCCTGCGTCCGGAGCGCATTGTATTGGGCGGGGGCGTCATGAAGGTTCCTGGTATGCTTGATAATATCAAAGCGAAATTTACGAAGCTGCTTGCCGACTATGTGCCGGTCCCTGCTGTCGATGATTACCTCGTGACGCCAGGCTTGGGCGACGATGCCGGCATCACTGGTGCGATCATCCTGGCGAATGAAGTGAAAGCATAAAAA
>NZ_JBAWAZ010000275.1:0-4906 GCF_049589555.1 Trichococcus sp.
TTTGTTGGTAGTGCTCATCCGAAATCAAATAAGAGAAACCTTCGCCGATGACGCTTTGGGCTTCGCTGATTGTGAAAAAAGCTTTCGGATCGATGGCTGTCACAATCCGGTTTAGCGGCATCAATTGCTGTCTGTTGACGACAATCAAAATCACCTTCTTCTGGCTTTTGGAGTAATAGCCTTCTCCTTCCAAAAAGGTCATTCCGCGGCCGATTTTTTTATCGATTGCCTCAGCGATTTCCTGATGCCGCTCCGAGATGATCAGGACTTGTTTTTTCGGATTGAACCCTTCAAGGATGAAATCCAGCACTTTCGTTTGCACATAGAGATGCACGACAGTCAAAACGACATTCTCCAGCCCGATGACGAAGATGGAAGGTCCGACGACGAATAGGTCCAATACGACCAGTGCGATACTGGTGCTCCAGCCGAGATATTTATTGAAAATCAAGGCGATGATATCGGTCCCGGCCGTGGAACCGCCCGCCTGCATCACGAGTCCCAAGCCTGTGCCGACCAAAAATCCGGAGCAAAGCGGCGCCAGAATGATTGTTTCCATCGGATAGCGCCAAGCAGCCGTCAGATAGAGAAACACCGACATCAACAGTGTGGCCAAAAGCGTCAGCCTCATGGTCGATTTTTCCAAAAAGCGGAACCCGATGACCAGTATGATGGCGTTCAATACGAAACTCGTTATGGCTACCGGGACATTCATGGTATAGAAGGCCAACAAACTAATGCCGGTGACGCCGCCTTCACCAAGATTGTTCGCAACGGAAAACATATTGATGCCCACCGCGAACAGAAATGTTCCGGTCGCAATCAGAAGAATCGAACCAGCAACGTTTTTTTTCAAAAAGTCCACCTCCCTTGTACTTGAGTGATCCCGCATGTTTTTCGCGTACGGGACCGCTGTTTATGCCAATATAACATATTTTTAACTAAGTTTCTCGTCGGATAAAGAGCGGACGCGAGGATTTTGCAGAAGCTATAAGTGACGGCAAAATAGAAATGAGGTGATGATATGGAAGAAAAAGCAGAGAGCCTGTTGGCTGATGCGATGCGGCTGGGTGTTTCCGACATCCATCTGCTCCCTTATGAAGACCACTATGAACTCTTTTTCCGCGTGAGTACCGGATTGTCGAAAGTATCGGTGTATTCAATCGAAAAGGGTGAACGACTGATTTCTTATTTTAAATTTCTTTCGAACATGAATGTGGGCGAAAGGCGGAAACCGCAATCCGGTGCTGTCAGGTACCGGCTGAACGGCAAAAAAATTGAACTGAGGCTGTCCACCATCGCAAATTTCCGCTACCAAGAGTCGCTTGTCATCCGTATGCTGTACGCCAATCCGGGTTCTGAGCCGGGTTTGCACGCATTTTTCCCTGCCCAGGAGGCGGAGTTGCTCGAACTGTTGGACCATAAGAGCGGGCTGGTGTTGTTTTCCGGACCTACCGGTTCCGGGAAAACGACCACCATCTATCATTTGCTGCGCAGGAAATATGCCGATGAACCGCTGCAGATCATTACGATGGAGGACCCGGTCGAAATTGAGGAGCCGCTGTTTCTGCAGGCCGAAGTGAACGAAGCTGCGGGCATCACGTACGATCTGCTCATCCGCCAGTGTCTGCGTCATCATCCGGACATCCTCGTCATAGGCGAAATCCGGGATGAGGAAACAGCCAAAATGGTAGTGAGAAGCGCATTGACCGGACACTTGGTGATCGCAACGATCCATGCCAAAGAGTCGTTCGGGGTATTGGAAAGGCTGCGGGAACTGGCTATTTCTTCCGAACAAATGAAGCAGACGTTGCTCGCTGTCGTTTCCCAACGTCTGATCGCAAAATATTGTCCGTTGTGCTCCGGTAAGTGCACGATTCACTGTTCCCACTATCAGGTAAACGAAAAGTCGGCTGCCATCTACGAAATATTGGCAGGCAAGGAACTGCAGAATCATCTGCAGAACAAGGAGGACAGAAAGCGGTTTGTCACTCTGAATGATAAATTGCGAAAAGCCTATGCATGTGGATACATTACGGAAAAGAATTACCTGGAGAATCTCGTCTGAAAAACGTTGGCAGGCAAAAGAGCAGGCATATTTTCTGAGGCGCTTGGGTGAATTGCTGAAGGAAGGGTTTTCGTTGTCCGACGGGCTCGCCTTTCTGAAGATGATGCAGCCGAAGCGCGTGGACGATATCCAGCGCATGATGGCCAAACTGGAAACAGGCATCAACCTTGCTGATGCAATGGCTGGATGCGGCTTTTCGGAGCAAGTCGTATCGCAGCTGCGGCTTTCCTTCCTTCACGGGAAATTGACGGAAACTTTGCTGTTTTGTTCCGACTTCCTGACGGAAAAGGACAAACAGCTGCATAAGCTCAGAAAAGTCTTGATCTACCCGTTATTTTTGCTGGTCTTCGCGAATGCTATGCTGATCGCGATCAGGCAGGTCCTGCTTCCCAGTTTGGAAACGATGCTGGTGCCCGCGGAAGAAGGTTCCGGCGTGATGGTCCGACTCATCCTGAATTACCTGAAGAACCTGCCGCTCATCATTTTGGGCACATTGGCATTAGGCGCCGGTGTGTTCCTGTTGTCAAAAAATTATTTGAAAAAGAAGTCAGCTTTCCAAAAATCGCTGCTGTTCTGCAGGATTCCGCTCTTCAGCAAATGGGTCCAACTCTACTATTCCTTTTTTTTCTGCCGCGAATACGCCTATTTCTTCCACAATGGCATGCAGTTGAACCAAATCGTTTCGCTGATGCGCGGCGATGAAGGTACTGCCTGGATGAAGGAAATATCCGGATTGGTGGAGGAAGGGCTGATGCAGGGCGACAGCCTGACGACGATCATCAAACGTTATCCCATCTTCAAGGAGGAGATGGGGTGGATCATCTATCACGGCGAGCTCACCAGTCAGTTGCCGATCAAGTTGAGCATGTACAGCGAAGAATGTTTCCGGCTGCTGATTGCGGATATCGAACAGAAAATCGGCTGGCTGCAGCCTGTCTTGTTTCTCATGGTCGCCGTCATCGTGATGGCGATCTATCTTATATTGTTGATGCCGATGCTTAGTTCATTAGGAGGTATGTATTAATGAAAACAATCAAAAAAACACTAAAAAACAAACAAGGTTTCACATTGATGGAAATGGTCCTGGTCCTGTTCATCATCTCTGTGCTGATGCTGATGATCATCCCGAATGTGGCGAACACCAAGAAAAGCGTTGAGACCAAAGGGACGGATGCTTTGGCGGTCGTCGTGCAGACCCAAGCCAACATGTACGAACTCGATACGGGTACGGAAGCGGCGAGTTTCACTGTCCTGAATACGGCGGGGTACCTCAGTGATAAACAGGAGACTGAAGCGACCGCCAAACTGACGATAACCGCCGGCGAAGTTGAACCGATTGAAGTTGTTGTCACGCCTTGATGATGGGCTGACCGATGCGCAAGAGCGGCTTCACTTTGTTCGAAAGCCTATTGGTGCTGTTGATCGCATCCATGATTCTGCTGCTGACTCCGCAACTGGAAACTGCAACGGATGAATTCGCATTCAATCTGTTTTTGGACGATTTCCTGACGGAGCTGCACACGGCGCAGAGTTATGCGGTCATCACCGGAAACGGCGTCAATATGGATGTCGTGCGTCCACTCGGGGCAACGCATTACGCTGTTTTCAAAGACAGTGCCGGTTCGGACCGTTACATCAACCGCAAGCTGCTGTTGCCTGAAGGGGCCAGGGTGATCCAAGGCTACACCGGATTCATCAAAGGGGGCAGCGGTTATCTGCAGCCGAACACCATCATCATGGAAACAGCCCGATATCGCTACACCATCACAATCCAATTGGGGAGCGGTCGTTATGAAGTCAACAAAGCTAAACGGTAGCAGCGGTTATATGCTTTTCGAAAGTTTGATCGCTTTGGCCATGGTCAGTATCTCCCTTTACGTGCTGATTCCGCATTCCGTTCAGTTTTTTACGACTTTGAAAGCGGCGGGAGCGGAAGTTGCCTATTGGCGGGTCGCCCAGGACCAGATGCAGGTCATCGCCGAGGGAGGCAGCCCGATCGGAAGTCAGGCTTCCGGAGGGCTGCTGTTCATCACTACTTGGAATCCGGAAACCGCGCAGTTGGTTGTGAACGGTGGTGATGGGACTGAAAGGGTGGAAGTGCATGCTGAGGAAATCCAAACGGAAGGTCCGTAAACAATCGCAAGCCGGATTCACTTTGTTGGAAGCGGCGTTTGCCCTGACTGTCAATACGATGGTGCTCCTGCTGATGATGGGAGGAATGGAGGTGATCCGCACTGCGAATATCCAGTTGGAGAAGACTCAGGATGCAGAATGGCATCTTTTCCTGATCCAACTCGAGCATGAATTGGAGGATGAGTTACTGGTCCAAAAGACCAGTACGACCATCCGCACCAAATCGCAAAATCCGGCCGACTCGGCCGCCTACACTTATGAATTCCGGATCAACAAAGTCCTGCGATACAAAAATGGGGCCGGCTATCATCCGATGCTGCTGCATGTCAAAGCGCTGAAATACGAGGTGACCAATGAAGGGTTTTCTATCCAGGCTACGCTTTCCGACAACCAGACGCGCAGAGCGCATCTCATCCTGCCGAAGGCACCCATTTGAAGGTGAACGTTCACGGGGGAAGAGCGGCTCGATCTTACCAATCACCATTTTCTACCTGTTCCTTTCACAAATGATGCTTTTCGGAATAATAAGGGTTTATGAGAATCAGCTCTATCTGTACAGATTGACGGAAAACCACTACAAAGCGCAAACTTTGCTGGCCTATACAGACTACTGGCTAAAGAATAAAAATGAAGCATCGAATCCGGAAAGTCGGATCGTACCAGCCTCCCTGACTTTCGAAGAAGGGATTGTGCACTGCGTAGCGG
>NZ_JBAWAZ010000276.1:0-1867 GCF_049589555.1 Trichococcus sp.
ATACAGGGGTAAGGGTATCATCAATAACGCCTAATTTTGTTCTTAAAACCTTAAATCCTAGCTTGTTTGCAATTTTGAAATCTCGCTCAAGCATAGCGATGCTTTCTTTAGTAGTGAGTTCCCTGCCTTTATATAAACGGGATTCAACCCAGTGACCATATTCCGCTGGTTCCAATTTAAAGTGATTCAATTTTTGGTGCCAGTCATCAATCCAAGCATCAGTAACATCAGGATATTTGACGATA
Source organism: Trichococcus sp. (assembly GCF_049589555.1). Classification (GTDB taxonomy): domain Bacteria; phylum Bacillota; class Bacilli; order Lactobacillales; family Aerococcaceae; genus Trichococcus. The sequence continues at coordinate 246 of NZ_JBAWAZ010000276.1, forward strand.
TGTGAATTTGCCAAGATCTCAATTCCAGTAGCTCCCGTGTCGCAGATGTCTTGCATAATGTCATCAAGATCCATTGAGACTCCGAACACTTTGTTATAGCTATATGCAGAAACGCCACGCTTAATCTTATGCTCCATTACTGTTCCTCCCAAGCTTAATCAAATTCAACGACTTGTCCTGTCTCAGCTGATTTGTAGATTGCTTCCAGGATTTGGGTCACGACGATCGCTTGTTCAGGTTTCACCATTGGATCTGTGTCATTCAGGATCGCATCCACCCACTGTTTGGCTTCAGCATCACGTTGTTCCAAGGTAGCCCCTTCGAATCCGAACACACCGCCGGCATCGGATGGTTGCGTCTGTTCCAATTGATTGTGGGCTGCTTTATTGAAGACGACATAGCCCTGATCGATGAAAGCTTTTCCGAACATTTCTGCTCCGCCTTCAGTTCCGCAAAGGGTAACCTGAGCTTCTTTCGGGTTGATCATGTTGAGCGCCCAAGCAGCCTCCAGGAAGATGGTCGCGCCGTTTTCCATTTTGATCAGTCCGAAAGCCGAGTCTTCCGTTTCGAAAGTATCCGGATTCCAAGGGCCGAACATGTTCGCCATCGGATTGTCCTTCAGTTTTTGATAAGTTGATCCTAGTACTGATTTTGGTTTGTAGTTGTTCATGTACCAAAGCGTCAAGTCCAAGGCATGCGTGCCGATATCGATCAGCGGGCCACCGCCTTGTTTTGATTTATCAGGGAATACTCCCCAGGTAGGAACGCCTTTGCGGCGGATGGCATGCGCCTTAGCGAAGTAGATATCGCCCAATTCGCCTTTGCTGCAAGCATCGTAAGTAGCTAAGGAATCGGCACGGAAACGGTTCTGGTAGCCGATCGTCAATTTTTTGCCGGTGCGTTGAGCAGCATCCAGCATTTCTTTAGCCTCTGCATAGTTGATCGCCATTGGTTTTTCGCACATGACATGTTTCCCTGCCTCCAAGGCATCAACCGTGATGTATGAGTGGGAAATATTCGGTGTCAACACATGGATGACATCAATGTCTTCTCTAGCCAAAAGCGCTTTGTAGTCTTCCGTTACTAAAGCATCCGCTGTACCATATTCCTTGGCCGCTTTTTCAGCCCGTTCGATGACCGTGTCACAGAAAGCCACGATTTCCACTTTATCCGATAATTTAGCCAATGCCGGGAAATGCTTCCCGTTGGCGATTCCTCCGCAGCCGATGATTCCGAATTTTAATTTATTCATGTTATTTCCTCCTTTTGGTTATCGCTTACAAGATTATTCTATTATGAATTGCGCTTTTGCTCTCAACTTTATGAATAAAACTAAATCACACATTTTTATCATAAAATAAATCAATTTAGCCTCTGATTAAATATGAATCACACATTTTTAATTTAAAGTGCAAAAAAAAAGATCCCACTGCAATTGCAATGAAATCTTACAGGTAAATATCCGCTTGCCTTCTTTTCTTTGACTAATTACTATAGATTTCCTTACAAAATGCCTTGCCTCAATTCATTAATCTTCTTCTAGTTCTCGGATTTCCAATTCGACTGCGATTTGATCCATTTGTTTTTTATCAAGTTTGTACCAATACAAGGGAAGAATGCTG
>NZ_JBAWAZ010000277.1:0-1901 GCF_049589555.1 Trichococcus sp.
AATTTGTGAGAATGCAATGGACAAGAGGAAAGCTTAAAAAGAGAGGAAGAAAAAAAGATGGTAAGCAATAAAGTGAAAATCGGTATTTTGTGTATGTCTATTCTGAGTATGAGCGGGTTAGTAATAACGAGTGCCTTCAGCGCAATAATCGCAGCATTTCCGGGGGAGCCGATCTCCAAAATTCAGATGATCGCTACGATTCCCAGTTTAGGCGCTCTGATTACGACGTTATTTATAGGTGTTTTGGCTACAAAGATTCCCAAGAAAATCTTGGCATTGCTGGGTATTTTTGCGGTAGGCCTCGGCGGTTTGTTGCCGATTGTCTTTCATGGGAGCATCAATGCGTTGCTGGTATGTTCTTTGATCATGGGAATCGGCCTTGGTTTCATCGCCACGATCAACCCGATGTTGTTGTCCATTTATTTTGAAGGGGAAGAAAGAGCAAGCTTGATGGGGAAGGGAACCGCTGTGACTTCGCTAGGGGCAATCATATTGATGATGGGAGGCGGATTTCTAGGCAGTCAAAACTGGAGCAACACTTATTATATATTCCTGATTACGATCTTGATTTTCTTCCTGGTCATGCTGTTTTTGCCGCTCGACAAAATCGAAAAGGATTTTACGGCTGGGCATGACGGCAAGAAAATGAATTTGATGGAAACTATGGGAAATATGAATAAGTATGTCTTTCTGATTTCGATCCTAGCCTTCATAATGTCATTCATCTACACGGTTTACCCAACCAATTTATCGATCGTAGTCAGTGGCAAAGGAATCGGCGGAACGAGCACGACCGGCATCATCAACGCGGTGGGTACTGTTGGAGGATTCCTGGCGGGGATGAATCTGAAATACATCAACCGCGCGGTGAAAGACAAAATCTTGGGCATCGGCTTTTTGTTCTTGGCTTCCACATTCATTCTGGTGCTTCTCTTCGACAGTGTCTTCATCATGTTGCTGGGTGCAATCTTATCAGGATTGGCTATGGTCATGATCATGTCGACCATTCCGTATTATGTTTCTGTTGTTGTCAGACCGTTTGAGTTAGCGATCGCGATGTCCATCTTCACATTCATGAATTCGCTCGGTGGCATCATTTCTCCGATGGTGCTTAGCTGGTTGGGCATCTCCTTCGGTAACCAAGCTTTCCTTTTCGCAGGAATCGCAAGTGCAGTCATCGGGATTGTGTGCCTGGCAGCACAGATCGGCAAGCGCGTGTTTGCGAACAGTTATCAAGCCAATCAAGCTAATGAGGCTGCTATGGCTAAAACAGAAGCAGATACTTTTGCGTAAGGGTTCTGTTGAGCTATAGCTAATAATTATATTATGCATTGGAAAAACAGAAAGTTTGTGCCTTCGGGGTGCGGGCTTTCTTTTTTTATTGCTTGCCTTGGAGTTACCTCTAAGGTATAGAATGATAGATAAGAAGGATGCTTATGAACTAAGTGCTTCCGATGCTGCAGGTTGACCAGCTGTTACCGGAAAGGATGAACAGAGATGAAGAAAGGAACTTCCTGCCTCACCAGAAACGATACGATCGGAACGATGATCGATCACCCAGCTTTCCGGGGATTCGGCCACTTGCTGCTGCCGTGGAACGACAGAATGGATTTAGATCTGCCGCTTTCCCGGATCGCCAAGCTGTTGCCGTATCACAGCCAGGTGGATGTGGATACAGTCGTTCAAGCGCTCAATCGGATGATCGACGCTTCCAACGCCCGTGAAACTATATTTTATGATATTTATTCAGAAGAGGCGAAAGCCAGGGATCCTGAGAAAAGGCAAACCGGCTTGTTCTGCTTTCCAGGTAGAGCCGGCTCGCCTTATGCGGTGATTGCTCCCGGAGGTGGCTTTGCTTACGTAGGTTCCGTTCATGAAGGCTTTCCTTATGCCATGAAAAT
>NZ_JBAWAZ010000278.1:0-3082 GCF_049589555.1 Trichococcus sp.
TCATTGCTTTTTCCTCCCGCCAAGCTCTATAGCTTAATCATAGCCAAAAGTGGCTGGGAATGCCACAGATATGCATTGATTGTGCGATTCTCCTGTGCTCCGGGGAAGGTGGTTCTCGCCGGAGAAGAGCATCCCGGAAAAATGTCACCTCCGGCCACGTCGGCTTCGCCGGAGTTCGACTGCCACAAATCGCCTCTGCTCCGGCCAGCATTCGCTCGCCGAAGTTGATCGTTGGCGCGCACGCTGTACTCCGGGCAGTATACCTTTCACCGGAGCTGACGGCCTCCTCCGGGGAAGGTGACTCTCGCCGGAGGTAGTGATCTCAGAAAAATGTCACCTCCGGCCGCGTCGGCTTCGCCGGAGTTCGACTGCCGGATACCGACTCTCCTCCGGACAACATTCGCTCGCCGAAGTTGGTCGTTGGCGCGCACGCTGTTCTCCGGCCAGCGCACCGCTCATCGGAGCTGACGCCGTCCTCCGGGGAAGGTGTTCCTCGCCGGAGATGGAAACCACAGAAAAATGTCACCTCCAGCCACGTCGGCTTCGCCGGAGTTCGGCTGCCGAATACCGCCTCTCCTCCGGCCAGCATTCGCTCGCCGAAGTTGATCGTTGGCGCGCACGCTGTACTCCGGGCAACGCTCTGCTCATCGGAGCTGGGCGTTCTTCTCCGTCAGTCGCCAACACAAAAAAACAGCTCTCCTCCAGCAAAAAGGCCGTGGGCGAGCTGCATTGCTATCTATTTGCTTAGTCTACTTTCACGATCCAACCTTCCGGCGCTTCTAAGTCGCCGAATTGGATGCCGGTCAGTTCTTCATACAATTTGCGTGTCACAGGTCCGACTTCTGTTTCGGAATTGAAGACGTGGAAATTGTCGCCGTACTGGATGCCGCCGATTGGAGAGATGACTGCGGCTGTACCGCATGCGCCGGCTTCGCTGAATTCATCCAGCTTGTCGATGTAGACATCGCCTTCTTCGACTTCCATGCCCAAGTGGTGCTCAGCCAAATACAACAAAGAGTACTTGGTGATGCTTGGCAGGATGGATGGTGATTTCGGAGTCACGAAACGGTTGTCCTTCGTGATGCCGAAGAAGTTCGCGGAACCCACTTCTTCGATCTTCGTGTGTGTTGCTGGATCCAAGTAGATGCAGTCGCTGAAGTTGCGATCATGCGCTTCTTTACCAGGCAGCAAGCTGCTTGCGTAGTTTCCGCCGACCTTCGCTGCACCAGTACCGTGCGGAGCAGCACGGTCATAGTCGGACACGATGAAGTTCGTCGGCGTCAAGCCGCCTTTGAAGTAAGGGCCAACCGGCATCGCGAAGATGGAGAAGATGTATTCGGTCGCTGGGCTGACGCCGATGTTGTCGCCGACACCCATCAAGTAAGGGCGCAGATAGAGTGTGCTGCCTGTGTTGTATGGCGGCACCCATTTTTCATTGGCTTTGACTACTGCTTTAGCGGCTTCGACAAATTTTTCCACCGGAAACTCAGGCATCAACAGGCGTTGGCAGCTGTTGATCATCCGTTTGGCATTTTCGTCAGGACGGAACAGGTTGATGCTGCCGTCTTTTGTGCGATACGCCTTCATCCCCTCGAAGCAGGATTGGCCGTAGTGCAGAACCGGAGACCCTTCGCTGATGTGGACTTTGTTGTCGGTCGTCATTTCGCCGTCGTCCCATTTACCGTCTTTCCAATAAGAAATGAAGCGGTAATCCGTCTTGATGTAACTGAACCCTAGATTTTCCCAATCGATGTTCAACGCTTTCTGTTCTGCTGTCTGTGTCATTTCTGTCATCCAAACCACTCCATATCTATATTATTTATCAGAATTAACGATGAGAAAAGCTGAACGGGTTCGTTCAGCCCTGAAAGAAATTTAGGAAATCGTGCTCCGCAACGTTCCCTACGGTCACCTTGTACTGGGAGTCTAAGGGATGAATCCCTAAGACTCCCATGCAACTGAGCATCGCAGAGCGCAATAGGTACGATTTATCTAATTTCCGAAGGGCTTACCCGTGAAGCTAGCCAACTGTTTTGATTGCATAAAACATTTAGAAAACCTATAAAACACCGAAGGTGATGCACTTTTGGATTCAAAATATTTTATACTTTTCAAATCTATAAAAAAAGAACGAGCCTATGTGATTAGGCTCATTCTTTAATGAGAGCCCAATGAAACGGAAAGAGGACTCTACTTGTAATAAGTAAGAATCCTGGGCTAAATCACTTTTAGAATGACTAGGGCATCGAATGAGAACGACGCTTTCTTTTTGTTTAGTAACGTACACATTCTGCAAGTCGCATCCATTCTCATTCTCCCCCTTCTGTTTGTTAGATTATGATGTAATTCTATGCCTGAAGCTAATGAATGTCAAATGCTTTTTTCATCATTTTGTAATCTAAGGGTTTTTCGACAATCAGAAAATCATTTCGGCAACCGGTAAGACGCCGGGAAAGCTTGTTGGATCAATGCGATGTCCTCCGCATCCAAACGGACTTCTGCGGCTTCAAGGTTCTCAAGCACTTGCTGCCGATTGCGTGCTCCCGGAATGACGGCATCGACGATATCTTTGGACAGATAATAGGCCAACACGACATTCTGCAGCCCGGTCCGGTGCTTCTTAGCGATCGGCCGGATCTGATCCACACGCTTCAGGATGTCTTTGTAGGTGTCGCCCTGGAACTGCGGACGCTGCTGTTGTTTCTCCGACAGGACCGAACCTTCCGTGTACTTGCCGGCCAACAACCCTGACGCGAAAGGGAAGTACGGGATGAAGGAGATGCCCTGTTCGCGGCAGTAAGGGAAAAGTTTCTCCTCGGCCGACTGGTTCAGGAGGTTGTATTCATCCTGGACAACGTCGATGTAGCCGTTGGCGTTGCCTTCCTTCAGCTGCTCCAGATTGAAATTGGAGACGCCGATGGCACGGATCTCCCCTTGCTCCTTCAGTCGATGCAGCGCGCCGACCGCTTCGGCTTTGGGTGTCTTTTCATCCGGAAAATGGATGTAGTAAAGGTCGATATGGTCGGTCTGCAAACGTCTCAGGCTGTTTTCGACCTGCTCCGTCAGGAAAGCCGGATTGTTG
>NZ_JBAWAZ010000279.1:0-3532 GCF_049589555.1 Trichococcus sp.
TTCAAAAATGAAGTGCAGGATTTCTTCCCGAATCTGAACGGGATCGTCGGTGAAGGCAAATACATCGATGGACAGCTGATGTCGCTCGAAATCGACATCACGACGCAGTTCTATGGGGAAACGGAAATCATCGCCTTCACCCAGCATGTAACGGATGCAGCAGGGCGTTTCCTGCCCCAAAATATTCCTGTTGAGATCACGGTTGAATCGATTAACGGCATCGAATCATTCCTGACAAGGGAAAACGACAGCCAGGGCTTCAGCTACCATATCTTCGATTAGCGGACAGTAGCCTGTGCCGGTTTTCAGAAAGTACCTTAAACATGAGAAAACTCCCACAAACCGATGATTTTTATGCTAAAATGAACAGGTATGTAAAAAAACGATGACTACACAAAACGACAGAAAGAAGGGTATTACATGGCAATCACTGAAGAGCAAGTGCGTCACGTAGCAAAACTGGCCAAGCTGGAATTCGCTCCTCACGAAATTAAACATTTTACAGAACAATTGGGCGACATCATCGACATGGTGGAACAATTGGAAGCAGTCGATACAACGGATGTACCCGTGACTTCCCATGGCTATGCATTGAAGAATGTCATGCGCGAAGATGTAGCGGAACCAGGAACGGATCGCGACCTCTTATTCAAAAACGTCAAGACAGCCGAAGACGGCATGATCCAAGTGCCGGCAATTTTAGATAACGAGGTGGAAGGCGCATGAGTATTTTCAACGAAACGCTAACGAGCCTGCACGAAGGCTTAGTCAACAAAGAATTCTCTTCCGTGGAACTGACACAAGCAGCCTTCAAACGCATCGCTGAAACAGACGGAAAAGTGGAAGCATTCTTGGCTTTGAACGAAGAAGGCGCCTTGAAACAAGCGCAAGCAGCTGACGAAAAAGGCTACGCGGACGGCAATGTCCTGAACGGTATTCCTTTAGGGATCAAAGACAACATCGTCACAGAAGGCGTGACAACAACAGCGGCGAGCCGCATGTTGGGCGACTTCATGCCGATCTATGACGCAACCGTCGTCACAAAATTGAAGCAAGCCGGCGCAGTCAACGTCGGAAAACTGAACATGGACGAATTTGCCATGGGCGGAAGCACAGAAAACTCCTACTACAAAAAAACCAAAAATGCTTGGGACCTGACAAAAGTTCCCGGCGGTTCATCCGGTGGCTCCGCTGCTGCGGTTGCCAGCGGCGAAGTTGTCGCTTCATTGGGTTCCGACACAGGCGGAAGTATCCGCCAACCGGCTGCCTTCAACGGCATCGTCGGCATGAAACCGACATATGGCCGCGTATCCCGTTACGGCTTGATCGCTTTTGCGTCCAGCCTTGACCAAATCGGTCCGATGACACGCAACGTAACCGACAACGCTTTGTTGTTGGAAGCAATCAGCGGCTATGATGCCAAAGATTCGACCAGCATGAAGCTGGAAGTACCTAAATTCAGTGCGAACCTGAACGGAAATGTAGCAGGCATGAAGATTGCTTTGCCGAAAGAATATTTCCAAGAAGGCGTATCCGCTGAAATCCAAGAGGCTGTAAGAAAAGCAGCTGCCCAATTCGAAGAAATGGGCGCTACCGTGGAAGAAGTCAGCATGCCGACTTTGGCTTACGGAATCCCTGCTTATTACATCATCGCTTCTTCGGAAGCTTCGTCCAACCTGCAACGTTTCGACGGTGTGCGTTACGGCTACCGCGCAGAAAATGTGAATTCATTGGATGAATTGTACATCAAGAGCCGTTCCGAAGGTTTCGGGATGGAAGTGAAACGCCGCATCATGTTGGGATCCTTCTCATTGAGCGCCGGTTTCTACGATGCTTACTTCAAAAAAGCGGGTCAGGTCCGCACGCTGATCAAACGCGACTTCGCGAACATCTTCGCAGGTTACGATCTGATCCTGGGGCCTACCACTACAACGACTGCTTTCGGAATCGGCGAAAAGAACGACGATCCATTGGCTATGTACATGGACGACTTGTTGACCGTAACGATCAACTTGGCGGGCGTTCCGGCCATTTCCGTTCCTGGCGGCTTCTCGGCTGACGGCATGCCGATCGGTATCCAATTGATCGGTAACTACTTCGAAGAAGCAAAAATCTATCAAGCCGCTTTTGCCTTGGAACAAGCGAACGACTATCTTGACCAACACCCAAACCTGTAGGAGGAAAACATCATGAATTATGAAACAGTCATCGGACTGGAAGTCCATGTGGAATTGAAAACTGAATCAAAAATGTTCTCCCCATCTCCAGCACACTTTGGGGCAGAACCGAACACAAACACAAACGTCATCGACTGGGGCTACCCGGGCGTCTTGCCTGTCATCAATAAAAGAGCTATCGAATTCTGCATGAAGGCTGCTTTGGCTTTGAACTGCGAAATCTCGACGGAAACGCATTTCGACCGCAAAAACTACTTCTACCCGGACAATCCGAAAGCTTACCAAATTTCGCAATTGGATAACCCAATCGGCCATGACGGCTGGGTTGAAATCGAAGTGGAAGGCGTTAAGAAAAAGATCCGCATCGAGCGCGTCCATCTTGAAGAAGATGCCGGCAAAAACATGCACGGATCGGACGGCTATTCCTATGTCGATTTGAACCGTCAAGGAACGCCGTTGATCGAAATCGTATCGGAAGCGGATATGCGCTCTCCTGAAGAGGCTTATGCTTATCTGGATGCCGTACGCCAAATCATCATGTACACAGATGTATCCGATGTTAAGATGGAAGAAGGCTCCATGCGTTGCGATGCCAACATTTCCATCCGCCCATTCGGCCAAGAAAAATTCGGCACGAAGACAGAATTGAAGAACCTGAACTCCTTCAACTTCGTCCGCAGAGGTTTGGCTCATGAAGAAAAACGCCAAGCACAAGTATTGAACGCTGGCGGGGTCATCCAACAAGAAACACGCCGTTTCGATGAAACAAATGGCGAAACAATCCTGATGCGCGTCAAAGAAGGCGAAAGTGATTACCGTTACTTCCCGGAACCGGATCTGCCGGGCTTGACCGTTTCCCAAGAATGGATCGACCGCGTAAAAGCCAGCATTCCGGAAATGCCAGCAAAACGCCGTGAAAGATACATTTCTGAATACGACCTACCTGAGTACGATGCAATGGTATTGACACTTTCGAAAGAAATGTCCGACTTCTTCGAAGGCACCCTTGCGGCAGGAGCGGATGCCAAATTGGCTTCCAACTGGTTGATGGGCGAAGTATCAGCCTACCTGAACAGCGAAAAAGTGGAACTGGCCGACACGAAACTGACGCCAGCTAACCTTGCCGGCATGATCACGTTGATCGAAGACGGCACCATCAGCACGAAAATCGCCAAAAAAGTCTTCCGCCTGTTGGCAACAAAAGGCGGCGACGCAAAAGCAGTCGTCGAATCAGAAGGCCTGATCCAAATGAGCGATCCGTCGCAACTGTTGCCGATCATCAACGCCGTTTTGGACAACAGCCAACAATCCGTTGACGACTTCAAAGCCGGAAAAGACCGCGCCAAAGGCTTCCT
>NZ_JBAWAZ010000280.1:0-5796 GCF_049589555.1 Trichococcus sp.
TTGGCGTCGACAAAGCCCCTTGGCCTGGCGCTCTCCGTTTCATTTCCTCAAGAACGTTATCCATATCGATCTCATGGCCTGGCGGCAGACCGTCGATGGTGACGCCGATTGCTGAACCATGTGATTCGCCGAAGATAGATACCTTTAATTTATTCCCAAATACACCGCTCATTGTATCTTACCCCCTATATTTTTATAGTCTTCCCAAAAATTCGGATACGATTTTGAAACGCACTCGGCATCCGTAACCGTGATCGGCTGTTCGCAGACTGTCGCAGCGATCGCCAGCATCATCGCGATGCGGTGGTCCTTATAGCTCCAGACCGTTTCTCCACCCTTCAGCGATTTGACGCCATGGATCAACAGGCCTTCCGGCAATTCTTCGATGTCAGCGCCCAGTTTCTTCAATTCGCTGGCCGTCGCTTGCAGACGATCGCATTCTTTGATGCGCAGTCTGCCGGCGTTGATGATTTCCGTTCTGCCTTCGCTCAGGCAAGCCGTCAAAGCGACCACCGGAATGATGTCCGGGCATTGCGCCGCATCGATCAGTGTGCCGTGCAGCCCATCTGTTGCTGTGCCGATCAGGCCGTTGCCTTGCTGTTCAAAAGAGACGCCCATCGCTTCCAGAATGGAGACGACAGCGCGATCACCCTGCAGCGAGTCCATCGACAGGTCATCCACCAACAGGTCGTTGCCCAATGCGTCAGCGCAAAGGAAGAAGGCCGCTTGGGAATAATCCCCTTCGACGCGGTAATCCGTCGCCTTGTATGACTGTCCGCCTGAAATCCGGAATAACTGATGGCCTTCGTTTTCGATGGTCACACCGAAAGCGCTCATGACATCCAGCGTCAAATCGATATAGCCAATCGATTCAAGCGGCGTCGTGATCGTGATGACCGAGTCTCCGCCCAACAACGGCAGCGTGAACAAAAGGCCCGTGATGAACTGCGAGCTGACATTTCCAGGAAATGAGAAATGACCCGGTTTCAGGTTTCCGTCCACGACTAAATCAAGTTCGCCTTCAGTCGGTTTGTAGGAGATGCCTTGTTCCTCGAAAATATCGTAGAAGATGGTCAATGGACGTTTGCCCAGATTCCCTCTGCCGATGAAGCGGCTCGCGCCTTGGAAAAGCGTCGAGATCGGTACGACAAAACGCAAAGTCGAACCGGACTCATTGCAGTCGATCAGGTGCTCAGCGGCCGTTGCGTCCCCAGCTGCTTTTGCTTCTGTAACGTATTGGCCCGCGCCGGTGATCGTCAAAGTGCTGCCATCCTGCTCGATGACTGCTCCGAATGCCTTCATGGCCTCAGTAGTTGCGATGATGTCATCCGAAAGCGCGATATTGTCGATCTTGCAGGTGCCGTCGGATAGCGCGGCACAGATGACCGCACGGTGCGCCAAACTCTTTGAAGGCGGGACAGTCACTGTTCCCGATAGCTTATGTGGCTGTATCGTCAAATCCATGGTAATCCTCCTGTTTGTTTCCTCAATTTTATTTCTTCAGTTTCTTCTATAGTATAGCTCTACATGTTCTCCAGTTCATCAAAGAAGGCGATGGTTTCATCCTGGACGTAGCTGATGCCGATTTCCTTCAACAGGATGACTTTCAGATGATCGTCCAGATTCTTCTTGTCCAACGTCATGATCGCCAGCAAACTGTCCAAATCAATTTCCTCGATGTGCAGTTCCGTAGGCAGTCCGACTTGTTTCGCCATTGCCTCGATCGCAGCTGCTGTTCCTGGTTTGGTGAAACCTTTTTTCTCAGCGAGGCGTGTGATCGCGACCATCCCGATGGCCACCGCTTCACCATGCGAATATTTCGCATAATTGGTGTAGGTTTCCAAAGCATGCGCAATCGTGTGGCCAAAATTGAGCAGCATCCGTTCGCCGGTATCCTTCTCGTCCTCTTCCACGACTCTGCGCTTGATGTCGCAGCACGTGTAAAGGATCCGTTCGATATGCGCCATCATCTCTTCGCGGGTATGCAGCGTCTGCAGGAAGCTGAAGAATTCGGCGTCCTTGATGCAGCCGTATTTGATGACTTCCCCTAGACCGTCGCGGAAAAAGTGGTCCGACAACGTGTTCAACATTTCCGGGTCGATGAACACTTTCTTCGGTTGATAGAAAGCCCCGACCAGATTCTTCCCTCTTGCCAGATCGACGCCGACCTTGCCGCCGATGCTGCTGTCGACTTGAGCCAACAAGGAAGTCGGGATCTGGATGAATGGGACGCCGCGCAGGAAGCTGGCAGCCGCAAAGCCTGCGAGGTCCCCGATGACGCCGCCACCCAAGGCGATGATCAATTCACTGCGGGTCAGTTGGAAATCCAACAATTGGTCATAAATCTGCGGCAGCATCTGGAAATCTTTCGTCTGCTCACCTGCCGGCAAGGCTACCACAAGCGTTTCGTACCCGGCAGCCTGCAGCCCTTCCTCCAGCTGGGATCCATAATGCGCATTGACGTTATGGTCTGTGATGATGGCAATCTTCTTGCCGCTGTATATGTTTTTGATTTCTTCCGGAAGACGGTGGCGCAAGCCATTTTCGATCAGGATCGTATAGCTGTTTTTGCCGAGTCCTACATGTAATTCAGCCATTGTTTCACTCCTCATTCAGATTTCGTATTGTATCAAGGAAAGTGCTTCCTTTATTTTACCGCATCCAAATGCTTTCCTTCAATGGCAATCAATTGTTTTACGACAGCCATCAACTCGTCGAACTCATTCGGGTTCAGGCACTGTTGGCCATCGCTCCATGCGTTCTCAGGATCGTGGTGGATTTCGACCATCAGACCGTTCGCACCGGACATGACTGCGGATTTGGACATGGATGGCACCAGGTAAGCAGAACCGCCGGCATGACTTGGGTCGATGATGATCGGCAAGTGGGATAATTTTTGGATGACCGGAACGGCTTGGATATCCAAAGTATTGCGTGTTTCCGTTTCAAATGTGCGGATGCCGCGTTCGCAAAGGATGACGTTTTCGTTCCCTTCGGACATGATGTATTCAGCAGACATCAACCATTCTTCGTAAGTTGCGGACAGACCGCGCTTCAACAGGACTGGCGTCTTTGTCTTGCCGACTTCCTTCAATAGATCGAAATTCTGCATGTTGCGTGCGCCGATTTGGATCATATCGACATCCGCTTCGAACTCATCAACGAATTTCGTGGACATCAATTCTGTTACGATCGGCAAGCCAGTCGCTTCCTTCGCCAATTTCAACAAACGCAAGCCTTCCAATTCCAAACCTTGGAAGCTGTATGGGGAGGTGCGCGGTTTGAAAGCTCCACCGCGGAGGAAGTTAGCCCCTGCCGCTTTTGCGCGTTGTGCGATGCTGATTATCTGTTCTTCGCCTTCAACGGAACAAGGACCTGCAATCACGCCGAAGTAGCCGTTACCGATGCGTTGGCCGTCGATTTCGACAACCGTATCATCCGGATGGAATTTGCGGTTGGCCTTTTTGTAAGGCTCCTGAACTTTCAATACGCGTTCTACGATGTGATGTTGCTGAATAGTGTCCATCGATACTTTCGAAGTGTCCCCTACCAATCCCAAAATAGTCATTGTTTCGCCGATTACCGGGCTCACGATGACCCCTTTATCCGTTAAGCGTTTTGTCAGCTCGTTGATTTCCTCTATTTTAGCCGTTTTCTTCAAAATGATGATCATGTCTTGTTCCTCCTAGTTTTGTTTTTGCTTTTAAAAAAATAAAAAGCGGTGCCCATGTCATATGAGCACCGCGTTAAGCTTCGTTATCCAAAAATGCTGTTGCCTGACGATCCGTCCTGCAACCTATTTTTCGCATCCCCTGATGTTTCTCATATTCGCTCTATGCAATTTTTTCCAAACAAAATATCCAGCGCTAAAATAGAAGCCCCAGAATGTAAAGTATGTAAAGTAAAAGTTTGTTTGTAAAAGATTGATAGCATGCGTGGAACCCATCGGATGACCTCTTCTCTTGTGTATCATTTAATCAGCTGAACTCATAATGAAAACGTCTGATTTCCATCATTATAACAAACACTCTAATCATTGCAATAGTTTTTTTAATTTTTTTTTAATTTAATCTGGGTATTGAAATTTGCATGGCAATAATCTACACTTTCCTAAAAGGAGTGAAACCTGATGCAATTTTTCGGATTATTCGGCGAACATCTGAGCCACAGTTATTCAGAAAGAATCCATTCGACTTTTTTCGATCTGATCGGAATGAATGCCGGTTATAAACATATTGAATTGCCCCCTGAAGAGTTGGAAGCGGCGATCGAAGGGATCCGCGTACTTCAGTTTGTCGGCGTCAACGTGACGATTCCCTATAAACAGACGGTGATGCCTTACTTGGACGATATCACCCAGGAAGCCACGCGCATCGGTGCAGTCAACACAATCAAGGTGAAAGACGGCAAGCTCTACGGTGCCAACACCGACTATTACGGATTCGGCACCATGTTGGCTTCGCACGGCATCGCAGTCGAAAACCAGACGGCAATGGTCTTGGGTTTCGGCGGTTCCGCCAAGGCAGTCGTTCTATATTTACTGGATAATGGCATCAATAACATTATCATCGTTTCACGAAAAAAAGGCGCTCTTACTGATATTCCGGAAGATCCGCGCATCTCCTTGATGAGTTATGATGAGATAGCAGAGATAGCAGAGATAGCAGACATCTCAGGCGATCTGATCATCAACACGACTCCGCTTGGCATGTTCCCTGACAACATCGGCATCAGCGCGGTCCCTTTGGAAGTGATCCGTCATTTCAGTGCAGCCGTCGATTTGATCTACAACCCGCAGGAAACAGAATTCCTCCGCTTGGCAAAAACAGCCGGCCTGAAAATCTGCAACGGATTGGAAATGTTGGTGCATCAAGGCATCAAATCCCAGGAAATCTGGCTGGAACGGCCTTTCGAGCTTACATTGAACCAAGAAATCTACGACAAAATAACATCATAACGGAAATAGGTGAAAGATTTGGGAAAAAATATCATCCTGATCGGACTGCCCGGTGCAGGCAAGACGACTTTAGGCAAATTATTGAGCAATATAATCGGTTACCGTTTCATCGACTCGGATGCCTTCATTGAGGAGAAAACCGGCAAAAGCATCACCGACCTCTTCCAAATCGGGGAGGACTATTTCCGCAATATCGAGTCGGATGCCTATAAGGAAATTGCCGATTTCGAGGATACGATCGTCAGCACGGGCGGCGGTGTCGTCAAACGCAACGAAAACATCGTGTCCTTGAAAAAGAACGGCACAGTCTACTACATCGACCGGGCAGTCGAAGACATCACGCATGATATCGAAGTTTCCCATCGTCCGCTGCTGAAGGATGGTTTGGAACGGATCTATGCGTTGAAGGCCGAGCGCGAGACCCTCTATCAAGATGCAGCGGATTTCGTCGTCAAGAACGACAAGCCGTTGGAAGAACTTGCCGCCGAAATCATTGCGCACCACATTGGAGCAGGAAAGGAAGGCGACGTCCATGACAACCCTCAATAAGGAGCTGAACATCACGATCGTCGGCTTGGGCGTAATCGGTGGCTCTTTCGCGATGGCCCTTCACGATGCCGGCTATCGCAATCTTTACGGCATCGACACCGACCAAGCGACGCTGGACAAAGCCAAAACGCAACAGCTCATCAAGGAGGGCTATCAGAATGGCAAAGACATCCTGCCGCAATCCGATTTGGTGATTTTTTCGCTCTATCCCCGTCTGGTGCACGACTTCATCGTCACCCATAAGCAACATTTCAAGCCGGGCTCGATTCTGACGGATGCGACTGGTGTCA
>NZ_JBAWAZ010000281.1:0-1582 GCF_049589555.1 Trichococcus sp.
ATTATAGCATATCACACCGCTGTGTCAATATTTTTCGGAAACTTGGGCTATGTTCCGGTTACGCCAAAATCAGACAGCTTTGCTGGCGACCAAAAGTGTGACTGCCACAGTGACAGAATTCAACGGATTTGCCGACGCATTTGCTAGTGATTCTTCAGATGCGCCCCACGATAATGGTGTCATCTCCATCAGCCAGCCATAGCTTTTGGCATCAAGATCCACGGTATAGCTGACTTCTTCACTGACAGCATCCGGATAAATATCGTAGAATCGGTCCACCACTTGTTGATTGTCGTACTCTCTTTTTGTCGTATCCAAGGCATACAACTGCTCCCGCAACTCGATCAAATACTGTGCATTCGGCACAACTTTGATGACCTTACCGCCTGGTTTCAAAACACGGTCGAATTCCTGGTACTGCGATGGTGAAAAAATGTTCAAGATGACATCAAAGGCATTCTCGGAAAAAGGTGAATGCGCCAGGTCGGCCACACACCAGAAGGCATCCGGGAAAAAGTTGCTGGCCGCCAACTGGATCGCATCCTTCGAAATATCAAAGCCGATTTTTGTTCCCTTTAAACCCTTTTCGGTCAAATAATGCAGATGGGATCCTTCGCCGCAGCCGACATCCAGAACAGTCGCATCTTCCGGCTTGTCGATATGGTCATAAACGGCATCCAGCAACGGATGGAAAAAGCCGGTGTCCGCCAAATTTTTCCGGCTCGACAGCATCTCTTTGCCGTATTCATTCTGGCCGCCCTTCATCAACAGATGCAGTGTTCCCTTTTTGGATACATCAAAATGATGTCCATTTGCGCAGACCACGCTATGCCCCTCCACCGTTTCAAATTTCCCTTTGCAGATAGGACACTGGAAAAGATTCCGATGCTGTTTCAGATAAAGACTGCCCGCTTCAATTTTTTTCATAAATACTACCCTTTCTCGGCCTCTCCCGTTCAGGCGGTGTGAGGCGTTCACTGTCTCAAAACTCCTTTAACAGTTTACCATAGAACCCGTTTGGAATCAGCTTTTGCTTCATTCCCGCGTTTGGAACCGGAATCATTTCGGTGGAATTCTGATGCACGTAGGTTTATACTGAGGGTGAACAAAAGCTTCATTTAAAAGAAAGGAGATTTTTCAAATGTCAAATGAGTTACGCAAAAGCAACAGTTTCTTCGACCTGCTGTCGGACACCGGATCGATGTTCCAAAATCGTTTTTTCCAGGAAATTAAATTGGACGTTCATGAAACCGAGGACAACTATCAAGTGACAGCCGATCTGCCCGGCTACAGCAAAGAGGATATCACTGTGGATTATGACAACGACATCCTCTCCATTTCAGCCGTCCGCAAATCGGAAAAAGTCGAAAAAGACGATAAAGGACAAATCATCCGCCAAGAACGTTCTTCGGGTTCCGTACACAGGGAAATTTATTTGAAAGGCATCAACGAAGAAGATATTACAGCTACTTTGACGGAGGGCGTCTTGAACTTAGTGCTTCCGAAAAAAGAACCTACTGTACTTTCCAAACGTAAAATTGAAATATTCTGATACTTAAAGAAAAGACCGAGCAAACCGCCT
>NZ_JBAWAZ010000282.1:0-1800 GCF_049589555.1 Trichococcus sp.
TCCCTGAAGCGCTACAAGAAAGACAGCTATCACTGGTACAAGGATGTCATCGCCAGCGACGGAAAAGCGTTGTTCGACTGATATCCCCTCCTCCCAAAAATCGTAGAATAGCGCATTTTACCCGGTGAAGAGATTTTCACCGGGTATTTTTCTGTACTTTATCATCTATTTCCCGGTGAAGATAAGTTCACCGGGAAATTGACCATTTTCTGCTGGCTGCATCCCGGTGAACGGACTCTCACCGGGAATTCCGGTCCATTAGTTTCGAACAACTCGAACAAATCGGTGATCCGAACGTAATCGTGGATTTCTACTTCTATTCTTGATGAACAGCATTTTACAATGAAAGCTATATACCAAATACTTTTATTGAAATCACCCCTTACAAAAACAGTCAAAATTTGGTATAATATCTATACAACGTGTAGTTATGACAAACGTAAGTCCTGTTGTCATATATCTGCGCGCTTTTTTGTTGCTTTTGGAAAAGATATGGAGGATTAAATGTACAAAGTTAATGATTTGATAGTGTATGGAAACGAAGGGGTCTGCCGAGTCGAAGCGATCGAAGTTATGAATGTCACTGCTGTCGCAAATGATCGTCTATATTATGTTCTGAAGCCCCTGTATCGTAACGGAACAGTATACACACCCGTTGATACGAAAGTATTTATGCGTCCCGTAATTTCGGCTGATGACGCACAAGAAATAATCGAACAGATTCCGACAATCGAAACGGATATCCTATACAGCAGCGCGAATCTGCTTTCCGAACATTATGATAAAGCCATGGAACGTCATGATTGCAAATACCTGATCCAAGTGATCAAAACGGTATACCTCAAGAACCAAATCGCTGCCACAAAAAATAAAAAGGTTTCTGAAACCGACAGACGCTACATGAAAAAAGCCGAAGAAATGCTTTACGGCGAATTTGCTGTCGTGTTGGAGATGCCCAAAAATGAAGTAAAGACTTACGTCGAAGAAAAAGTTGCGGCAATTGAATTAAGTTTAAGCAAATAAAACACTTTAAATGAAAAACAGAAATCCGGATAAGGGATTTCTGTTTTTTTGTGCTCTCGCATTCGCCTCTTGTACATGCATGTGCCCTATTCCATTTGTTTTTCCCAAAAGCGGACAGCCTCATCGATCCAGCCTTCCGCCTTCGTGCCCGTGCCGAGTCCGAAGCCATGCCCCAATCCTGCAACTACTTTGAAGGCGACCGGGATCCCCAGGCCTTTCATTTTCTGCGCTCTTCTGCGCATGACTTCCGGTTCGGCGATGTAGTCGTTCTCGCCGACGATGCTGAACGAGGGCGCATCATTTTCCGAATATCCCGCGTGCCCGGTGTAGGCCATGACGACTGCACGCGGCTTCATGCCTGATTTCCCTCCGTAAGCTTTCACTCCATTGGCACTTATATTGGCAACAACACGGGCGCCGGCAGAACTGCCCCAGAGCGAATAGTATTGTTTGTCGACACCCAACTCGTCCGCATGTTCTTCGATGAAATCGATGGCCGCAGCCATGTCTTCGGTGGCCTTCCGGTTCCCCAGACGGTAGCGGAGCACAAACGCATGATAACCATGGTCAGCGATTTTCATGGCATAAGGAAAGCCTTCATGAACGGAACCTACGTAAGCAAAGCCTCCTCCAGGAGCAATCACCGCAAAAGGCGATCCGGCTCTACCAGGAAAGCAGAACAAGCCGGTTTGCCTTTTTTCGGGATCCTTGGCTTTCGCCTCTTCCGAATAAATATCAATGAAAATCTGTTCGCCCGCATTCGAGGCATCGATCATC
>NZ_JBAWAZ010000283.1:0-10282 GCF_049589555.1 Trichococcus sp.
ATATTCCGGGAGGACAGCTGCTGGGCATCGCCAATGACTTTACGCAACGATTCCTCGACTTCGATCTTCTGACTGAAACAGAAGAGGAGGCAATCCAAATAGCCAAGTTCTTTGAAGAACAAACCGGAAATCTGGACGCGCCGATGATGGATCTGCGCCGTTTGCCGAAGGTGGTCGATTATCTGGAGGAGCAGGGACTGTTCGAAACGGCCCCGTTTGACGACAGCGAACCTGATGATATCACCAAACGCAGCATCCAATTTCCGACTTCCCGGAGCCAACGTCTGCAATCGTTGACGCGCGGTCAGACGGGTGCGGTCACGTCATTGGGCTATGCTGAAATCCGCGGCTACGGCGTCGCAAGCCACCCGAACATCGGCGAACTGCGGGTCGGCCAGCTGCCGCTCCATGTCGCCGATCCGCGCTATCTGGAGGATGAGGAGAATGACTATTACATCGGATCGATCACGGTGACCGAAGTCGAGTCCTTCATTCCGATTGACGTGACAGATGAAGCAGGCGAAACGAAGATGAGCTTTTCGATCGGTTACGGGCTGACATTCGGCCAGAACGAAACAAAGACAATCGCGATGAGCATCCTCGATTATTCGTTGGAGCACCCGGCCGAGAACCATCCAACATCCGATGAAGAGTTTGTCTTGCTGCATGTGGATTCCGTCGAATCGACTGGCTTCATTTCGCACCTGAAGTTACCGCATTACGTGACTTTCCAGTCGTTGTTGGACGGCATCCGGAAGATCAAAGGAGGAACAGAATGAATTACCAAGGAAATTACGCTTTCCTCGACGAAAATTCCAAAATGGAAATCCGCCGTACGATCCTGAAGGCGGTAGCCATTCCTGGCTATCAAGTGCCTTTCGCATCCCGCGAAATGCCGATTGCACGCGGTTGGGGGACGGGAGGACTGCAGCTCAGCCTGTCCTTGATCGGCGAGGACGATGTACTGAAAGTCATCGACCAAGGCTCCGACGAGAGCGTCAATGCAGTCAACATCAAGAAAATGATCGCTGATACGACCGGTGTGGCGACAACGATCCATACAAGCGAAGCGACGCTGATCCAATCGCGCCATAGGGTTCCGGAAGTTCCTCTGACCGAGGACCAGATCCTCGTGCTGCAGGTTCCGCTGCCGGAACCGCTGCGGGCGGTCGAGCCTTCGGAACGCAAGACCAAGGCGATGCATGCATACGGGGAATACAGCGTCTCTTGGCTGCATCTGTTCGAACAGATCGTCCGCTACGGCAAGACGGCGATGCATTCGGATTATCCCGTCATCGTAAACAAACGCTATCTGATGGCGCCGAGCCCAATCCCGCGTTTTGACAATCCGAAGCTGAACCATAATGAGGGGCTAGTGTTGTTCGGGGCGGGGCGCGAAAAGAAAATTTACGCCGTTCCTCCTTATACCGATGTCGTGTCGATCGATTTCGAGGATCACCCTTTCGAAGTGGAAAGTTTCGATGGCGCAGCCTGCCGATTGACCGGGTTGACGGACGTCTTCCTCGATGAATTGGTGGATGAAGCGACAGGGGAAACCTACTATTTGACGAATGACCAATCGTACCTGTTGGAAAGGTTGAATGCAAAACAAGAAACGGCAGCAGGAGGCATCAGACATGACTAAAGAATCACCTGTACTATCTCTGCGCGGCATGAACAAGCAATTCGGGGAAGGCTGTCCACGCTGCCTGGATAAACCGGAAAACCTCGAAAAGAATTATTGCCCAGCCTGCGGAACGGTTTACGCTTGCCGTGACATTTCCTTCGACCTTTACAAAGGCGAAATCATCGGCATCGTCGGCGAGAGCGGCTCCGGGAAATCGACCTTGATGAAGGCACTCTATTTCGACAGCGAAGTTACGGACGGCGAATATTTGCTGGCGGACTACAAAGACGGCCAGGATAATGTCTTCGGCTCGTCCCTTCAGCAACAGAAATGGATCCGCAACATGCTGCTGGGGATGGTCTATCAGAACCCGATGCTGGGGCTTCGGATGGAGTTTTCGTCGATCGCCAACATCGCCGAGAAGATGATCGCCGCCAATCACCGAAACGTCGAAGCAATGTTCGACCGTGGCCACGAACTGTTGGACAAAGTGAACATCCCGACTTTCCGCTCGAGCGAAGCGCCGAATAATTTCTCCGGCGGGATGCAGCAGCGGGTGCAGATAGCCAAGGCGCTCTCGAACAATCCGCCGGTGCTGCTGCTGGACGAAGTGACGACCGGGCTTGACCTGAGTGTGCAGGCCGACGTTTTGGACCTCATCAAGACGATCCAACGCGAGCTGCAGATCAGCATGATCGTCGTTTCCCACGATTTGGCGGTCATCCGCATGCTCTCCGACAGGACCATCGTGATGTACAACGGCGAAATCATCGAAGAAGGACTGACCGACCAGGTGCTCGAGGACCCACAGCACGCCTACACGCAACAGTTAGTCTATTCATTATTATAGGAGGAACGACATGTACATAATCACAAACGGAACGATCGTGCTGGAGGATTCCCTGTTGGAGAATGCCGCATTGCTGATTGAAGGCGACACCATTAAAAAAATCATGTCGAAGCATGAAGTGGATCAGTACGGTCCGGAATACAACGTGCTGGATGCGGATGGCGGCTTGATTGCGCCGGGCTTCGTGGATATCCATTCCGATTACATCGAGACCATCGTATCGCCGCGGCCGACCGCGATGATGGATTTCAATATCGGTCTGCGCGAAAGCGAGCGCATCCTGATTACGCACGGCGTCACGACGATGTTTCATTCGCTTTCCCTCTATAAAGAGCAGGATTTCGGGGTGAAGGCGATCCGCCAGCCCAAGCACGCGAACCGGTTGATCGAATCCATCAATGCCACCCACACGAGCGATCACATGATCCGCCACCGCGTGCATGCCCGTTTCGAGATAGACAATGTCGAGATGGTCGAGCAGGTCAAGGAGCATATCCGCAATGGCAAAATCCATCTGATTTCCTTTATGGACCACACACCCGGGCAAGGGCAGTACCGCAACCTGGAGATCTACAAAAAGACAATCGCTGGCTATTCGGAATTGACCGATGCGGAGGCGGAAGCCGTCATCGTCAAACGCCAAAGCAAGGAGAAAATCACTTTCGAACAGATCGCGGAAATGGCCGATGTTGCATTGGCCCATGGTTTGGCTGTCGCTTCGCATGACGATGATTCCATCGAGAAATTGGAGCTGGTCAAACGCCTCGGCACGACCATCAGCGAATTTCCGATTACGCTGGAAGTGGCGGATGCGG
Source organism: Trichococcus sp. (assembly GCF_049589555.1). Lineage (GTDB taxonomy): Bacteria > Bacillota > Bacilli > Lactobacillales > Aerococcaceae > Trichococcus. The sequence continues at coordinate 3,293 of NZ_JBAWAZ010000283.1, forward strand.
CCCATGAAGCGGGCCTGTGGACGATCGCGGGAGCGCCGAACATCCTCTTGGGAGGTTCGCATACCGGCAATCTGAGCGCTGCCCAAGGGATCCAGGAAGGCAACATCTCGATCCTCTGCAGCGACTACTATCCGGCTGCCTTGATCCATGCCATCTATATCATGCATCAGACGCATGGCATCAGCTTGGCGCGGATGTTCCGCATGCTGACGATCAATCCGGCCAGAGCCGTGAAGATGGACCATGAAATCGGATCAATCGAAGAAGGCAAGAAAGCCGACCTGCTGCTGATCAAAACGAAGGACAACTATCCGGCCATCACCTCCGTCATGATCGACGGGAAAATCGTCTACAGAACGGAGTACCGCCGATGATCATCAATGAGAAAAGGCTGACGGAGGATCCGACGATTGCATCGACAGCCAGCGTGACGAATGTCGGCTTCGGAAGCTATTGCGAAATCGGTCCGCATAACTTCATCGAAAACAGCCATTTCGGCGACTATTCCTATACCGGTCAGTTCTGCTTCGTGCAGAATGCCCAGATTGGGAAGTTTGCCAATATCGCGGCGGCGGTAAGGATCGGTCCGACCGACCATCCCTATGAACGCGCCTCGCTGCACCATTTTACCTACCGTCCCCAGATGTACGGCTTTGCTGACGGGGAGGACGAAGCGTTCTTTGAACACCGTCTTAGCCGCATCACGACGATCGGACACGACACTTGGATCGGCCATGGCGCAATCATCATGCCCGAAGTGACGATCGGAAACGGCGCCATCATCGGATCCGGCGCGGTCGTCACGAAGGATATCCCGCCTTATGCCATCGTCGTTGGGGTGCCGGCCCGGGTCGTGAAGCACCGTTTCGAGCCGGATACCATCGCTGCCCTGGAGGAAATCAAGTGGTGGGATTGGGAACCGGAGCTGCTCAAGCAGCGGTTGGAGGATTTTCGCGGACCGATTGAGATTTTTGTCGAGAAATATAAAAAAAGTCCGCTTTTGGCGGAAGAAGGAGGAGCACATGGCTAATTTGATTGAGATGCAAGGGTTGCAGAAAGCTTTTACGACCCATCATCTGAACAAGACGATGACGGCCGTAGAGGATATTTCCTTCGGTTTGGAGAAAGGTAAGTTCCTCGGCATCGTCGGCAAAAGCGGCAGCGGCAAGTCCACCATCATCAAGTGCATCTATCGGACTTATCTGCCCCAGAACGGACACATCTATTACGATTCGGAAGCTTTCGGCAGAATCGATCTGGTTACGGCACCGGAACGGGACATCATCCATTTGCGCAAAAATGAAATCGGCTATGTGTCACAATTTCTGAGCGTCATGCCTCGTACAACGACATTGGAGCTGGTCGAGCAGAGCCTGCTCGAGACGGGAGTGGACGCACCAACAGCCACGCTGCGCGCGAAAGAGGCATTGTGCCATTTCGACATAGCGGAAGCGCTCTGGGACAGTTATCCGAACACCTTTTCCGGCGGCGAAAAGCTGCGCCTGAACATAGCCCGCGCGACCGTCAAGAATCCGCGGCTGCTGCTCCTGGACGAACCGACGGCCAGCCTGGACAATGAATCGAAGCAAAAAGTCCGTGAAGTCATCCAGAAGCTGAAGGCCGGCGGAACGACCTTGTTGGGTATTTTCCATGATCTGGAATTCATGGAAGGACTTTGCGATTATACCTATCAGATGCAGGAAAGAAGAATGGAGGCGAACTAGATGAAAGTGGATCTGCATGTACACAGCGATTATTCGGATGGCTACGACAGCATCGAGACGATTTTCGATCAGGCAAAAAAGAACGGTATCGAAATGATCAGCTTCGTCGATCACGATACGACAGACACCTATCCGGCGGCCAAAAAAGCCGGTGAAGGGCGCGGCATCATCGTCATTCCCGGAATCGAAATCTCCGCCTATGATTTCAAAAGGAACCGCAAAGTGCACATCCTCGGCTACGGCTACGACTATCCAGCCGTCCACATCAACGACCTTTGCGGGGAATTGCTGAAGCGGCGTGACGACCATTCCTGGATCCAAGTGGAGACCTTGATCGACCACGGCTATACGATCCGGACCAGCAAATTGAAGAAATCAAAAGGGAATCAGCCGACACTTTACAAACAGCACATCATGGAATCCATGACCGATGCGCCTTACGGATCGGCCGAATACAAGACACTTTACCGGGGGCTCTTTAAAGGGGACGGCATCTGCGCCAGCGACATCGAATACATCGACGCGAACCTTGCCGTGAAAGCGATCAAAGCGGACGGCGGCTTGCCTGTTTTGGCGCATCCCGGCCAATTGGACTCGTTCGATATCATCCCTGAACTGATAAAAAACGGGTTGGCAGGGCTTGAAATCAACCACCCGGATCATACGGAAGAGGACCGACTGCGTATCAAAGCAATGGCTGAGCAATATGGCCTGTTCCTGACCGGCGGCTCGGATTACCATGGCAACTATTGGATCCCTTTGGAAGTGGGACACACGTTGGCTCCCGAGGATGCACTGCACCCCCTTGTTTGGAAACATTAACAGTTTATTAACACAAATTTACATACGTTTAACCGATAATTTATATACATATGTTAATTTTAGTAATGTAGGTAAAAACAAAAAATCGTTCTGGAGGCTAACATGAAAAACGTATTATCAAAGATTGCACTGCTCTCAATGAGCGCATTGGCACTGGCAGCATGCGGAAACAGCGGATCGGCTACGGAAGGTTCAGCAACAGGAACTGAATCCACTGCAACGACAGGCGAATACACGGATACAATCACGATCGTCTGGTATCCGAATGAGTCAGGCAACGATATGGAAGCTTCCCGTGAAGCAATCGGTAGCTATATCGAGGAAGCTACCGGCAAAAAAGTCGAGCATCAACTGACGACCGACTACGCCATCGCCATCGAAGCGATCGCCAACGGACAAGCCAATCTGGCCTTCATGGGCGCGCAAGGGTATGTTGAAGCCCACGACAAGAACGAAAACGTTATCCCATTGGTTGTTCCATCAGGAGAATCCGGCACTTTGGAAGATGCCATCTACTACAGCTGGATCAACGTCAAAAAAGGCAACGAGGAAGCCTACAGCGACGGCAACGGCGGTTATTCATTGGATAACATCCAAGGCAAACGTTTCTCCTTCGTTTCCAACTCATCCACTTCAGGCTTTGTTGTGCCGACTTCAGGCATTATCGCGGCTTTCCCTGATGAAGAACTGACACAAGAGTTGCTGATGGAGGGCGGCGAAGGCAAATTCTTCAGCGAAGTCCTGTTCGGCGGCTCCCACCAAGGCTCCGCAGTCAACTTGCTGACTGACCGCGCTGATGTGGCGGCCTTCTGTGACACTGCTTTGATCAACTATGTGGAAGCAGTCGATGGCGAAAAGAACGCAGTCGGAACGACCTATGCAGTCAAGGAAGATGCCGCTGATCCGTTCACTGGTATGGCTGGACAAGAATTCGTGTCCATTTCTGTGACGCCTGTGCTGAACGCGCCGATGGTCATCAATAACGATGTTACTTCCCCTGAAGATCAAGAAGCTTTGGAAGCAATCTTCACGAGCGAAGAAATGAACAACGATCCATCCATCTGGAAAGATCCTGAATCGGAAGAATCTGCACTGTTCGAAAAAGAAGGCGAATCCCAATTTGTGACGGCGGTAGACGCTTGGTTCGATCCGATCCGCGCATTGTCGGCTAAATAACCCATAAGATAAAGGAAACATCAAAAGGAGAGAAACAGAATGGCATTGCTTGAAATGACCCATGTATCGAAAGAATACACAAAGGGAACGAAAGCATTGTCGGACATTCATTTCTCAGTCGAAGAAGGGGAGTTCATTTCAATCATCGGAAAGTCCGGTGCAGGGAAATCAACTCTCCTTCGCTGTATCAATCGCATGATTGATCCGTCTGAAGGTGTGGTAATGTTCGATGGTGTGGATACCGAAAAACTGAACACGAAAGAGTTGCGCGAGCTGAGAAGACAGATCGGCATGATCTTCCAACACTATAATTTGGTGAACCGATTGAGTGTGCTGGATAATACTTGCCACGGCCGACTTGGCTACACGAGCACGCTCAGAGGGGTGTTCGGAGCCTTCACGAACGAAGACAAAGCGCATGCGACAACGATTCTTGAACAACTGGGGCTGAAAGAACAGATCCATCAACGTTGCGACCAATTGTCAGGCGGGCAGAAACAGCGTGTCGGAATCGCCCGGGCGTTGGTTCAGAACCCGAAATTGATCCTTTGCGATGAACCGATCGCTTCCTTGGACCCGAGCTCTTCGCGCGTCATCATGGAATATTTGAAGGACATCAACAAAAAGATGGGCATCACGGTCATCTGCAACCTGCACCAAGTCGATGTCGCCATCGCCTATTCGAAACGCATCATTGGCGTGAACGGCGGACAGATCGTCTTCGACGGCACACCTGATGAATTGACGCAGGAAAAAATCCATGAAATCTATGGTTCCGAAGCCGGGGAACTCATCACCGACATTTCGGCCTAAAAGGAGGACAACATGCAAGTTACAACGAACCCGCTGCAGACACGCGGAATCAGAAGAACACTCGCATTCCTGGCAATGCTGCTGTTGGTGGTAGCCGCCTCCGTTCTGCTGGAGTTTGAATATGGGGAAGCGCTCAGTGCTTTCCCATATGCAGCCGTTTGGCTCACACAAAATTTTTACCCGAATCAAGCTGCTTGGGCCAAGCTCCCGGCTATCCTGGAGAAGCTGGTGGAAACGGTGCTGATGTCGGTGGCGTCGGCTACAGCCGCGAGTCTTTTCGCCTATGTCTTCGCTCTGTTCGGGGCAGAAGCCACAAAAGTGAACAACGGGCTGGCTTGGGCATCCAAGCTGTTCGCATCCTTTTTCCGGAATGTGCCGGATATCGTCTGGTCGATGATTTTCCTGTTCTCCTTCGGGATGAACATCATGACCGGTTTCTTGGCATTGTTCTTCGTGACTTTTGGAACCTTGAACCGTGCCTTTATCGAAACCATCGATGAAACGTCAAAGGATTCGGTCGAAGCTTTGACCGCCACTGGCGCCACCCGCTGGCAGATCATCGGCCAGGCGATTTTCCCGAACAGCATCTCGGGAATCATTTCCTGGATCCTGTACAGCATCGAAAACAACGTCCGCAGCGCCACCTTGATCGGCATGCTGACCGGATCGGGCATCGGCCACATCTTCAATCTCTATTACAAAAATCTGGATTACCATTCCTGCAGCCTGATTGTGCTTTGCATCATGATTGTCGTAATCGGACTGGAATCCATCTCCAACCAAGTAAGGAGGTCCATCTTATGAGCGACAACGGATTGCCATTGGAAGCAGTACTGAACGAGAAAAAACGCAGAATTGAATCCAAAGGGCCTGAGGTATCGAAAGAAATCGGACCGAAAAGCAGTCTGCGCAATGTTTGGTTCGTTCTGGCCGGTTTGGCTCTTGTCAGTCTTTATGCTTTCATCAGTTTCGACTACGGCAACATCGATTGGGGACTTGCGATCAATGGGACTTTCGCCAATCTGAGGACAATCTTTCTGGAAGCGGAATTGAGCAGCATCAGACTCAATGAAGCGCTGCTGCAAGTGGTAATCACCTTTGCGATTGCGTTTTTGACGACCATATTCTCGGCCATTCTGTCGGTTGTTTTGGGATTGTTTGCCGCACGGAATCTGGGCGGCAAACGGTCATCCGCCTTGATTAAAGGTTTTGTTGCGCTGATCCGTGCGATTCCCACTGTCATGTGGGTGCTGATTTTTGCGATCGTCGCCGGTTTGGGCAGCGTAGCGGCAGTCATCGGCATTTCGTTCCATTCCTTGGGCTACTTGACGAAGATGTTTTCGGAAAGTTTCGAGGAAATGGACGGAGGCGTCATTGAAGCGCTGAAAGCTACCGGCGCCAGCTGGTGGGAAATTGTTTTCCAAGGCGTATTGCCGACCACAATCCGTTCGTTGGTGGCCTGGACTTTCATGCGCTTCGAAATCAACTACATCGTGGCCTTGGGGATGGGAGCAGCGGCAGGTGCCGGCGGGATCGGCTTCAATCTCTTCATGGCTGGGAATTTTTATTACAACATGCGGGAAGTCGGAGCCGTCACTTTCCTGATCCTCTTGACATGCTTTTTGCTTGAGGCGGTTTCCGTAAGGATCAAGAAGAGCCTGTCGACGAAATAAGTTTCGGAATGAGGAAAGCAGTAATGAAAAAATATTTGAAATGGTTGTTGCCGCTGGCATCTTTGTGGGTGTTGTTCGGTCTGACGCCTGCCTCGGGGAAAAGCTACCAATATATCTACGAACCGGGAGAATATGCCGAAGTGATGGATCAGGACAGCGCCTATATTTACTTTGGCCGGGATACGAGTGTAGACTGCCGCGCCTTCGAGCCGCTTTTAGAGGTGGCCATCGCCGAAACGGATGCCATCGTTTACCACTACGACACGGACGAACATAACGCCGATGAGGATATTCAGGACATCCTGGACGTTCATGAAGTCGTGACGTTGCCGAAATTGTTGAAGCTCGAGAAGGGAAAAGTCGTAGGCTATGTGGACCACACGGATTCGCAAGCTACAATCACAGCGCTTTTTGCTGAAGGGGAATAAGGACTTATTATGTCCGAATCCATTGCTTGTCATAAAGGAAGACGCTCTTGCCGGGCGTCTTTTTGTTTGCGCTGAAAGGAAAACAGCTACCTCAGGAACCTCACGAACAGCCCGGTATTTGCTCAGTTTCAGGCGCTTTTCGGCAGCCATCGTATTGATGGTTCTGCGGATGCGGAAGTGATAAAATAAGCATGAGACAATGGGCTTCAGCAAAGGAGACGTGGATAAAATGAGCTTTGGGATCGAAATGGTGGAAACGCAGGAACAACCGACTCTGGTTTTGAAAACGATTACTCCTGTGAGTGAGATGCCGAAAATATTGGGGAAGGCCTTCATGGACATCGTCACGCACAT
>NZ_JBAWAZ010000284.1:0-2964 GCF_049589555.1 Trichococcus sp.
AAACGCCGACTCTAAAACAAGCCTTCTTTGAAGCTTTTCCTGAAGGAAACGTACTTGTTTCAGCAGGATGCCCAATGATTGAAGCTGATTTTTTGAAGGATAGTTTTGGCAGCTACCACACGGCAGAAAGCACTAGTCTAGACGAAGCGCAAGAATTCAATCGTGCAATTGATTATGCGAATGAAGCGGATATCATTGTCATGGCTGTAGGAGAGCACCACCTTCAAAGTGGAGAAGGCGGCAGCCGGGCGCAATTGAATTTGCCCGAAGTTCAGAAATCCTTTATCAAGGCAGTAAAGGCGCTGAATAAACCGATTATCGGTGTAGTTTTTAGCGGCAGGCCGCTGGATTTAAGAGATGAATTCCAACAATTTGATGCGCTTATTGAAGCTTGGTATCCAGGAACTGAGGGGGCAGGAGCAATCGTCGACATTTTGATAGGAAAAGCGAATCCCTCAGGTCGATTGAGCATGACCTTCCCCTATGAAGTGGGACAAGTTCCGATTCACTATAATGAATTTAGCACAGGTCGTCCATTAGCGGATTCCAGCCATAGCAAGCGATTCACATCTAGGTACATTGATGCGCCCAACAAACCGTTGTTTCCTTTTGGTTACGGCTTGTCGTATACGCACTTTGAGTACTCCGATCTCAAAATAAGTCAAAAACAGATATCTGAAAAATCTGGGATAACCGCCTCGGTTACTGTGAAGAACAACGGTAACTATATCGGAAAAGAAACGGTACAGCTTTATCTCCGTGACTTGGTGGGAAGTGTAGTGCGGCCAGTAAAGGAGTTAAAGGCATTCCAACAAATCGTATTAAGTCCTGGAGAATCACAGACAGTGATTTTTGAGATAACAGAAGAAATGCTACGATTCCATAGAGCTGACATGAAGTATGCTTCAGAACCTGGAGAATTCCATGTTCTGATTGGCAGAAACAGTGAGGACTTGCTGAAGGCGGAATTCACTTTAACAGCGGAAGCTGGAGTGCTGGTTGAGTCCTGATCCTAGGATTAATACAATATAGCAAATTGAAACACAATCTTGTTTCTCTGCACGTTTTATGTGGAGGAATGAGATTGTGTTTTTGTGTGTTTGGTTATATATATTTGGAATCAAATAATTTTTATTAGCTGTTAAATAATTGAGAATAGTGGGATAATAGAACCAGATATTTTGCTTGTTATATAGTTAATTGAATTGATGTTTTTTCAAGCATAATTCTACGCTCTTGTTTTTAATTGAATTGTTCCACAGAAATATTTTCCACTTTTCCTCTTTTCCGAATAAGCATGTTTTTTATCAAAAAATCAACCACAAAACAAAAAGGAGCCCAACCCATGAATGCTACCATTTTCGATTTTTTAAGATCCTATGTGCCCAGTGATAAAAGAGATCCAAAAGAGGACTATCTGACGCAGTTGTTTGCTTGGCTACTAATGAACGTAGACGGCCTGAGACTAAAGTATTGCAAATACTTGTTGGCTAAAATTCCGAATAGCACATTTATTGTTAATGATTCTGACGACATCACGGTTGAGACGCAGAGAACACTGCCCAACGGAAAACGAATCGATTTGCTTATTACAGTAAATGGTATCGATGGATTTATTTGCGAGCATAAAATCTACAGTATGCTATCACCAAATCAACTTACAAATTACAGTAGCATGGCGAATAGTATCGGGTCCGGGTCATTCCATACCGTTTTGGTTACTTTAGGTACCTACCAATGGACGCAAAATGCGGATGTGAGTATTTTGTGGAGCAGCATATATCGGGATTTCCTTCAGGAGGAAATTAAAGGTTATGCTAAGGATTCAGTGAATTATTTTATGTTGGATCAAACACTCAGCTTTATGAAGAATAATAGTCTTGGGACATCCGGAGAAATCACTCCGGGGGCCATTGCTGGGTACTGGGAATCATTTGGGCTCAAAAATGCTGTTAATAATCTTGTTGAAAGCCTAGAGGGTAGAAGTTGGGAAATAGATTGCCCCAATTTACGACAATGCAATAGTTCAGGGTTTAATGGGAAACCAAAATACTCTAAGGAAAGATGGGGCAGAGTTGGGTTTGGGATATACACTAATTGGAGTCCTGGTATTTTCGTGGGTATCCTATGGGATTACTCGGATCACCGCATTGAACCGTTAAATAAAGAAAATGGCGGTCCAGACGTTGTAATACTGGTGGATATGCCTGAAAATGGCTACTCAAAGGTGATTAACACTCAAGCGTGCACGGATTATTTTGACAAACTGAACCAAAACCATGGGGATTTTGATCTGATCAATTACCCTGACTTAGAGGGGGATTGGAGATTGACCGTCTTACGGAAATCATTGAGTGATGTGTTGCTGGGTAAACAAAATGGAGCCGAACAAGCGGATGCATTGTATGAAACATTTTGTGAGGGCATCAATATACTTACTGATGGTGGGGACTTAGGCAGATTGAACTGGTAGCAGTTAAGAAGTTTAGTGTATTAAGGTTGAAGCCAAATCAACACTATTTTTCGTTAGGCAAAGTTAATTCTCTACAGCTAAATTATTCAAAACAGCAAGCCCCTAATTTCCGATATCCAATCGGAGACTGGGGGCTTGCTGTTTTCTTTTTGGGGGATGGTTCTGAGCCCAGCCGAATTCGGACACAGGTTTATACTCATGCAGAAAGAAATTAAAAATGGAAGTGATTGCATAAAATTACTTTTGTCAATTTACATTGGTGACAAAAGTATATAGACTGTGAGGTGGGAGAGTGATGATAGGGTGCGAAATGTAAGCAAAATGATGGTTATAATTGTCTCTGTTTGTGTCATCGCGGTTTCATCCATCTATTATAATTATAAATTCGTCAGATATGATAGTGAAAAAATTGTTTTTGGCGCTACTTATATGACCATGAATAACAGCTTTTACAAGGCCATAACAGATGAAATAGAAAAACAAATCAATGA
>NZ_JBAWAZ010000285.1:0-1770 GCF_049589555.1 Trichococcus sp.
CGTTTGCGAATGCCTGCACGACGCGGATACCGCTGACCGAAGCTTCAATCCCCGCGCTGAATTCACCCAGATCTTCAAAAATGCGGGTGTTGATCCGTGTCATTTTCTTGTTGAAAAAGACGAGCGCAATCGTAATGAAGGGAATCATGACGAAAGTGGCGATCGCCAACGGAACATGGATCTGCAGCATCAACAGAAACGATCCCAACAAAGTGATGATGGTGATGAAGATATCCTCAGGGCCGTGATGCGCCACTTCCGAGATTTCGAACAGATCCGTCGTCAACCGCGCCATCAATTTGCCGGTCTGCTGATCATCATAGTAACTGAAAGGCTGCTTCTGCATGTGACCATACAGCTCCCGGCGCATATCGGTCTCGACGTTGACCCCGAGTACGTGCCCGAAATAGACGACGATATACTGCATCGCTGTGTTGACGATGTACAAAACCAACAGGCCCAGCGAAACCAAGAGAATCAAATTCCACTGCCCGGAAGGCAAAATGGAATCAATGACGCTGTTGACGACGACCGGGAAAGAAAGTTCCAGGACAGCCGCCAAAATAGCGCAACAAAAATCAAGCAAAAACAGATGCTTGTAGGGTTTATAATAGCCGAAAAAACGTTTAAGCATAGGTACCTCCTCTAAAATCATTCAAATATAGTTATAACATAGATTGATGGAATGAGATATTGATACGCTCCTTAAAATTCCTGCGGACTTCTGGAAAAAGTTTGTTTGAATAATGTTGCTTAACATCCGCATAGTGGTACAATTATATTAAAATAAATATCCCTCTATTGGCATGGTCGAGAACGCTGAGCTCTTGAGTATCCGGACATCAAAAGCTGGCCTCAATCAATGAGCGATACTACCATGACAGAAACATTTGCTTATCAATTGGGTAATCCGTAGTTATTAATATAGGAGAATGCTAAGGATCACAATTCGAAAATTGGAGGAGTAAGAGAATGAGAAAATGGAGAACAATTGCAATATCGATGCTGTCACTAGCTTTATTGGCCGGCTGCAGTGGCGCAAAACCTGAATCAACTGTGGAGGCATTTTTTAAGGCAGGACAACAACTTGATACCGAAGCTATGGCAGCAACTATCCTTTCTTCGAATCAGGAAGAGGTAGCGGAGACGGAAGAACTGATAACCGATGATTCGAATGACTATCTAGTGGAATATTTCAAAGCTAATGCTGAGAAAATTACTTATGAAGTGACAGGTAGCGAAGTTGATGGTAACACGGCCGTCGTTACGATGAACGCGAAGTATGTGGATGGTGCACCATTGATGACTGCTACAGTCAGTTCCGTTTTCTCGAAAATTTTACCATTTGGATTCAGTGGTTCAGAATTGAGTGAAGAAGAAATGGATCAGATCTATGAAGATACGATGAAAGAACAGGCAGAAATCGTTCCGGAAACCTTTACCGAAGCCACTTTGAAAATCGATTTAGTTAAAGAGAACAACCAGTGGTATATTACGGAGATTACTGATGAAATGGTGGATGTGGTGATGTCAGGTTTTATGTTACTCAGTTCCGAAATGGAGGGTGGTTCTGAGGACACCGAGCCACAGGATGAAACCAGCACAGAGGAATCTGCTGCTGAAGCTTCTGTAATCGGAAAAAGGAGCAATCCAGTGCCTCTAGGACAAGCAATTGAAATTCCGGTTGAGTATTCCAATGACGATTGGACGGAGAACTATGAAGGGACCATTTCACTTCAGATCAGTGGCATCACAAAAGGTCAAGCTGCC
>NZ_JBAWAZ010000286.1:0-8079 GCF_049589555.1 Trichococcus sp.
GTCATCACGTTCGGATAGATGATGAAGAATTGGCCTTCCTTCAGATTGAACCGGCTGTTGCCAATCTCGAAGTAGCCCTTTCCCTTCATAATGATATGGATCAAAAAATATTCCCGGACGGTTGGCCCGAAACTGTGGTTGGGAGCGCACTCCTCTTTGCCTTTGGTTGTGTAATAAAGATCCTTATAATAGATTTCTTCTTTAAAAAAATCCTCATCCATTTTCATCACCTCGGTCTTTATTTCCTCTTGTACCTGTTGCTCCCATTATAGAATGGTCTCCGTGCTATAGCAAACCCGCACTTCAATCCGAAGCTATCTTCCCTGATGAAATTCCGCCCTTTCGCAATCACACATTCTCTTGTACAATGAGAAAAGATTGCCCGCATCGGGTAGATCCCCAACAACCTGAACAATCCCATAACTTTGCTATAGATTTGGAGGCAATACCCTTGAAAAAATTCCTATACTCCGCGCTGCTGCTCCTTCCGCTTTTCCTGCTTTCCGCCTGCGGGACCGCACTACCAGGGGAAGAAGTCATGCAGAACCTGATCAACCGGTCCGCCGACCTTGAAAGCTACCACCAGTTCGTTTCATTTACGACAACTACCACCAAAGAGGACCTGAATGGCGCTACAACAGTGAACGAGCAGTACACAACCGCCGACGCGACGCTGTTCCCAGAAGAGAAAACCGGTTACGGAAAGCGGATCGACAAAAACAGCGACTATCCCGCAACAAAATCCGAGTTCTATGTGACCCCGGAAGTGGGTTACATCCGGACCGATGATACCGACTGGACCGCTTATGCCACCCCCGATGTCCCGTTGGCCAGCCTGCAGGTCTATCCGCTGGAGACATTTATCGAACTGAGCCAAATCATTGAAGCGTACGGCACCCTCGAACTCAAAGGGGACGAGTATTTGCTGAGCTTTTCCGGCAGCGATGATGCGCTGAACAAAGAAATCAACTACCTGTTCCAAACCCTGCCAACGGAACAGACAAATTACGAGATCGCTATCCATTTGGATGCCGAAAGCTTCTATCTGACCGAGTTCCATTACCGTTCCACAGCCATTCATTCGGATCAGAAGACAACCGTCACGACGGAACTGACAGGCGAGTTCGACCTGTACGATCACGCCCAAAAATTGAAGTCCGTGCCCGACTTCGATCCAGCAGATACGACTGCCGAAACTGCGGATTCTTCTTTTTGATAATGTCACACCTGAACCATAATGTATTTGTTGCGCCTCTTACTGCTCATTTGGCGAAAAAAGACCAAGACTCCATTTGGAATCCTGGTCTTTTTTGATTACAAGATAGCATGCTTTTGTTTAAGGCAGCTTTTTACCTGCAGCCTTGTAGAGGTCATACCACTCGGTGCGGCTCAGCGCCACATCGGAAGCTTTGCAGATGGCCGCGATGCGCTCAGGGTTCATGCTGCCGACAATCGGCTGCATTTTGGCCGGATGACGCAGCAGCCATGCGATTGCGATTGCTTCACGGGATACATCTTTATCATCTGCCATCGCTTCGATTTTTTCATTCAGCTCCACATAATCGGGATGATCGAAGAACAGCCCTTTTTTCCCGTTTCCGGCTTGGAATGGCGACCACGGTTGGATCGTCATATCCGTGATGCGGCTGTACTCCAGGACGGAACCGTCATGCACGAGCGATGGATTGTTCATCATATTCACGTTGAAGCCTGCATCGATCATCGGCGCATGCGTCAGGCTGAGCTGCAATTGATTGATCAACAATGGTTGTGTGACGACTTTCTTCAGTAATTCGACCTGCATCGGATTTTGGTTGCTGACGCCGAAATGGCGCACTTTCCCTGATTTTTGCAGTTCTTCAAAAGCTTCCGCAACTTCCTCCGGCTCCATCAATGTGTCCGGCCGGTGCAATAGCAAAGCATCCACGTAATCGGTCTGCAGACGTTTCAGGCTGCCTTCCACCGATGCGATGATGTGTTCTTTCGAGAAATCGAACATGACACCCGGTACGATGCCGCATTTCGTCTGCAGCATCACGCTGTCACGCGCGATGCCGAGTTCCTTGAAGGCTTTTCCGAAGATTTCCTCCGAAGTCCCTCTGCCGTAAATATCCGCATGGTCGAAGTAATCGATGCCGTTGTCCACTGCCGTGCGGATGACCGCAGTCGCCTCTTCATGCGTCAAAGCGTTCATGCGCATGATGCCAAGCGAGATTTCTGATGCTAAAAGTCCTGAATTGCCGATGTTTATTTTTTTCAATTGTCATACCAGCTTTCACTTCGGATTTTTTTGTAAACGTTTCAATAAAATCAGTATAGCATTTTTGCTGGCCATTCGTGAACTGAAGCGCACCAAAAAAGGCTACCGGATTCATCCAGTAACCTTTCTGATATTTATGAGTACGCATTGGCCCAGAGAATCTTTTCTCCGGCTTCGAGCGATTTTTGTACATCAATGATGGTTTGGTTGGAGCTGCCGCGGAATTTCAGGGTCAGATCCCGTTTGGACAGTTCGAAGCGGCCGTCGACTAGCACATCCATCAAGCGAAGCAATTCCTGCTTATCCTCGGATTCTCCAGCCAGTTCGTCCCAGTAGTAGCCGGTCCAGCCCCAGATGTCCTTAGAACTGCCGAACTCTGCCCGGATCCGCTGCGCAAGCCGCAGCGCGACCTTCGTGTTGAGGAAAGGTTCCCCGCCCAAAAGCGTCAAGCCCTGCACATAAGGCTGACGCAGATCGGCCATGATCTGTTCCTCCAACTCGTCGGTGTAGGCAATCCCGTAGTCGAAGTTTTGGACAATCTTGTTGTAGCAGCCTTCGCAGGCGAACAAGCAGCCGCTCAGATAAATGCTGCAGCGCACGCCTTCGCCGTCGACAAAGTTGAACGGCTTGTAGTCCGCTACCTTGTCCTTGCTGTATTTCTCTGCCAACCATTCTTGCGGTTGCGGGTTTTTCACTTCACATCACCTAACTGTTCTGACTATTGTTCTGACTTGCAATCCGCATGCAAATGCTTGACGCGTGCCGAAATTTCTTTATGGCGACCTTTCACCATCGGACGGATCTGCGGGTTGCCGAGATAACCGCATGTGCGTTTCACAACGTCGCATGTCTGCGGATCGGTATTGCCGCATTCCGGGCATTGGAACCCGCGCTCGGTCGGATTGAAGTCCCCTTCGAAACCGCACTCCAGACAGTGGTCAATCGGCGTGTTCGTTCCCAGGTAGCCGACTTTGTCGTAGGCGAAATCCCAGACTGTTTCCAGCGCTTTCGGATTTTGCTGCAGATTCGGGTATTCACAATAATGGATAAAGCCGCCTGAGCAATATTGCGGATATTCCATTTCGAAGGCGATTTTCTCGAAAGGATTCGGGTTCTTGCGGACATCATAGTGGAAACTGTTTGTATAGTATTCCTTATCCGTGATATCAGCGATGATGCCGAATTTCTCTGTGTCCATGCTGCAGAAGCGATCGGTCAAACTTTCGCTCGGAGTCGAATAGACGCTGAAATGATAACCGTATTGGTTGCCCCAAGCATCCGTTTTTTCCTTCATCTTCTTGACGATGTCCAAAGTGAAAGCTTTCGCTTCCGGATTCGTTTCCCAATCTCCTCCGTAAAAGACGGTAGCCGCTTCATACAGTCCAATGTAACCTAGGGAGACTGTAGCGCGTTTGTTCTTGAACAGTTCGTCGACCTGATCCGTTTCGCCCAGACGTTTCCCGAAGGCTCCGTGCTGATACAGGATTGGTGCGTTCGTAGGCGTCGCTTCTTTGGTGCGCTCGACACGGTAGACAAGCGCATCCTTACAGATCGCCAAGCGTTCCTCAAAGATGTTCCAGAAAGCTTCCGGATTCCCTTCCGACTCCAAGGCGATTCTCGGGATGTTCAACGTCACGACCCCAAGATTCATCCGACCGGAATTGACTTCGTTTCCGTTTTCGTCGTTCCATCCTTGCAGGAAGGAACGGCAACCCATCGGTGTCTTGAAACTGCCTGTCAATTCAACGATTTTATCGTACATCAGCACATCCGGATACATCCGTTTCGTGGCGCAAGTGATGGCCAATTGTTTGATGTCATAGTTTGGATCTTGTGTCTCCAAGTTCGTGCCTTTTTTCAAGGCGAAGATCAATTTCGGGAAGATCGCTGTGCGTCTTTCCTTGCCCAATCCTTTGATGCGCACTTGCAGAACTGCTTTTTGAATTTCGCGTGCAAACCAATCCGTCCCCAACCCGAATCCGAGTGTGGTGAATGGTGTTTGTCCGTTTGAAGTGTAGAGTGTATTGATTTCGTACTCCAGGCTTTGCATAGCATCATAGATGTCTTTGCGGGTTTTTTCTTCGGCATACGCGATTTGTTTCGCTTCGCCTTCCACCCAATCCTTAGCCGTTTCCAGATGCTTCTCATAGTTCAGGCGCGCGTACGGTGCCAACACTTCATCGACACGGTCCGCGCTGCAGCCGCCGTATTGGCTGGAAGCGACGTTCGCAAAAATCTGCGCCATTTGGGCAGTCGCCGTGTTGACTGAACGCGGGCTGTCCACTTCTGCATTGCCGATTTTGAAACCTTCACGAAGCATATTCTGGAAATCGATCAGGACACAGTTCGTCATCGGTGAATACGGTTGGTAATCCAGGTCATGATAATGGATATCGCCTTTCATATGGGCGTTGGAAACGTGTTTCGGCAACATTCTCAGTCCGATTGCTTTTGCAGCCACGCCTGCCGTCAAGTCCCGGATTGTATTGAAGACGCGGCTATCCTTGTTGGCATTCTCATTGACGATGCTCTGATCAGCATTCATCAGACTTTGGATACGCAATTCTATGTCCTGTTGTTGCAACTTTTTGACTTTTTTCGTCAATTTGTAGGTATTGTAGGCTTCCGCTAACGGCAGATTCCCCATTTCGGCAAGCGTCGCTTCAACTTGATCATGGATATCATCCGTCGAAACACTTTCCGTTTCTGATGCAATCAGTTTGTCTACGACCAAAGCCACGACAGCATCCACATCATAATCCGCAGCCGCTTCGTTCTGTTCAGACAAGAAACGCTCCGCCTTCTTGATCGCTTTATATATTTTCTTGGCATGAAAAGGAACTACCCGTCCATCCGCCTTCAACACTTGGATATTCACTTCTGCGTCAGCGACTTGAAGATTCGTGCTTTCATTTAAGAAATCCGTTGGTAATGAAGCCATATTTTTCCCACTCCCTAGTTAAAAATTAACCGAACATGCAAAAAAAGCTAATAAAAAGTAAGAGGTCGTTACAAAATGAGCAAGCTTTCCTTGCAGGACGCGCTTCTCAAGATGGATACCTCCACTTAAAGTAGTCTCTGTTTCGATTCACTGTATATACTATATATCATCCACACATAAATTTCCACCACAATATATAGTGTTTTAAACCAAATTCCATCTAGAGAAGGCAGACACATTTCGGTCTATAGGTCAATAAGAAAATGCCCTGAAAATGCAATGCTTGCTGTTTTCTTAGCAGACTCCCAGATACATAGTCAGAACAGAAACAATAGCCAAATAAATCCAGCTAATCCGTTTTGATTTCCGAACAATGACCCTAATATTAAAAAAAATGTTAAAAAACATATAAAGTACATAAAATCAATATAAACTACTGTACTTTGGAAAAAAAAGCAGTTATACTATGACTTGTCACAAATGTAAGCGATTCATTCTTTTTTTCGGATCCATTATCCGGTTTTTATGCCGCAGGGATGTCAAAAGAATGAGGAGATAAAAAGGGGGGAAATGCTAGTGTGGAAAAATAGAATGTTGCCTGAAATATCCAAAATTGCTAAATTTAGAATACCGGTCGGAGAAGACCTTTTTTTGAGACAGTGCGCTTCTTGGCAAAACCTTTTCCATCTGCCTTCATCTTATCGCTACCCGACTGGAAACATACAGGGCTACATTACACGATTGAATTGGACCGATGAATTTATCATTCTTGAAAAAGAACATAATGAAGCATTCGAATATTTTATTATCGATAGAAGAATTGAATCTGTAAAAGGCCCTTTTTCCAAAGAAGGGTTCGAGAAGGCACTAAAAGAGGAAGCGATCGAATTGCCATTGATTGAATTATCAGAAATGGACTGGATCATCAACTTTTAGAAGATACCGAAAAAATATAAAAAGCCGTAAGGAAAACATGTTCTGCATGCTTCCCTTACGGCTTTTTGCTGTATATTTTCTCATTATCCCGGATTCCCCTGCTGATGTGACCTATTCCTTGTCAGTGATTCTGACATCCGTCATATCCCCTATTCTCCCATGTCAGATTTTTTTCAATCATATTGACCAAAAAAATACAATCTAATCCAATATCCCTGCAATCCGATGAGAATTAAGATCAAAACTCTCACCGAATACACATTATAACGATTACAAACATTGACATGAAGCGTTTGTTATATAATGTAACATGTATCGTAAGCAGAATATAGCCTCAATAAAATTATTTCTATACACTAAGACTAGGCTAAAACAGGAGGAGGAATTATTATGTTTTCATCAGTAGACACATTATGGACCTTAGTGGGAACGGTATTAGTATTCTTTATGCAAGCCGGTTTCGCGATGGTTGAGACGGGATTCACTCGCGCAAAGAACGCGGCGAACATCATCATGAAAAACCTTATGGACTTTGTGCTCGGATCGTTGGGATTCTTTCTCATCGGGTACAGCATCATGTTCGGTGATGATATTGCCGGCATCATCGGAACCCCTGGCCTATTCATGGATGGACTTGATTCCACCATTCCCGGATCCGTTCATTTCATGTTCCAGAACGTTTTTGCGGCAACTGCTGCCACTATCGTATCCGGCTCTGTTGCGGAACGGACAAAATTCAGCTCTTATCTCGTGTATTCTTTCATCATCTCCTTAATCATCTATCCGATTTCGGGTCACTGGATCTGGGGCGGCGGATGGTTAGCTCAAATGGGCTTCATTGATTTTGCCGGATCCACTGCCGTGCATATGGTCGGAGGCATATCTGCAATCGTCGGTGCTGCAATCGTCGGACCGCGTATCGGAAAATATAAAGATGGTAAAGCACAAGTCATTCCTGGACACAATTTAACAATCGGTGCCCTTGGCGTCTTCATCCTTTGGTTCGCTTGGTTCGGGTTCAACGGCGCTTCAACCGTATCAGCTACCGGCGACGAAACGCTTGCCTTGATCGGTACTATCTTCTTGAATACAAATCTATCTGCTGTTTCCGCTACCCTCGCCACGCTTTTATTCACTTGGGCAAAATATGGTAAACCTGACGTGTCCATGACGCTGAACGGTTCGCTGGCTGGGCTTGTTGCCGTAACTGCAGGCTGTGCTGTCGTATCACCTTTCGGCGCTATCGCAATCGGAACCATCGCCGGGTTTGCCATTGTTCTCGCTGTTGAATTCGTCGATCAAAAAGCGAAGATCGATGATCCGGTAGGCGCCTTCAGTGTACATGGCGTGAATGGCGCATTGGGAACAATCTTAGTCGGTATTTTCGCAACAGATGGCGGTCTATTGTATGGCGGCGGGTTCAACCTGCTGGGAATCCAAACTTTAGGTGTAGCTTCTGTAGCAGCCTACACAGCCGGTTCGATGTATGTAGTCTTTAAGGTCATCCAAAAGACGATGGGACTCCGTGTTACTGCTGAAGAAGAAATCGTCGGTATGGACGTCGCTGAGCATGGCTTGACTTCAAGCTACCACGACTTTGTCGCAACTACGGCATTCGAAGATTACGTGACGGACACCAAACAGACAGCCCCTGCTGCCCAAGAAGTGGATCTCAGCAAAGTCGGAGCCTTCAAACTGGCTGATTCCGGCTTCACGATGAACAAAGTTGAAATCATCGCCAATCCGGATAAACTGGAGCGCTTGAAGGCGGAATTGAACGCTATCGGCGTAACCGGCATGACAGTCACATCCGTGCATGGTTACGGGCTCCAAAAAGGCCAACAAACCTTCTATCGTGGTGCGAAGGCTGAGGGCAATCTTTTACCGAAAGTCCGCATCGAAACGATCATCAGCGAGGTACCTGTCGAAGAAGTCATCCGTG
>NZ_JBAWAZ010000287.1:0-3223 GCF_049589555.1 Trichococcus sp.
TTTTTCAACAACTATGCGCTAACGTTTATTCCAAAACAAGCGTACTATTGGCTTGGATTTTGCCAAGAATTGTCCGGGACACAGGCCCGACAACCAACAGTTGCAACGGCAAAGCGACAATAACATTCATTCTCCACGCTTCACTATAGGCCGCCCATAAATTATCTGGAATGCCGCCTTCCATCAGAACTCCGAATAATGACATGAAAGTGACCATGCCTAAAACCATCAAACTGGAGATTGTCAAAATTAACTGCAACTTATTTTCTTTTTTGATGGGTAGTCGAAAAGCAATTTTCTTTGCGACCACTCCTACAATGAATACGTCCAAAATAAAGGCAACAACAAAACCTGGCACTAAGCCTGCCACAAGCGGCATAAGAGCTAAATTGTCATGTAACAGCAGATTGTAAAGGCTCATTCCTAACACCATCATAGAGCACATTATCGTCGTAAAAATAATTCCTTCTTTTTTGTTTGTGGGCATGTAAACACTCCTTCTAATTTTTTGCAACGTCAACCATGGTATCACAAATAGAGGATGCGTGTAAGAAGTATTTTCATAAATAGTTTAAGTATTTTGAAATTCATTATATGGCTATTATATATGGGAGTGACACCAGAGATAGACTCTTACTATTTATAGATATCTTTCCGGTGGCCGATTTCAAGAATTAATATAGTGATTGTATCATCATTGATGTCTGCAATCAGACGGTAATCACCAATCCGATAACGCCATTCACCAGAATGGTTCGCGACAAGTCCCTTTCCGTGCTGTCTGGGATTCTCTGTATCCACCAGATTCTTTTTGATCCAAGATAAAATGATTTGCGCTTGATAACGATCCATTTTCTTCAGTGTCTTTTGAGCGCTGCTTTCAAAGGCTACTTTATATGCCACCATCAGAAATCCAATTCCTTCATCATTTCATCGAAAGAAAGAACTTGAGGGTTCTCATTGTGTTGTTTCATGGCAACGTGATAGAGTTCCAGATCGATTTCGTCTTCAATTTTTTCCAATACTGCATTCCTGAAGAGAGCAGAAATCGTAATGTTTTTGGCTTTCGCATATTCTTTGATCAATTTTTCTTCTTCTTCATCCATGCGTAATGATATGGTGCTCATCATGATCACTCCTTTGTATGTACATTGTATTACAAATGCGGCCGTTATTCAAATGTTTTGAAAGCCTGTTGGGGTTATTGCTAACGCACTGAAAAAGAACAGGCTGTGGAACGGCACTTTTCGTAAGCTTCCGCTTTCGTTTTTTTCGGGACTATGGTATTTTTATGATGATGGAACAGGAGGAATCTGGATGAAACGAATTGACCGAATCTACGAGTATATAAAAATTCGCTCGCAGGAGTATACAGAAGCTGCTTTTGAGCAGGGGAACGAAGGCGTGACGACTCAGGAAGTTGTGACGGAGCTTCAGATCATACGGCCCAATGCAAGCAGCGACTTAAATGAGCTCGTGCGTCAGGGAAAACTGATCAAATCCTCTGGACGACCGGTCAGATATGCGGATCACTCTTTGAAATGGCCTGAGCGACCACAAAAAAAGATGCACTCATATAAAGAAGACCAACCCAAGCCAATAGCAAGGCCAAACAGCGAAACCCGCGGCCCTGTTTCTGGAATTTCTCGTGTTCCCGCAACCCGGGAAGGAAATAATGCGGGCAGCCGAGAAACAAATAATGAGGTGTTTGCGAATGTAATCGGTTCAAATGACAGTATGCGGACTCAAGTTGATCAGGCAAAGGCGGCGATCCTCTATCCTCCTAAGGGGTTAAGCTGCTTGATCACTGGACCGACAGGAAGCGGGAAAACCTTTTTTGTTCATGCAATGTTTCGTTTCGCGCAAGCAAATCAAGTTTTTGCAGCTGATAAGGAACTGGTTGTGTTCAATTGTGCCGACTATGCGCACAATCCTGAGTTATTGATGGCTCATTTGTTCGGATACCGCAAGGGTGCTTTTACAGGAGCGACGGAAACGACGGACGGATTGATCCAACGGGCAGACGGCGGCATGCTCTTTATGGATGAAGTGCACCGCCTACCGCCTGAAGGTCAAGAAATGATTTTTTATCTGCTGGATCACGGTACCTATAATCGATTAGGCGAAACCGATAAAGCCAACAAAGTCAATGTCCGTCTAGTTTGTGCTACGACGGAAGATCCCGCTTCCAGTTTGCTTCAGACCTTTGTTCGGCGCATTCCGATCGTCATTAAATTACCGCAATTTTCAGAGCGTCCGATTGCGGAACAGCTGGATTTGTTGAAGCGGATGGTCTCGATTGAAGCCAATCGAATCCAAAAAAGCATCCACGTGAAACAGGATGCAGTGAAGGCATTGATCGGCAGCGTAACCTACGGAAATGTCGGGCAGCTGAAATCGAATGTCCAGCTTGTTTGTGCGCGGGCCTTTTTGAAATATATGAATTCAGATGAAATATCGATTACGTTGGATGAGCTGACACCAGAGATCCAAAACGGTCTGATGAATTTGGCAAATAATCATCGTGAGCGTTTGAATGAACTCACTCGGATACTGGAGCCTGTGCTGATGTTGGTGCCGAATGAAGGAGAGGAAAACCAACTGATCAGCGATTCCTATGAGCTTCCTTATAATTTGTATGAAATTATTGGAAATAAAGCCGCACTGCTGCGGGAAGAAGGGCTCGATAAGGAATCCATCAACCATTACATTACGACCGACATCAATGTCCATCTGAAGTCTTTTTATCGTGATACGGGGTTGACCTTTGACACAGAGAAAAAACTTTCCGAAATCATTGATCAACGAATTATTCGCTTTGCTAAGAATATGTTTGAGTATGCGCAAGACCATTTGGATTACCACTTCCAACGGAATTTCGTCTATGCGATGAGTCTCCATATCAGTTCGTTTTTAAAACGGATCCAATTAGGCGAAAACAGCCGGACGCTCCATGCAAGCATTAAAAATATGGTGGAAGATTATCCCCAAGAGTTTGCAGTCGCTAAATGGATGAAACAAGAACTGCAAAAAGAATACAGTATTAGCATCCCCGAGGTGGAGACTTATTACCTGACTTTGCTGCTGGTTTCATTAAAGCAAGACAAAGTCTCAGGGAGAGTGGGTGTTGTGATTGCCGCCCATGGCAGGAGCACAGCAACGAGCATGGCCGAGGTTGTGACGACACTGTTGGGTGTCGACAATATCCGCGCTGTAGATATGC
>NZ_JBAWAZ010000288.1:0-8707 GCF_049589555.1 Trichococcus sp.
GTTCAAGTCTGCTACATCAATGCGTATTCTGCCATTCGATCGCCAATTCTTCCAATTCCAAAATGATGTCGTTTATCTCCGACTCATCCTTAGCGTTCGCTCCGCTCGCAAGCGGGTGGCCGCCTCCGCCATGCCGTTTGGCGACTTCATTGATGATCGGGCCTTTTGAGCGCAATCGGCAACGATAGGTACCGTTCGGTTGCTCCACAAAAATTCCCCAGCATAAAACGCCCTCTACTGTACCCGGCAAAGGGACAACCGGTGCGGTGTCGCTGTCGACGGCACCAAATTTCCCAAGGATTTCTTGGGAGAGGATGATGCTGGCAACCCCGACGTCATTGATCGTCAAACTCTGCAGGACGAACCCTGATAAATTGGCCGTTTTCAAAGAATTTGTGTTCATCATTTGACTGATATCCGACGCGGAAAAATCAAACTGCATCAGTTTCGAGGCTATTGCCATTGTCACTGCCGTAGTCGCCGGATAGAGGAATCTGCCTGTATCGCCAACGATGCCGGCATACAACAGACGCGCTGCTGCAGCGTTCATCGGCAGCGTACCTTCAGTTGAAAAGGAAATTTTGGCGATGATTTCGCTGCTGCTGCTGGAGTGCGTCTCCACAAGGCAGATATCTCCGTAGGGGTCTTCATTCGGATGGTGATCGATTTTGATCAGATAATCACCTTTGACAAAACGTTTGTCGCTGACTCTTGGCTGATTCGCTGTGTCCGTGACAATCACCAAGGCACCTTCATAGGCCTCATCCGGAATGCTGTCCATGCTGCCGAGGTAGGAAAGGCTGTCTTCATTTTCGCCGACAACGTATACTTTTTTCTCAGGATAAGCTTGCCTGATCAAGCTGGCAAGACCGTTCTGCGAACCCAATGCATCCGGATCCGGTCGTAGGTGCCGGTGGATGATGATGGTGGAATACTCTTGAATTTTACTGACTATTTCTGCATAAATCGGATTTCCCACTTATTTACCTCCTAGGATTTTTCCATCAGTTGGCAAATGACGATTGCTTTGCTGACCAGTGAATTTTCTAAATAGACTTCGACATCCAATTTGGATGATCTTCTGCCCAATTCCAATATTTTTGAGCGTATCTCGATGACACTGTCTATCTGGATCATCTTCAATTGATAGATGTCCATTTGTTCAATGACAGCATTCCGTTTCTGCAACGTATACAAGATTTTTTTGGTCGTGCTCGCCAACACTTCGCTCAGCACCCCGAACGACACAGTACCCAGACTGTTCGTCATTTGCGGTGTGATCCGGAAGCGATAAGCGGGTAGGCCGTCTCCTTCTTCCGAGCTGGTCAAAGATAGGTTTTCTACGACTTGGTCCTCGATCGTGTTGCCGACCTGCGGCTGTCGCTGCGCTAGTTGCATGGCCTTCATGACATCCTGGCGCGAAATGATGCCGAGCAGCTGCAGGTTATCTTTCACCACAGGCATCACTTCCAAGCCATCCCAGATCATCCGGTGCGCCACGCTCGCTACACTCATGTGCGTTTTTGCGACTATCGGATCCCTGGTCATTACCCGTTCAAGCGAAAGCGTATCTGCTTTTCCCAGGATGTCCTTCGCTGTGATGATGCCCACAAGACGCATATTATGATTGACGATCGGGAAACGCGAGTGGGTGCTTTCGGTATTGAGATTACGGTACTGGAAAACGGTGTCGTCCAAAGAGAGAAATTTCGTTTCATCAATCGGAGTGTAGATATCCTCCACCAGCATAATTTCCTTTTTAATCAGTTGATCCGTCATGGCACGATTGATCATCGTCGCTACGGTAAAGGTGTCATAAGTCGTGCGCAGTATCGGCATTTCGACTTGATCAGCCAAATGGACGATGCTCTCATCCGTATCGAATCCCCCCGTAATCAGGACTGCTGCGCCTTTCTCCAATGCGAATTCCTGGATATCATTCCGGTTACCGACAATCATAAGTGACCCGGGTGAAATGTATCGCTCCATCGCTTCGCGTTGCATCGCGCCGATGATGAATTTGCTCAAAGTCTTGTCCAGGCCTTTCTTGCCGCCCAAAATATCCCCATCGATGATTTTGCAGATTTGGCCGAAAGTCAGTGTTTCGATGTTCTCTTTCGACTTGCGTTCGATCCGGATGGTGCCTACACGCTCGATGGTCGAAACCAGTCCGATGTTCTCGGCATCCTTGATGGCGCGGTAAGCTGTGCCTTCAGACATGTTCAAATTTTTTGCTATCG
Organism: Trichococcus sp.; assembly: GCF_049589555.1. Taxonomy (GTDB): domain Bacteria; phylum Bacillota; class Bacilli; order Lactobacillales; family Aerococcaceae; genus Trichococcus. Next base: position 2,241 of record NZ_JBAWAZ010000288.1, read on the forward strand.
TGCGGACGGAAAGCTTTTCCCCGACCGGCATCGTTTCGATGTATTGAATGATTTGCTCGTGTTTCGTTGCCATAGTCTACTCCCTTTGCTTTCTCTATTATAATGAAATGAAATCTCCCGGTTGCATGATGAGTCCGACGCCATCATCCAGAAGGGACAAAAATCATTCGGATCCTGTTTAATCAACGGAAACGTGTTGTAGTGGATTGGAACTGCAATTCGCTCCGCTGTTTCAATGCAAACGCAGGATTGCCCGTGAAAAGATATCCTTATGCAGTTCCTCACCTTTCTCTGTGACAAAAAACTGTATTATTCAGTGTTCATCGTATCATGAAACAGTTTATTAGTACAACGAAAAGCGAGCGATATTATTTTGTTCTGCGTACATTAAAAGGCCTTCTGTGCGGAAGGCCTTTCAACGGATTATTCATCATCCTAAAGCGACGTCAAGAATCATCATGACTGAGAAGCCGACCATAAGACCCATCGTGGCAATATCGCTGTTGCCGTTCGTTTGCGACTCCGGTATCAGTTCCTCTACCACAACAAAGATCATGGCCCCGGCAGCGAACGCGAGCGCGTAAGGCAAAATCGCACTCATCGATATGACGGCGGCTGCCCCGATGACGGCCGCAATCGGCTCAACGATGGCAGAAAGCTGGCCATAATTGAAGGCCTTCAGCCTGCTGTTTCCATCAGCCCGAATCGGCATGGACAAGGCTGATCCTTCAGGTATGTTCTGGATGCCGATACCGATCGCCAGACCGACGGCACTCAATAGCGTATTATCCTCGGATATGCCGGCTGCGACCGCTCCAAAACCGACTCCGACGGCCAAGCCTTCGGGAATGTTATGGATCGTGATGGCCAAGAACAACAACAGGTTCCGGGAAGCTTGGGTCTGCGGACCTTCCCGGTGTTCCATCGGTTCACCCAAGTGCAGATGGGGAACGATTTTGTCCGTCATGCGCAGGAACACGCCGCCCAACAAAAAACCGATCGCCGCCGGAACCCACGACAAGCCGCCGTAGCCGCTCTCTTCGGCATGGGAAATGGATGGAGCCAATAATGACCAGAATGATGCCGCTATCATGACCCCGGCAGCGAAGCCGCTCATGACATCAAGAATTTTGCGATTGACGGATTTGAAGAAAAAGACAAATGAGGCACCTATGATGGTACAACCCCAAGTGAACAATCCCGCTATGAATGCTTGCATAATTGGATTTAATTGACCGAATGACTCTAACATGATTTTTATCTCCCCTTTATAATGGAATAATGAATGATTTCTGCTACAACTGCGTCGTGTCCCATAATGGCAATTGAATGTTCTCGTAATGGATCGGGTCGAGCTGTGTTACGGTTATACCCAATAAACGCACGTGCCGTTCTATCGTGCCGTGGTCCAACCACAATTCCCAGACATGACGGAACATATCCTCCGCTTGGGAAAAATGATCGATACGGGTTTTCCTCCTGGTTATCGTATCGAAATCGGCGTAGCGGATCTTCAGCACAATCGACCGCCCGTGCAACTTGTTGATGTGAAGCGCTCCTTGAACAGCCAGAGCGATTTGTTTCAGTTCCACCCTGACCTGTTCCTCATCCGTCAGGAACAGTGTAAAGGTGTGTTCTTTCCCGATCGATTTCCTTTCCCTTTCAGGCTCCACCGCTCTGTTGTCGATGCCTCTGACCCGTTGATAGAGGATATATCCGTGCTTCCCGAATTGCGAAAGCAATTCGCTTTGATCAAAAAGATAGAGATCCTCTCCGGAATGGATGCCCAACAGTTTCATCTTTTCGACGGTCTTCTTGCCGACGCCATAAAACTTTTCGATAGGCAGTTCGCGCAGAAAGCGGGCTGCATCATTTGGTGCGATCACAGTCATGCCAGCCGGTTTCTGGAAGTCGGAGGCAATTTTTGCGATGAACTTGTTGTAGGAAACACCTGCCGAGCAAGTCAGACCCGTTTCCTGCCAGACTTCCCTTTGGATTTTCCGGGCAATCACTGTCGCACTGGACAGATTCTGTTTGTTCTTTGTGACATCCAGATAGGCTTCATCCAACGACAACGGTTCTATCAAATCGGTGTAGCGCGAGAATATTCCCCGGATCTGTTGGGAAACGGTCTTGTAATGACTCATTCTTGGAGGAATGAAGATGGCTTCCGGGCAGAGCTCAAAAGCTTTCTGCGCACTCATCGCTGAATGGATGCCGAATTTCCTGGCGGCATAATTGGCTGTAGTCACAACCCCTTTGCGACCGGTATCTCTCGGATGATTCGCAATGACGATTGGTTTGCCGCGATGTTCCGGATGATCCCTTTCCTCAATCGAGGCGTAGAAGGCATCCATATCCACATGGATGATCTTTCTGCTTTTATCATTTTCGGGTTCCTTAAAGGTCAAGATCCCAATCTGCATAGTGTTCTCCTTGTTCTGACCAGCTTTATTGAACGTGAATTTTACTTGCCGCTTTGAAGCTGATTTGATAAGACTGGTGATTCTGCGCCTCAAAAGTATACGGACCTTCGTACGGCTCCACGTTTGTCAACAGATAAGGAACGCTTAACTTTACATCCTTGTTGAGCAAATACGCCAGAAATTCCTGATCATCATCAACTTCCCTGATGATGAAGCGGCTGCCGACTTCCAGCTCGATCAATGGTTTGCTTTCATAAACCTCAATCCGACCGTCTTTGTCTGGTATCACGCCCCCATGCGGATCATATTTAGGAAAACCTAAATAGGCATCCAAGCTATCGATCAAGCGATCCGATGAGACGTGCTCCAACAGTTCCGCCTCGTCATGCACTTCGTCCCAGTTGAAATCCAATTTTTCCGAGAGGAACACTTCCCAAAGTCGATGTTTCCGGATCAGCTTATTTGCGATCAATTGGCCTTTGTCGGTGATCTGCACCCCTTGGTACGGGATGTGGCTGATCAGGCCATCCTTGAGCAATTTGACGGACATTTCAGTGACAGAAGCGGCAGATACGGATAAAGCCTGCCCGATCTGCTTATTGTTGACAAGCTGTTTGTCTCCACCCAATTCCATGATTACTTTCAGATAATCCTCTTTGTGCGGCGTCATGCGCTCCCCCCTCTTTTTTGGTTAACCTAAACTATATTTTATATTATACGACAATTCCACTTGATTACAAACCTAAAAACCACAATATTCCGTTCGCCGTCAGTATATAACCCACTTCCGCAATGGGAAAGGAGGGTTGGCGACAAATTAGCGTAAACCTAAAATGATTTTTGGACAGCAAAAAAGCCGGGAGCATGTCCCGGCTTTTCCTTATCTACGATTAACCTTTGTAGGCTGCGTAGATGATTTCTTTCAATTCTGAGATTAATGGTTGTTTAGGGTTAGCTGTTGTACATTGATCTTCGAATGCCAATTCAGCCAAGCGGTCTGCATCGCGTTCAAGCATTTCATCAGTGATGCCTTGATCACGGAAGTTCATCTTGATGCCGATATCTTGACCTAATTTAGTGATTTCAGTAGCCAAAGCTTCGACCAATTCTGCAGTCGTGTTGCCTTTGAAACCTAGGTAGCGAGCGATTTCAGCGTAGTCTTCGTCTGCACGGAAGTACTCGTATTTAGCCCACAACGCATGTTTTTGCGGATCGATCGCATTGTAGCGGATGATATGCGGCAACAGGATTGCGTTCGTACGGCCGTGGATCAGATCCCATTGACCGCCGATTTTGTGTGCGATCGAGTGGGAAATACCCAGGAACGCATTCGCGAATGCCATACCAGCCATAGTAGAAGCATTGTGCATTTTTTCGCGTGATTCTTGGTCGCCGTAGTTGTATGAGTTTCTCAAGTTTTCGAATACCAATTTGATGGCTTGTAAGCTCAATCCTTTAGTGTAGTCGTTTGCCAATACGGAAACAAAAGATTCGATGGCATGCGTCAATACGTCCATACCAGTATCTGCAGTTACAGATTTAGGAACACTGTATACGAATTGTGGATCCACGATGGCAACATCCGGAGTCAATGCGTAATCAGCCAATGGGTATTTGATGTGTGTTTCGCTGTCTGTGATAACCGCGAATGGCGTTACTTCCGAACCAGTACCTGATGTGGTAGGGATGCAGACAAGTTTCGCTTTTTCCATGTCCTTGATCTTGTAAGTACGTTTGCGGATATCCAAGAATTTTTGTTTAGCGCCGAAGAAGTCGCTTTCTGGGTGCTCATAGAACAACCACATAGCTTTGGCAGCATCCATAGGGGAACCTCCGCCGATTGCGATGATTGTATCCGGTTTGAAGTCGCGCATTTTTTCAGTACCACGGTTTACAGTGTTTGTTGTCGGGTTAGGTTCAACATCTGAGAAGATTGCGTAAGATACTTTGTTGTTGCGTTGTTTCAATTGTTCGATGACTACATCCACATAGCCGAATTTGACCATGCCGTCGTCGCAGACGATGAAGACTCTTTCGACATCTTTCATGTCACGTAAGTATCTAACTGAATTTTCTTCGAAGTAAACCTTCTCTGGCAATTTAATCCACTGCATGTTATTTCTCCTTTTAGCAACAGTTTTCACGTTCAATAAATCTAATGCAGAAACGTTATGAGAAACTGAGTTTCTGCCGTAAGATCCGCAACCCAAAGTTAATGAAGCGATATTATTGTTGTACAAGTCACCGATACCAGCTTGAGAAGATGGAGAGTTGATAAGAACGCGGCAAGCTTTCATTTCTTTTCCGAATTGCTCAATCAAATCATTGCGGCGAGTATGCAGTGAAGCCGAGTGACCTAAGCCACCCAAATCAAGCATTTGTTTGCATAGTTGGAAACCATGCTCTGCGCTGTCTGATTTCATCATAGCCAATACTGGAGATAATTTTTCTCTTGACATTGGGTATTCTGCTCCGACGCCCGGTAATTCAGCGATCAACATTTTAGTGTTTGCAGGAACGTTCAATCCAGCCAATTCAGCGATTTTACGAGCGTGCATACCGACAACATTCGGTCTCACGCCAGTTTTGGCATCATTCATCACGACGTCTTCCAATTGTTGAATTTCTTCAGGTTTAGCGAAGTATACATTGTGCAATTGGAATTCTTTTTTGACTTCATCATAGATTTCGCTGTCGACGATTGCAGCTTGTTCTGAAGCACAGATCATACCGTTGTCGAACGTTTTTGAAACGATGATGTCGTTTACAGCGCGTTTAATGTTTGCTGATTTTTCGATGTAAGCCGGAACGTTACCAGGACCAACTCCCAATGCTGGTTTACCAGTAGAATAAGCAGCTTTAACCATTGCAGCTCCACCTGTAGCCAATACGACAGCAACTTCTGGATGGTTGATCAATTCAGCTGTTTTTTCCATTGATACGCCTTCTACCCATTGGATACAGTCAGCAGGTGCGCCTGCTTTGATGGCAGCATCGTAAACAACTTTTGCAGTTGCAGCCGAACATTTTTCTGCGCTTGGGTGGAAAGAGAAGATGATCGGGTTTCTTGTTTTCATACAGATCATTGCTTTGAAGATTGTTGTCGAAGTTGGGTTGGTTGTTGGGATGATACCGGCAACAACGCCTACAGGAGCGGCAACCTTCATGATTTGATCAACTTTATTGTCTTCGATGATTCCGACTGTTTTATTTTTTCTGATTGAATGCCAGATGTTTTCAGCGGCATACATGTTTTTGATACATTTATCTTCATAAACGCCTCGGCCTGTTTCTTCAACTGCCATTTTTGCAAGTGGCATGTGTTGCTCCATTGCAGCTAATGCCATTTCGTGGACGATGTGGTCGACTTGTTCTTGGGTATAATCTTCAAATAGAGTCAAAGCTTTTTGGGCTTTTCCAGTGTAGTTGCTGATTTCTTCTTTTGCAGTCATCATGGGTTTTTTCTCCTCTAAAACTACTTTTTCTTTACTCATGTGAGATCCTCCTAAAAATGTATGTTATCCTTTTCACATGCTTATTATATTTCATGGGATTTCGTTTGTAAAGCGGATAAATGTGATATTCTTCACGTATTTTCCATACAGGCCCTGTAAGCGCGTTCAATAGAGTTTTTTGTCTCTACTTGTTTTCACAAATAGTTAATGGAAACATTCTATTTCTCAACCTTTTGATTGTGAAATTATTATCATTGTTCGGAATACATGCTGAAAAAAATTTTTTTGAAATTATTTTTATGACGGAAATATATATGGTCGTTTAACGTCCCTGCCCTATCGATATCTGCAATCTCGAGGCAACTAACCCGAATAAATCCGCTTACTAATAGTCGAAACCCCCTTTTTTTGTATTTAGCGATTCATATTCGAGCGATAAAATAATTACGCCTGATTTTTAGGGCTGAAATCGTCCCGCTTCGGTGAAGTCATCAAAAAAATCGATCGCCTCACAAGGATATTATACGAAAATATGTTTGGCTGTACAAATCATACGGTGTTATTTAAGTTTTATTGACTCAAGGTT
>NZ_JBAWAZ010000289.1:0-16749 GCF_049589555.1 Trichococcus sp.
GCTTTGAAGGGCATCCTGACGAACCCGACCATGCTGGGAATCCTCGTCATCATCGCCGCCATGCCCGGCCCGGCGATGGCTGTGGCGCTGTCCATGCAGTACGGAGGCAATACGGCCTTCTCAACGCGCTATGTATTCATTTCGACGCTACTATCGGTATTCACCATCCCGTTATTGGCGGCGCTGCTTTTTTGAGCGGCATATATGCAGAAAGAACGCCCACTCCGCACGGTTCGCGGAATGGGCGTTCTTTGTGTTTTTGGGTAATTTTTTTTCAACATGGAGCAAAATTTCCGAATACAGAGAGGACATCCAACAATTTCCCCTCATCGCACATTCGTTATTTGAATTTCTTCGTGATATAAGGGTTCAACCAACGGTACAAAAGGGTGGACAGGAATGCCCCCACGAGACCCTGCGCGATGTTCAACGGGAATGAAGCGATCGCAGCGCCGAAGCCGAAAAGGATCGTGTCCCCGATGGCGTATCCGATCGCCATCCAGATACCGGCAATCACCGTGGCAACCAAAGGCTTCTTGTGATCCATTTTCTGGAACAACCAGCCGGCAAAGAATCCTTCCAAACCTTTTACGACAAAAGTGATCGGCGCATAGAAGGCATAACCGGCGAACAGGTCGGCCAACATGCTGCCGAGTGAGCCGACGAAGAAGCCAGCGCTGCCTCCAAAGGATAGACCGGCCAACAAGAGCACCATGTCTCCCAAGTTAACGTAGCCGAAAGGAATCGGGATGCGGAACAACAAAGTCATGACGACGGTAAACGCCATAAATAAGGCCAAAATAACCAATCTGTAAGTACTGTTTTTTTCAGTTTTCATGCAACTCTCCTCCAAGCATTATTTTTTATTATAGCCCTTATGCAAAAGTTTGCACTCTTTTTCTCATCGTTTTCACAATAAATTTCAAAATGATGGAAAAATGAGAAAATCCAATGAAAAGATGATAGAATGGGAATAATTGAGTTTTTAAAGTAAAGGGGTGCAAGCATTTGAGTCAACCAAGAGTACTGCTTATCCAAGATATTTCCGCCAGTTGCCGCATTTCAATGAACGTGGCGGTGCCTGTCGTGAGCTGCCTGGACAATTGGGTGAGCATGCTGCCGACAGCACTGTTGTCCACCCATACGGGTAAAGAATTTGAAGGCTATACCTTTTTGGATCTGACCCAGGAAATGGGCGGTATCCTGCAGCATTGGCAGTCATTGGGTATGAAATTCGACGGCATCCTGATCGGCTATCTGGGTTCGCGCCAGCAAATCAACATCGTACGCGAGATTATCCATACATTTGCGGCCGAAGATGCCCACATCATTCTGGATCCTGCGATGGGCGATCAAGGCGTGCTGTATCCGGGATTCACGCTGGAATATGTGGAAGAGATGGCGGCACTCTGCCAGGAAGCGACAGTAATCACGCCGAACGTGACCGAAGCCTGCTTTTTGACCAAACGCCCCATGTTGAAGAAGCCTTACAAGGAAGCCGAGGTTGCGGAATTATTGGCTGATTTGCGGGTGTTGAATCCGAAGAGCGTCGTGCTGACGGGGGTTTCCTTGGAACCGGAAAAGATCGGTGCTGTCTGCGTCAGCCAAGAAGAGCCTGAAGCGCAGTATGCCTTCGCGGAACATTTTCCCGGCCATTATGACGGCGCGGGCGATCTGTTCACGAGTGTCATCGCGGGGTTGCTTTTCCAGGATCTGCCTTTGACTGCAGCCACCGAAACGGCGGTCCATTACAACAGCATGGCGATCGAGCGCACGCTGAAAAGCGGACGCGAACTGCACTATGGCGTCCAATTCGAGACGGATTTGCCGTATTTGATTGAACAGTTGCGCAAATATAAACCGGCAGAATGACCGATCCAGCATCAAACATTCATTACTTGGAAAGAGGCGTGAGAAAATGAAAATACAAACTGTAGCCATCATCGGATTGGGCGCTTTAGGGATCCTCTACGGTCACCATTTCACCAAGGCCATCGGGAAGGATCGCGTGCGCATCGTCGTCAACAAAGAACGGATGGCGCGCTACCAGGAACAAGGCATTTCATTCAATGGAGAGAAATGTGATTTCCAATACGTCGACGAAACCGATGCCAGCCTGGCGCCGGCGGACCTGGTTATTTTGGCCGTAAAAGGAACCCAATTGGACGAAGCAATTGATACCGCCCGAAATCAGGTAGGACCGGATACAACGATTATTTCGGTCCTGAACGGCATCTCCAGCGAAGAAGTCATCGGCGCGGCTTTCGGCGGCGAGAAGGTCGTCCACTGCGTAGCCCAAGGGATGGACGCTCTCCGTACCGGTAATGATGTGAAGTCTGTCCATATCGGCGAACTGCGCATTGGCATCGATGCTCCGGTAAAACAGGCGCGTTTGGATGAGGTGGCAGCTTTCTTCGAAGAATCGGCCTTGCCGCACGTAGTCGAAGCCGATATCCTGCACCGCATGTGGGCGAAATTCATGTTGAATGTCGGCGTGAACCAAGTGCTGATGGTGAAGGAAGGCACTTTCCGCGATATCCATGAGGCAGGGCCAAATCGCGATCTGATGATCGCTGCCATGCGTGAAGTCCTGCCGATCGCCCAGAAGGAAGGCGTCAACCTGACCGAAACCGATCTGGAAAATGATTTGGCGATCATCGACGGACTGACGCCCCTGGGGATGCCATCGATGCGCCAGGATGGCATTGCGAAACGGCCTTCAGAGGTCGAACTTTTTGCAGGCACCATTCTGAAAAAAGCCAAAAAATACGGATTGCCTGCCCCGACGAACCAGTACCTGTATGATCAAGTCCAAGTCATCGAAGCAACTTACTGAGAGAACGGATTATCGGCCTTCGCGGGCGAAGGCATAAAGCCCTCGCTAGCGGGGGCTTTTACGGTTTTCCTGCAGTTGAACCGCAATTCAGCTACCGCTCTGCCATCGGAGGAGACTGTCGAAAATAAGCCGCCAACTCCGGTGAGGACCAGTTGGGCGGAGGAAAATGCTGAGCCATGAGCTCATCTCCGACGAAGAAGGTTTAGTCGAAGGTGAAAGCCAAATCAATTGCCCTGCTCCGGAGAAGACCTGGTTGGCCGGAGCTACCAAAGCAAATCGATATACAGGCAATCACGACACCCGACGCCGGCAGCATTTTTTTGTTATAATGGAAGCATTCATTCTATAATCGTCAAAAAGCACGAAAAAGGAGAAAAAATCATGACACAAGAACAACTGAAAAACCGCGCGGAGATCCCGGAGGCATTGACTTGGGATGTGACCGCACTCTATAAAACAAGAGCAGACTTCGAGGCCGCTTTAAACGGTCTAAAAGTTGCAACAGCAACATTCGCAGCGACATACGAAGGCAAACTTACGGATGCCAAAACGATCCTTGCCGCAATGAAGGAATATGAAGGTCTCATCGAAACCGCAACCTTGGCGGATCATTACGCGATGATGCCGGAAGCGACCGACCTGACCGATCCGGACAACGTTGAGCTGTCCCGCCAAACGGCGAACGCGATGGCGGACATCAGCGCCCAACTGACTTTTTTTGAATCGGAACTGATCGGCTGCGACGCCGCAGTCCTTGATCAGATCGTTTCGGAAGACCCGCGTTTCGCTTCCTACATCCGCCACACCAAGAAAAACAAAGATATCCAGCTGGCGCCTGAAGTCGAAAAGGCATTGGCCCAGCTGGCCCCGACGTTGGACGCGCCTAGCGCCATCTATGAACAGGCCCGCCTTGGCGATATGGACTTCGGCACTTTCACGGCCGACGGGAAGGAATATCCGCTTAGCTTCGTACTCTATGAAGATTACTACATGTACCATGACGACACAGCGATCCGTCGGGCGGCTTTCGATAAATTTTCGGCTGTCCTCAGCGATTATGAGAACGTGGTCGCAACGGCCTATTATATCCAACTGCAGAAGGAAAAGACACTGGCGACAATGCGCGGTTTTGATTCCGTGATTGACTATCTGCTTTACGGGCAGGAAGTGACGCGCGAGCTGTATGATCGCCAAATCGATACGATCATGAACGACCTTGCGCCGGTCATGCAGAAATACATCACGCACCTGAAGGAAATCCGCGGTCTGGACAAAATGACCTATGCCGACTTGAAGATTGCGCTGGATCCGGAATATTCGCCGCAAGTTTCGATCGAAGAGTCGCAGATGATGGTTCAGGATGCCATAGCGGTTTTGGGCCAGGATTATTCGGACCGGATCATGCAGGCTTATCCGGAGCGTTGGATCGATTTCGCCCAGAATATCGGCAAATCGACCGGTGGATTCTGCACGAGCCCGTACGGCACGCATCCTTACATCCTGATGTCATGGGCGAACCAACTTTCCGATGTCTATACGTTAATACATGAATTGGGCCATGCCGGCCAGATGATCCTGTCGAACGAAAACAACAGCGTTCTTGGAGCGGAGCCTTCGTTGTACCTGATCGAAGGCCCATCCACCTTCAATGAACTGCTGTTGACGGAGTCATTGGCGCGCAAGAGCACGGATGCGCGCATGCAGCGCTTTGCTTTGACGAAGATGCTTTCCGACACCTATTTCCACAATTTCGTCACGCACCTGCTTGAGGCGGCCTATCAAAGGGAAGTCTACAACTTGATCGACGCGGGCAAGAGCTTCGATGCCGGCAAATTGAGCGAAATCAAACGGAGCGTGTTGGAACGATTCTGGGGGGATGCTGTGGAAATCAACGCCGGAGCGGAGCTGACATGGATGCGCCAGATCCATTACTACATGGGGCTGTATTCCTACACCTATTCGGCCGGATTGACGATTGCGACGCAAGCATTCCTGCGCGTTAAAGCGAACGAAGAGCACGCAGTTGCCGATTGGTTGGAATTCTTGGCGCTCGGGGACAAATTGGAAGCCGCAGAAGCCGCAGCCTTGGCCGGTGTGGACATCAAAACCGATCAGGCGCTGCAGGACACGATCCACTATTTGGACGAAGCAGTCGATCAAATCATCACACTAAGCAAAGAGCTTGCTTAAGAAAGAGGAACTCATGGACGAAAAACTAAGAAAAAACATCAAGATCGGCGCTTTGGTCGATATCGTTTTGAAGAAAGACCAACGCACCGGGAAACTGACAAGAGGGCATGTGAAACGCTTGTTGACCAACAGCCCCAACCATCCGCACGGCATCAAAGTGATGCTGGTGGAAGGCAATCAGGTTGGTCGCGTGCAACAGATCGTGGGCGAGGCATAAATTGGGATGAAAAATGAGAAAAAAATCGAGAGATCGCTACTTTTCTCAGAAAAAGGAATCATATGAAAATCCGATGATAGTTTTTTTGTTGACAGTTCTTTTCAAATCTTATATTATGATTTCATACCACAACTGAATAAAACAAAGTCAGTGATGAAGAGAGTAGATTTGAATATTTTCTCCAGCGAGCCGGGACAGAGTGGAAGCCCAGCAGTAAAATATCAGATTGAAGCGCACTTCGGATGACGAAAAGGTGAACATTGAGTAGCCTTTTACGCACTTTATGCGTTAATTTAATCGAGGTGGATTTGTTGTTTCACAGCAGATCAACTAGAGTGGTACCGCGGAATCAAACATTGACCCGTCTCTTGTAGCAATACAAGGGGCGGTTTTTTAGTACCCAGAGTACCACCAGCAAAAACATAAAAAAGGGGATTATATACAAATGGATTCAACTTTCTTTGAGACCTACATGCCGATTTATTTCCAAGGCGCAGGTTATACGATTGGCCTTTCGATCAGCGCGATCGTACTGGGCGTCATATTAGGGACAGGATTGGCATTGATGAAAATGTCACCCAACAAGTTCCTCAGCTTATTAGCGAACGGGTACATCCAAATTGTGCGGGGCACACCATTGTTGGTGCAATTATTCATCATTTATTACGGCCTGTACGTCATCAATATCGAATTGCCCGACTTCCTGTCCGGTGTCATCGCTGTATCCTTGAACTCGGCAGCCTACATCGCCGAAATCATCCGTTCCGGAATCCAAGCGGTCGACAAAGGCCAAATGGAAGCCGCCCGCTCGATCGGGATGAGCAAATCAATGGCGATGCAAAAAATCATTTATCCACAAGCCATCAAGAACATCCTTCCGGCTTTGGGTAACGAATTCGTAACGCTGATAAAAGAAACATCGATTGTTTCCGTGTTGGGCTTGCGCGACTTGATGTTCGCCGCAAATACGGTCCGCGGTGCGACATTCTTGCCATTCGGCCCGCTAGTGGTCGCTGCTGTGATGTACTTCATCATGACATCAATCGTCTCTAAATTAGTGGACATTCTAGAAATGAGGTTGAAACAAAGTGATTAAAACAGAACAACTTACGAAATCTTTCGGGGATAAGCAAGTCCTGAAAGGCATAGATGAACAAATCAACTCGGGTGAAGTGGTCGTTATCATCGGACCATCCGGATCGGGGAAAAGTACCTTTCTGCGCTGCATGAACTTGCTTGAGGAACCAACATCCGGTAAAGTGATCTTTGAAGGCCAGGAAATCAACAAGAAAGGTGTGGATATCGATTCCATCCGCACCAAAATGGGCATGGTTTTCCAGAGCTTCAATCTTTTCCCGCATCTGACGGTATTGGATAACATCATGATCGGACCGCAGCAAGTCAAGAAAGTACCGAAAGACAAAGCCGAAGCAATCGCCAGAAAACTGTTGACGCGCATGGGTATGTCGGAGAAAGCTGATGTTTATCCACAATCCTTATCGGGCGGACAGAAACAACGGATCGCAATCGCGCGGGCCTTGGCGATGGAGCCGGATATGATGCTGTTCGATGAACCGACATCCGCGCTTGACCCGGAAATGGTCGGCGAAGTGTTGCAGGTAATGAAAGACCTTGCGCTGGAAGGCATGACGATGGTAGTCGTGACCCACGAAATGGGCTTCGCGAAAGAAGTCGGCGACCGCATCCTTTTCATGGATGACGGCCAAGTGATGGAACAAGGAACACCGGATGAGATTTTCAATCATCCAAAAAGTGAGCGGACAAAGGATTTCTTATCGAAAGTCCTATAAAATAAAAAACATATTTGGAGGGGTTAGGATGAAAAAAGGATTATTGAAATTAGCTTTGGGTGCAATGAGCATTCTTGCTTTGGCGGCATGCGGAAATACAAGCGAGACAGCGGACAGCTCCGCAACAGATTCAGCAGCAACAACTACGACTGATAAATTGCAGGAAATCAAAGACAGCGGCAAATTGGTGATGGGTACATCCGCGGATTATCCTCCATACGAGTGGCACCTTGTCAAAGACGGAAAAGATACAGTAGTCGGCTTCGATATCGATATCGCGCAAGCAATCGCTGATGAATTAGGCGTTGAGTTGGAAGTCAAAGACATGGACTTCGACGGTTTGATCCCGGCTTTATCAACTGGCAAGATCGACATGATCATCGCCGGCATGAACCCTACTGAAGAAAGAAAACAAAGCGTTGACTTCACTGATATCTACTACACACAAAAAGACGTATTGGTGATCAGAACAGAAGACGCTGCAACCATCACATCTGAAGATTCTTTGAAAACAGCAGCATTGGCTACTCAAAAAGCGACAATCCAAGAAGATTACTTGTTGGAAAACTTCCCGGATGCTGAAATCCAATCCGTACCAAAATGGAACACAGCGATCATGTCTTTGACAACTGGAAAAGTTGACGCTATCTTGATGGTTGAAACAGTTGCGAAGCAGTTCGTTTCCCAAAATGATACTTTGATGATCGCTGAATTTGATGTACAAAGCGACCCGAATGAATCAGCAATCGCAGTCGCTAAAGACGGCGGCGAATTCTTGAACACTGTCAATGATATCTTGACAGAAATGAAAGACAGCGGCAAGATTGAAGAATTGATCCAAGTCAATACACAATTGATGGAAGACAACACAGCAGAATAACAAAGTAACATACCAATAAAAGTGCAAGGGTGCTCTGAAAAGGGCATCCTTTTTTTGAGACTATGAATGCGGAGGAATCACGATTGAAAAAAGGGTTTATGAAAATGGTTTTGGGAACGATTAGTCTCTTGGCTTTGACAGCATGCGGAAACACGAGCGGACCAGCGAACAGCGCTGCGACGGATGGAAGCAGCGCCTTACAGGAAATCAAGGACAGCGGAAAATTGGTCGTCGGAACTTGTGCTGATTATCCTCCATATGAGTGGCATCTGGTGCAGGACGGAGAGGACAAAATCATCGGCTTCGACATCGATATCGCCCAAGCCATCGCGGATGAACTGGGGGTCGAGCTGGAAGTCATAGATATGGACTTCGACGGCCTGATTCCGGCATTATCCACAGGCAAGGTCGATATGATCATCGCCGGCATGAACCCTACGGAAGAAAGAAAACAAAGCGTCGATTTCACGGATATCTACTATACCCAAAAGGATGCCCTGGTGATCAAGTCGGAGGATGCGAAGGATATCCGATCGGAAAACGACCTGAAGAAGGCCAGCCTGGCAACGCAAAAGGCGACGATCCAGGAAACGTATCTGCTGGAAAACTTCCCGGATGCTGAAATTCAGTCCGTACCGAAATTGAATACGGCCATCCTGTATTTGGTGACCGGCAAAGCGGATGCCGTATTGATGGTGGAGACTGTTGCGAGGCGATACGTCGAAGAGAACGAAGGCCTTGAAATCGCCGACTTCGACGTCGCCAGCACGCCGAACGAATCAGCCATCGCGGTCGCGAAAGACAGCGAGGATTTTCTGGATGAAGTGAACGACATTTTGGATGAGATGAAAGAAAGCGGCAAAGTCGAGGAACTGATCCGTGCGAATATTGAGATTATGGATGAGAATACCGGGGTTTAGCTGGATAGCTGAATAGCAAAAAGAAGAGAAGGAACAGTCAGCCGCGTAGGTGATTGTTCCTTCTCTTCTTTTATTTATTTTAGGAGGTTTTTTCAGCAGGTGCCTTTTTTTATTTTTTCTTCTTCAGATCCATGTAGCCGTTGTAGACAGTCGCGAATATCCCGAAGAGGATGCCGACGATCGGAAAGATGATCCAGGCACTCGCCCAAGCGTAATAAACGAAGCCGGCAATCAAATAGATGGCAGCCGCTAGTGGGAAGACAACACCCGCAACGATGCCGACCACTTTGTTCTTCTCGGCTTTGTCCTTCGCAAACTCACCGATTGACAACAGCTTTTCGTATGTCTCATCCTGGATGCCGTAAAAGATGAACAGGAAGACGCCGATTGCGATGAAGCTGAGCAGGAACACAAGCGACAGGCCGTTATCTTCCCCGAGAAAGACGACGGAAAGCAGCATGGAGACAGGAGCCAGGATGCAGAGCGCGACCCCGATCGCAACAGCGACGGCCAACCGCGGACGGAAGGCTTTGTGATCAGCTTTCAGCCTGGAGTAGGTTGTGGAGTCGAGCTGGACCCGTTTTTCCTCCAATTCAAATTGCTGCTCCTTCATGCCGTAAAGAATGAACAAGGCGACGCCGGCTGCGACAAAGATGAACAGCGGCACGAGTGTCAGAATATCCATCAGGTCACTCGTACGGCCTCCTTGACCATCTCGGTATCCGGCAAGGTACTGACCGAGAAACAGGCTGGCTGGGCCCATGATGCACAGGAAAACACCTGTCGCCATCGCCCAGGCGAAGTGATGACGGTGATCGATGTATTCATCCACTTGTTCAGGAGTAAGGTAGACTTCATTTTGGGGATTTTCTGCAGGTGATTCGGCTTGGTAGGATCCGGTGAAGTCATCAATATTACCGTGAGTAGCTATGGCAACACTGATCGCTTCGTGCTCGCTTTTGCCTTCTGCTTTCAGTTGGTTGTACTTGGCCTGCATTTTCGATAGCATGGCGTTCTTTTGTTCTGAGACTTCGGGAGTGGTTGGTAACTGTGCAAAGACGGAATCTACATAATTGCTGATCGTATCCATAATTTTTTCTCCCCATTCCTGATGCTGTTTCTGATTAGGCGGATGCTGTGAAGTCCCTATTTAGATTTTACATAAATGAGATTGATGAGTGCTTTTGTATCAACTAAAGTGTAGCACTTTTGGAGGGGGTGGGGAAATGATAAGAGCGGAATCAAGGTGTGCAATGCCTGTAGATGAGACATTAAATTAATGGATCATGAAACAATCTAGAACATATGGGAATATACTCTGAAAACTTTAAAATTTCGTCTTTTTGCAACTTATTTCGCCCCATATTTTTTCCGATTTGATTTGAAGGCAAAGAGAAGTGCTCTTAATCTAGCCTGAACAGAACACGCGTTCTTGAATATGCCTTCAAATAGACGTATACTTAAATGGTATTCTACACAGCAACTGGGGAAGGGGGGGACGTCCAACATGTTCGAATTCATAAATAAAATATTCAAAAATAAGAAGCTTACTGAAGAAGAAAAGATATCAATCATTGAATTGGTGAACAATGAGGAGTCTTTCATCAAACCAAGAGATCTCATCGTGGAGCAGATGCGTCTGAAAAAAGCTGAAAAGAGAGCTGAGCAGAAGGCCGCGGAAAAAGCTTGGATCAGCTACGTTTCGCCACCCTTGAGAATCAACGATAATTTAACAACCCAAGTTGAGACGGTGGTAGGTGCCTTATTTGAAATCCTATGCACAGTCGTTGATATCGAACTGAAGAAAAAGCACAAAAACATCAAGCATGTGAAATATGAGCGTTACTATTATCATGTAACCGTCTTTGACGAAGTCTACCGGCTATCCAAAGAGGTGATCTATTCATTTTACAGAATGGACAATATGTATGCAGCTGATTTCTTTTCCTATGATTTGAAATCGATGTTGTCCAGAGACATTCAAAAAATCCTTACGCATGAGGTAGATGTATTCCTGGAAAATGTACCATTCCCGGATGAGGAGACCAGAAAAAAATTCGGCTTAACGCAATTCGGAACCAAAATCGTTTGGTGGGATCCGTCCGGGATGCTGCGCGACAAACAAATTTTTGATGGGATCGAAATGGCGTATTTCGATCAACTAAGGAAAAGGGCGACGAGGTTTACCGAAGTACCGGCCGTCATGGGCCTTTGTTTGGGGAAATACGCAGACCTCATGCAGATTGTGTTGTATGACCTTGAGGATGGATCCATCAAATGGAAGATCAAGCCCAATAATTATTTCAGGAAATATTTTCACTTGCCACTGGATGATGAGCGTATCTGGGCAGAAACGGTCCGCTTGCCGGCAGACCTTTATCTCCTGGCTGAAAACATGATCCGCAAGGAGGTCGAGGGTCTCCGCGTGGTGCCTGCTGAGGAAAGCCTGCAGAATCTGCAAAAATATTTGCCGGATGAAACGTTCCTGAAGATTCAAGGATACCTGAGCCAGGAAGTTGAGTTAGATCTGGACTACCAAACCATTGTAGCTTTGCGGGATGTGAACAAGACCGTCTGGCATGAAGCAGCCAATCTGCTCATCAGCCAACCGTTGGAGCGAATCAACGGCTTGCTTCGTGATGTTGCACAAGATCCGGATTTGAAAAAGATAGCCACGAAGGTGATCAAGCAAAGCGAGGATCCGGATAAGCGCATCATTTTTATATTTTTAATGGAAAGGATGGCTTTGCCGGTATCAAAAGCGCTGCAAAAAGAACGGGATACCTTCGTTCATCCAACCAGACAGACCGATTATCAACAGTTGCTGCTCGATGAAAATCTGCCTATCGAAAGTTTGGCGGAGCTTATAAATAACTGTACGCAACCTGTACGCAGAGAAATCAAGCTGGACACAGCCTTAATAACCGCATCACATTCAGCTTTAGATACCATTATTGATATGGTTGACTCTTACCTGAGTGAGGAGAAAACCGATGAAGGGCTGGATTCGGCTTTGAGCCTGAATATTTTTGCCGAGATTGAGATATCGCCGGCAGAGGAGCAAAGAGAAGAAGGAAGTTCGGTCTCCACATCGCTATCTATTTCAGCCACCGCGACAGAAGCCATGATAGAAACTACCGAAAATAAAGACAGCGAGCAGGAGTCTGAGCATATGCTGTTCCTGAAACAGTTGGTGGTAGGCAACGGGATATCTTTGGATGATTTTAAAGTACACGCAAAAAATAATGGGAAACTCCATCAGGCGTACCTAACAGAATTGAATGAAGTGCTGTATGAAATATTTGATGATCAAGTGCTTGTGATAAGCCAACAGCAGGTCATCATTGAAGAGGATTTTATGGAAGAAATGAGGGAATGGATAGATGGCTGAAATCAAGCTAAGAAAGAAGGATGCCCAAACGATTATTGCCTCGCTTGAGGCAGGCGTTGTGCCTGTAAAAGGGGTGCAGCATGTGTTGGTGGGCAGGAGCAATGAAGTCAAGGAAATCATTGACACCTTGCAAAAATTGGAGGACGGCAACAGTGATTTGCGGTTTTGGGTAGGCGATTTCGGTTCGGGCAAAAGTTTTGTTTTGCGGACGATTGAATCATTGGCGCTGCAAAAGAATTTCGTTGTTTCCACTATTGATTTGACCCCGACGCGTCGTTTCTATGATTCATCCGGGAAAGCGTTGGCGTTGTACAATGAAGTCGTCAATAAAATCGTCATCAAGAACAACCGCGACGGGAATGCCATCGAGACGATCGTCCAGCAATGGATCCAGGTTCTGCTTGAGCATATTGCGGCGGAAAACAGCCTCACCGTTCCCATTTTGATGGAAAAGACCCATTGGAAATTGGTGGAGAATGCCATTCTGAAGACGACGAATTCCTTCTATTCATCGGGGCTTTCCTATGAATTCGGGCAAGCGCTGATGAAGTATTTCGAGGGGATTGCGGGCGACAATATGTCCCTGCAGATTGAGGCGATTCGCTGGATCCGCGGGGATATCACGACAAAAACGGAAGCCTCCAAAGAGTTGGGCATCAAGAACGTCATCAACGACTCGAACTATCTCATCGCCTTGAAAAATCTGGCGGAATTATTTTTGAAGATCGGCTACAAGGGATTTGTCATAAACTTTGATGAATCAGTCAATCTGTATAAATTACCCCGTTCTTTGACCCGGGAAAAAAATTATGAAATGATCCTCAATCTGTACAACGAAACGAAAACCAATGAAGCAAAAGGCTTATTCATCAATTTTGGCGCAACGAAGCACACGGTATATGACGAACGAAGAGGATTGGCCAGCTATGGCGCTTTGAAAACACGCTTTGGTAACGAATTGATGAAAAATAAGGACTATGTCAATGTGAACAGTACCGTCATCGACCTGAAGCCACTGACACCGGAAGAGATCTTTATCCTTTTGACCAAGTTATTGGAAATATACAATACGGCCTATCAAACGACGCTGAAGGTGAAGGACAGCGAAATCAAGCAATACATGGAAGACCAGTTGAACCGTCCGGGAGCTGCGGCATTTTTGACGCCGCGATCCGTCATCAAGGACTATATCGAAATTCTGTCCTTGCAGCGCCAGAACCCGGACCATTCTTTCGCTCAGATCCTTGCCGATCGCTTCGGCAGAAAGTCTTCAGTTGTGGCGAAGGATGCAGATGACCACGATGAAATAGAGGTTTACTGATGCAAGCCTTTGACAGTCTCAGCCGGGACATCCAGCAGTACATCTATGATAAAGGTTGGCCAAGCTTAACGCGCATCCAAAATGCTGCCATCAAACAGGTTGCCAATACCGATCATAACCTTATTCTGTCCGCTCCGACGGCATCCGGGAAAACGGAAGCTGCATTCATCCCGGCGCTGAACAGTGTGGAAGATTGGGAAACGGGGCTGAAGGTGCTGTACATCTCTCCTTTGAAAGCCCTGATCAATGATCAATTCCAGCGCATCAGCGAACTCAGTGAGTATTTGGATATTCCAATTACGCGCTGGCATGGCGAAGTTTCCCAAGCCCAGAAAAAGAAAGTTGTGAATCAACCAAAAGGCATTCTTTTGATTACGCCGGAATCGATTGAGGGCATGCTGGTGAATCGTCCTGGCGAGGCGCAGCACCTCTTTAAAGGGGTGGAATGGATCATCATCGATGAGTTGCACAGTTTTCTTGGGACGGAACGTGGTGTTCATTTGCAATCGTTGCTGCAACGGATCAGCCAATTCATGCAAGCGCCACGTTTCATCGCGATGAGTGCAACCTTGAACAAGAAGGATTTTGGTTACGCGAAAGCCTTCTTCGGCAGCTATCGGGATACGGATATTCTCGTGGACCGCGATAAAAATGATCTGCTCGTCACGATAGACTACACGAGTGGTGAGGCGGGTCCATTTGTCGCAAGGGAATCCTTGGCAGCGATCTATCAGTATTCCAAAACGGAAACGATGCTGATTTTTCCGAATTCCCGCAACAGAGTGGAAGAAATCACCCATAAATTGGATAAGATGGCAAAAAAAGAGAACGCGCCCATCCGCTATTTTGCCCATCATTCATCGGTGGACAAGCTTTTGCGTGAAGAAGTGGAATTCTTTGCCAAAAACAATGAGGATCAACTGTTCACAATCACCTGCACTTCCACCTTGGAATTGGGTATAGACATCGGATCGGTGGACAGCGTAGTGCAGTATGGCTCCCCTCCGTCCACTTCTTCGCTCAGCCAAAGACTGGGGCGCAGCGGACGGAGAACCCATCAAAGCATCCTGCACATTGTGGAAGATGACTCCTGGGAAATGCTTCAGACCTACGCCGCATTGGATTTGCTGGAACGGGGTGAATTGGATGCCATAGAAATGATTGAGACACCCTACAATGCTTTGGCGCATCAAGTGATGGCGATGCTCTTCCAAAAGGTCAGTATGCCGATGACGCAATTGTTGCAGCTGAATAAAACCTTTCCGGTCTGGTCAGCGATTTCGGATGCAGATTTGGCGCTGTTGATTGATTATATGGTTGAAAAAGACTTCATCGAAATCATGGATGAAGAGGCGATTGTCGGTTTGGAGGGGGAGCGTCTTCTGCGTTCCAGAGATTTCTATGCACTGTTTTTCACGACCAGTGATTTTTCTGTCCATTACCAGCATGAGCGCATAGGCAGTCTGCCGTTCACACCGGATATCCAGATCGAAAGCAAAATTCTGTTGGCGGCCAGGGTGTGGATTGTGAAAGATATCGATGTCAAGGCAAAGCGCATCATGGTGGAAATGACGAAAGAAGGAAGGCCCCCGAAATTCATCAGCGACGAAGGCTTCGTCTCCAATGAAGTGCGTGAAAATATGGAAAAGCTCTTGCGGACGGGCGAGTATCTGACCCTGAACAATGACAAGATCACACGTGATTTTGATTTTCTGAAGAGTGAACTATACTACGATGACGGGAACTATTGGTATGAGGACAATCAGACGAATATAGGCATTGTGACATTCAGGGGGACTAAGTTCAATATCGCATTGCTGCTGCTCATCAAGAGCATCGCAACTGAGGGAGAAAAATATCAACTGCACGACAAGCACTCCTTGATCACGGGTCCCGACATAAAAAGAATGGTGGAACGACTCGCTGGAGGGGATGTTTCTCTGGATAATGTCGTAGCCTATCTGGAGAAAAACGAGAAGGCCATCGAAGAGCTGACGGCCCATCAAAAATTCATGCAATTGGTTCCCACAAGCTTGAAAATCAAGTGGATCCTGAACAACTTCTTTTCGATTTGAATGTGACAGACGACGAAAGAGGGCATACCATCGTTTTTTGTGGAGTGCTCTTTTTCGTGTCTATGGATACGATCTTGAAATTGACTGATTTGAGATCCTATCAGCTATCGTATAAAGTAGAATACGCCTGCTGATATCGACAAGCTTGAAGAAGGATTGTCTTAAAGCCATATTTTATGTATACTGAAAATATAGACTTTTTTCGATAAAGCCTAATTATTTTGATTTTTCTTGCGTAAAGCTTAATTTTTTTACGAGAGGTGCAATGCTAAAATATGCAAAAATATGTCATCATATCCAATGATATTCGGAATAAAATCGTAAACGGGGAGTACGTTGCCAATCAACAGATTCCTTTTGAAAAAGATATGTGTATTCATTACAATGCAAGCAAAATGACGGTAAAAAAGGCATTGGACATCTTGGTAGCGGAAGGATTGGTCATCAAGAGGAGAGGTTCCGGTACTTTTGTGAAGGACCTGAATCTGGAGGAAATCAAGCGCGTGACGATGGCGAATCAATTCCGCGGTATGACTGCGCTCTATGCCGGGAAAAAGGTCCACAGCAAAATACTGAATTTTTCGATTGTGAAGGTGCCTGAAGTTGCAGCCAAAAAGTTGAATATTTCGCTTGGCAGCTTTGTCTATGACATCTATCGGGTACGTTATGTGGAAGACGAACCGATCGTAATGGAAAAAATCTACATGCCGATTGATCTGATTCCGAACATCAAGGATAAAAATCTCAAAGGCTCGATCTATGAATACATTGAAAATGATCTAAAGTTGAACATTCAGAGCGCGCATAGGACGGTTGCTGTTCGCAAAGCCACTGATTTTGAGGCGGAGGAGCTTGGACTGGACAAGGGTGATCCAGTGGCGGTAGCCGAGCAGGTCGGCTATCTCGATACTGGCAATGCGTTTGAGTTCTCCACAGCTGTCCATCGCTATGATAAATTTGCCGTCGAACTCGTTTTGACGCGCAATTGAGCGAAAGCTCTTTAAGATCGGTTTCGATTTGGTGACTCGATAGCTTGACCTCCGGCGAAGCCGTCGTTCACCGGAGCAGGATACATTACTGAAATTTTGGATGCAAAGAAGGGTCGCCT
>NZ_JBAWAZ010000290.1:0-20138 GCF_049589555.1 Trichococcus sp.
ATCCAAGCTAACCTCTTTAAGTTAATTATACACCCGTTCTTATTCAAAATGATCATTGCTAAACGTGTCCAGCGATGTGATTCTGAATGTTTATGCTCATGTAACCGAAAAAGAAAAAGGCGAAACAGCTGATAAACTTGCCGCATACGTGAATTTTTAACATTACATGGTCAAAAAAACAGACCATAGAAAACTACAGAATTGGCTCTGTATCAACGTTTCTAGGGTCTGTTATTTTTATATGATGGAGACGATGGGGCTCGAACCCACGACCTCTTGACTGCCAGTCAAGCACTCTCCCAACTGAGCTACGCCCCCGAAATAACAGGGTATCAACGACGTTCGGCAAAAACGCCTTATGAATGATATGATACCCTATTTTCGCTTCTATAACAAGCCTAATTTTTCAAGTGCGTAAGCAATTCCGCCTGAATTACAATCTTTCGTGACAAATTTGGCGACATCCTTGACGGGATCAACCGCATTCCCCATTGCGACGCCATAGCCAACACTGGAAATGAGTTCATAATCGTTGTTTCCATCACCGAAAGCTATTGTATCTTCATGTGCAAAGCCCAGATGCTTCGCCATCCAAAGTGCAGTCTGTGCTTTTGACCCCGGATTCGGCAACACATCGACGCCGGCGTCGTGCCACCGCACAAAGCGGAATTCCGGAAAAGCGCCGTCTTCATAGATTGCTTTCTCTTCTTCTTTGTAGAACAAAAGTGCTTGATAAAGCGGATTGTTTTGATAGAAAGACACATCGTGGTCAGGGACTTCGAACTCGATGCTGCGCATCGCTTCGCTTGCGTTGTTCTCGATCGATTCATGGCGACGAGCCAGAGCATGCGCTGATTCGTAGACAACCTGATGGCCGCTCTCATCGGAAATCTGCAGCAATTTTTCGAATGCATTCAAATCCAATTTGTTTTCATACTTTAGTTCATGCTTGAAGTAACCTGCTGCGCCGTTGCAGACGATGTAATTGTCCAATTGGAACGTATCGATGACCTCTTGGGCCAGAAACAGATTCCGCCCTGTCGCGATTGCAATTTCGTGCCCGTTCTTCTGCAGTTGGCGCAAAGCTTGGACAGTGCTCTCAAGCGGCATCTTTTCATCATTAAGCAATGTTCCGTCGATATCAAAGAAAATGAATTTTTTGTTCTTCAAATTTTTGCTCCCCTTATTCTGACTCATTTTTGAATTGACTGGTGTACAAATCGTAATAAAATCCTTTTCTTCCCAACAGCTCTGCGTGTTTGCCATGTTCGATTATTTCGCCTTGATCCATGACGAGGATCAAATCGGCATCGCGGATGGTGGAAAGCCGGTGCGCAATCACAAAACTGGTCCTGCCTTGCATAATGCGTTTCATCGCTTTTTGGATCAAAGCTTCCAGTCTAGTATCTACGGAACTTGTCGCTTCGTCAAGTATTAAGATTTTAGGATCCGCGATAAACGCGCGGGCAATCGTCAGCAATTGCTTTTGCCCCAAGGAAATATTGGAGGCCTCCTGGTTTATGACCGTATCGTAGCCCGCACCCAAAGTCTGGATGAAGTGATGGACATTGGCTGTGGTCGCGGCATCCACCACCTCTTCGAAGGTCGCATCCAGTTTTCCGAAGCGGATATTCCCTGTGATTGTGTCCTTGTAGAGCCAAGCGTCCTGCAGTACCATCCCGAACTGTGAGCGCAAGTCAGCGCGGGTCAGTTCTTTTGTGTCATGGCCATCTATTTTGATGGCGCCCGAATCCACCTCATAGAAGCGCATCAGGAGATTGATCATCGTGGTCTTGCCGGCGCCTGTCGGACCGACGATCGCCACTGTTTCCCCGCTTTTTACATTGATGTTGAAATTCTTGATCAGCGGGTTTTCTTTGTCATAGCTGAAGGAGACATTTTCAAAAGTGACATCTCCGCGGATTTCCTTCGGCAAACTCATTTTCCCTTCTCCTTGCACTTCCTCCTCTTGATCAAGGAGATCGAAGACTCGCTGGATGGAAGAAGTGGCCGATTGGATGATGGCCGATAATTGTGTGATTGTCGAGATTGGCTGATTCACTTGCCAGACATACTGCACCATAGCCTGCACATTACCGATCGTCATCGCTCCGGCCATCGCTTGCAGGATCCCGAGCACAGCGATGATGATATAGGAAGCATTGGTGACGAGTGCCACAGCCGGGGACAGCAGGCCGGAAATGAAAGCCGCCTTGAACCCATTCTTTTTCAAGGATTCATTGATGGAATGGAATTCATCGAAAGCATCCTCTTCTTTCCCGTAAAGCTTGATGATGGAGAATCCGGTCAGCGATTCCTGGACAAAGCCGTTCAGCTGCCCGAGATATTTCGCTTGCCCACGGAAATACGGCTGCGACAGCTGCGTGATCTTTTTGGAAAGGATGGTCGCCAACGGAATCAGCACGACCATGGCGATAGCTAACTTCCAATTGATCGTGAACATCATGATGAGCGCGAATGTGATCCCCAACACGGCATTCAACACTTGCAGCAAGGATTGTTGCAGCGCATTGGCGATGGAATCGACATCGTTCGTCACCTTGCTCAATATGTCCCCGAATTGGTTGCGGTCAAAATAGGCAATCGGCAGCCTGTTCAATTTGTCGCTCAGATCCTTGCGCAAATCATGCATGGCATCCTGAACGACATCCGTCATGAACAATTGCGAGTAGAGATTCGTAGCCTGGAAAAGCAGTGCCCGAACAAAATAGATGAGCAGCACTTTCGATAAATAATCGTAATTGATGCCGGCACCTTCCACGCCTTTCAACATATCCGAAACATTTCTGCCGATTTCCGTAATGGCAAATCCGATTATGAAAGGCTCCAATACGTTCAGTATCGTCATCGCTATGGTCAAGACGATGGAGCCGAAGAACTTCAGCTTGTAAAATTTGAGGTAATCCCATACCCGGAGCAACGTTTTTTTGTCCACTTTTTTCATGCGAGTTCCTCCTTGCTCATTTGCGAGGATGCGATGTCATAATAGATTTCACAATTCTGCAACAGCTCTTTGTGGGTCCCCTGACCGACGACCTCACCTTCATTCATTACAATGATCTTATCTGCATGCATGATCGTGCTGACGCGTTGGGCCACAATGATGACTGTCGCTTTCCCGGTCTCTTTTTTGAGCCGCGCGCGCAAGGTAGCATCCGTCTTGTAATCCAATGCCGAGAAACTGTCATCGAAAATATAAATATCCGGTTTGCGGACGATCGCCCGGGCAATGGATAGCCGTTGCTTTTGCCCGCCGGAAAGATTGCTTCCGCCCTCCGCCAAATGTTCATCAAAGCGTTTCGGTTTGCGCGCTATGAATTCCTTGGCTTGGGAAATATCGGAGGCTTCTTCGATTTCTTTTTTTGAGGCATCCCATTTCCCGTATCGAAGATTTTCGGAGATCGTTCCGGTGAAAAGCAGGGCTTTCTGCGGAATGAAGCCGATTTTCTTGCGCAATGCTTTCAGATTATAATCGCGCACATCATGCCCATCGATCAGGATGCGACCTTTTGTGACATCATAAAAACGCGGAATCAATTGAATCAGCGTTGATTTGCCGCTCCCTGTGCTGCCGATGAAGGCGATCGTTTGTCCCGGCTCAGCGGAAAAGGAAATATCTTTGATCACCGGGGTTTCGGTGTTCCCGGGATACGCAAAGCTGACCGCTTCAAAACTCAGATAACCATGTGTCGTGGTTTCCGTGATCCCTTCTTCGTTCGGAGAAATGCTGCTGGTTGTGTCCAGCACTTCCTGGATCCTCTTCGCGGAAACCGATGCCCGCGGGTACATCATGAAGACGACCGCAAAATTCAGAAACGAGAACAAAGCATGGAAACTGTATTCGATGAAAGCTGTCATATCCCCCAGCTGAAGGCTGCCTCCCTCGATCTGCTCGGAACCAAACCACATGATGGCGATGATGATCAGATTGATGACATGCGAAAATACTGGCTGATTCCAGGCCATCAGACGGAACAGTTTTTTCGAAACCACGCTGTAGGCGTTGTTGACCCCTTCAAAACGTTCAGCTTGAAAAGCTTCCTGTACAAAGGCCCGGATGACACGCATGCCGGACAGTGACTCCCTTAAATTCCCGTTGATGTCATCAAGATTTTGCTGTTGCGCCTCGGATAACGGCTGGGATTTCTTGCCTATCACAATGATCATCACAAGCAATGCCGGAAAAGCCGGCAACAGGATGATCGATAAGTCCGGACTCGTGCGCGCTATCATGAATGCGCTGGCGAACATCATGATGAAGGTCATCAACCCCATCCGCAGCAACATCTGGGCGAATTGCATCAGAATGAAGGCGTCGTTGGTGACACGCGTCACCAATGATGAAACGCCGATGCGGTCATACTCTTCGTGGGAAAAGGTCTGGATATTTTGGTACATGTCATTGCGCATATCCGCTACCATGTTGGTAGTGATCCTGCCGGTTGCATAGGCGACAATGATTCTTCCCACAAACCCGATCAAGGCCAAGCCGACCATGACTGCAGTCGTGCGAAGTATATTCTCTTTTCCGCCGCCTGCAACCGTTTCGTTGATCAAGCCTGCAAGCATCGTCGGCAACCCCAACTCCACAAGCACAAAACCGAAAGCTCCCAGCACATTTAGTAAAAATAATTTGTTATACCGATTGATATAACGCCAAATTAAAGACATTTCGATACACCTACCTTAATGGAAACGATTCTCCGGGGTTCTTCAGGGCAAAAAAAAAGAGCACTCTCGTTTTTCTATCCAGCTTTCCAAACCCTCTGTATCCAGTCTAGCCAATTACTGTGTTTAAGTCTACAAAAATATTGATTGCTTTCGTTAAAAAAAACAAAAGAGAATTGTCTTACTATTGGAAAGGCTTGCACCCTTCAAAAATGATTTTGCCAGTCATTTCTATACTAACTGCCTTAATTGTGGTAAACTTACAGTACCGATTGTATGAAAAAATACAACTATTGACCAAGTTAACAAACTAAGATTGTAATTTTTAAGTACAGTACTATCAAAAACAATAAGAAAAATGGAGTGAACTATATGATATTTAAAGTAACATACCAACCAGCAAAATTTGATGCACCTACCAGAGAGAACACGGAATCTCTTTACGTGGAGGCATCCGATATCGTAATAGCCAGAAGATTAGTTGAACAAAATACCCCCTACAACATTGAATTCATTCAACCTTTGGAAGGCAGCCATTTAGAATACGAACAAAAAGATCCTAATTTTAAAATCACGGAGTTCAATGTATGAAACCTAACATAAAAAACAATGAAGTCGGTGTATTTGCCCTCGGGGGTTTAGGGGAAATCGGCAAAAATATGTATGGCATACAATTCCAGGATGAGATCATCATTCTTGATTCCGGGATCATGTTTCCGGAAGATGACTTGCTTGGCATTGATTATGTGATACCCGACTACAGTTATTTGGTGCAAAACCAAACCAAAATCAAAGGATTGTTCATTTCTCACGGACACGAAGATCACATCGGTGGTGTCCCTTTTCTTTTGAAAGAATTGAATGTCCCTATCTATGCAGGCAAATTGGCGCTCGCCATGATCCGCAACAAACTGGATGAGCACGGCTTGCTAAGGGATGCTATCCTGCATGAAATCAATGAAGATTCTATCATCAAATTCCGTAAAACCAGCATCAGCTTCTTCGGAACAACGCACAGCATACCGGAAACCTTGGGGATCGTGGTCAAGACTCCTCCAGGCAACATAGTGTTTACCGGTGATTTCAAGTTCGATTTCACGCCTGCAAACGGCAAACCGGCCAATATCCATAAGATGGCGAAAATCGGAGAAGAAGGCGTGCTTTTACTTCTGAGCGACAGCACCAATGCGGAAACACCAGCATTTACGCAATCAGAGCAAATTGTTGGCCAATCCCTTAAAAACATCATTCAAAAAGTTTCGGGAAGAATCATTTTTGCTTCCTTCTCGTCCAACATCTACAGACTGCAACAAGTCACTGAAGTCGCACTCGAAACCGGTAGGAAAATCGCCATATTCGGCCGCAGCATGGAGACGAACTTCCGTACGGCCAGAGAATTGGGCTTCATCGTGGCTCCGGATGATCTGTTCATTGAAACACGTGAGCTGAACAGCCTTCCCGCGGATAAAGTGCTGATCATGTGTACGGGATCCCAAGGCGAACCGATGGCTGCATTAAGCCGGATCGCCAACGGTACACACAGACAGATTTCCATCCAACCTGGCGATACTGTCATATTCTCAAGTTCACCGATTCCAGGCAACACAACCAGCGTCAACCGCGTCATCAACTTGCTTTTGGAAGCTGGGGCAGCCGTTGTACACGGCAAAGTAAACAACGTCCACACTTCCGGACATGGTGGCCAACAAGAGCAGAAACTGATGTTGACACTGATGAAACCAAAATACTTCATGCCTGTCCACGGCGAGTACCGGATGCTGAAGATTCATACAGAATTGGCAGAAGCAGTCGGCATTCCAACCGAGAATTGCTTCATCTCCGATAACGGAGAAATCCTCGCCCTGACTGCGGATTCCGCGAGACGTGCCGGAAGCTTTACGGCAACGGACGTCTACGTGGACGGAAAAGGCATCGGCGATATCGGGAACATCGTCCTGCGCGATCGTCGTGTCCTTTCTGAAGATGGCCTTGTGGTCGTAGTATTGACTGTCGATTTCCGCAACAAAGATTTATTGGCAGGACCGGACATCCTTTCCCGCGGATTCATCTATATGCGCGAATCAGGCGATCTGATCCATGAAGCACAAGCAATCGTCCGCCAGGATGTTCTTTCCTTACTGAAGGGGACCGATGCTGTCACCGAGAAGAAATTGAAGGACACCGTTACGAATGCCATTCAACCTTACCTGTATGAAAAAACGGAACGCCGTCCTATGATTGTACCCGTCATCATGGGCGTCTGAACCTGAAAACCTGAACAGAATAAAAAAAGAGGGCCTGGATCAAAAATCCAGCGCCCTCTTTTTCTATTTGTCCTCTTTATTTTGTGCGATGAAGTTATATTCCGGTTCGCGTTGTTTTTCATCGAATCCGACATGCAGATCATAGCCATTAAAGAACCAATCATCTGCATCCTCTACATAATATAAAATGCCATTGTATTCGGCTTTTGCGATCGGAGATACCGGCTCATCCACATCAAGCCCAACGGAGAACCCTTCATGTATTTGGCTGCTGCCGTATACCTTTCCAAGGAAACGAACCCCTTTTTTGCCTGAAATGCCCATTTCCTGTTCAAACCATTTTTGTGCGCGTTCACTGATTTCTATTTTCATCTAGTCGCTGATCGGATGATCAGCCTGCCCCCCTCACTGCTATCTATCATATTCATCTTATCATAAGGAAGCATCATTTTATAACACTTTGCTCACAGTCATTGAATCAGATGATGCTTGAAAGCATAGATTGTCGCTTGGGTCCTGTCATCCACTTCCAACTTTGTCAGAATATTGGACACATGTGTTTTGACTGTCTTCAGTGTGATGAACAGTTGATCGGCAATGTCCTGATTGGAGTAGCCTTGTGCGATGAGCAGCAACACTTCCCGCTCTCTGGCGGTCAGCTCTTCATGCAGCGGTCGGATATTTCTTTTCGAGAAGCGCTCCAGCATTTTATCGGTCACTTCTGGCTCCAGGACAGACTCGCCGTGGTAAGTGGAACGGATCGCATCGGCAATTTCATGCGCTGAAGAGGTTTTCAGCATGTAACTGGAAGCCCCCGCCTCCAAAGCCGGATAGACCTTCTCATCATCGATGAAACTGGTGACGATGATAATTTTCGCTTTGGGCCATTCATTCAATATCGCTTTTGTCGAGGCAATGCCGTCCATTACTTCCATGACCAGATCCATCAAAATGATGTCCGGACGCAGATCCAGGGCCATTTCATAGCCGATCAAGCCGTTTTCCGCTTCCCCTATTACTTCAATGTCATCTTGGATGGATAAATAGGCCGAGTAACCCAGCCTCACCATCTCGTGATCGTCGATAATCAATACACGTATCAACCTGAACCCTCCTAATGAAACTTTTTTCAAAACTTCCGTCATTCTATTCAGCGCTTGCGTCGTTTGTCTTCACATTGGTATTCGGGATGCGTATTTCGATCACGGTCCCTTTTTTGGGAAAACTGATGATTTTGCAGCTCCCGCCCATCCCCTGCACGCGTTCTTTGATGTTCATCAGACCATAGCTGCCGGATTTTTCGATTGAGGTATCGAAGCCGACACCATCATCGTAAACGCGGAGACTGATTTCCTGCAAGGTTTGTTTCAGATACACTTCCAGATGGGTTGCCTTTGCATGCCTCAGCGTGTTCGAAAGCAGCTCCTGCACAATACGGAAAAAATGATCCTCGATGCCGCTCATCGTGTGCACATCGTCGATTTCCCATTTGATCGCGATTTGGACTTTCGACTTCAATTCCACCAACAACTGTTCGATCCCTTTTTTCAGGGATTTGCCTTCGAGTTTGGTTGGACGAAGATGAAGGAGCAAGGCTCGCATCTCTGACTGGGACTCGTTGATGATGCCTTCTATGAGACGCATCTGTTTCTGTATTTTTTCCGGGAAATCACCCGACCGCTCATTGACCGCCGACAACATCATCATTGCGGCAAAGAGTTGTTGGCTGACGGAATCATGCAGTTCCCTCGCGATGCGGTGCCTCTCCTGCTCGAGTATTTCTTCTTTCGTTTCGTTGCCGATCTGCTGCGGATTTGCACTCAGATGCTGCACTTCCCGGGACAGGCTGAGCATCTTTTTCCTGAGCATTTCGATTTCGATATGGATAGCCTGACAGTACTGATCCAAAAACAGTGATCTATCCTGCTTTTTGTTGAATGCCGTATGCTCATAATTGCCAAGATAAAGCCAATGCAACTTGTCCTTGATGCGGTTTTCTTGATTTTTCAAGTAAAAGTGGGCAATCCAAGTTACAACGATCGCAGCAAAAAGCAGCAATACGATGATGTAAAGGAATGCCGGCACATAAAAACGATCCACCTCAAGCAGTTCCTGATAACTTAAATAAGGTCTGAGGGCAAATAAAACGCCGGCCACGATAAAAACAAAGACGCCGAGTATCGTGCTGAACAGAATCAAAACCGCGCTTCTCCTCATAGGTAGATCACCTCCAGATCACCCAGCAGGCAATTGGACACGATTTTGATTTTTCTGTTTGTCTCATCGTAGTCCCGGCTGTATAATTTGACCGTTTCGTTGGTCAAGTCTATTTCATCTTCATTGAACAAAAGCTGGCCTTTGATGGCGGAATGGTGGACAGCCACTCCGATTCCCAAAGGTATGATTACCCTGGTCTTTCCGAATCCTTTGCGGATCAGAATGATATTTTCCTCTTTCGGCAGCAACGTATTCCCCAAATCGATGATCGTATCGCCCATGAATACGGTCAGATTGACATCATCCCATTCATAGACATCCGACCCGATACTGGTGTTTCCGATCCATTTCTGACGCTTTCTGGAACCGTTCCGCTGTTCCGGCTCTTTCGTTTTGACTGTGCGGAATGCTTTTTCTTCCCATGGAACGTCCACAAAAGTATCTAGCTTCAGCTCAGACCAGATTCCCTTTCCATTGATGACAACGACCAGTATGAAAAGAATCAACATCAGCCACACTGAGAAAGTGGAGAGTATGCTCATGCCTACCATAAACCATCCGATCAAGCCTAGAATCTGACGACGCTCGCCTTTTCCGGTGCCGAATTTAATGAATATCAGTCCGAACACAAAGACCAGCAGTAAATCTGTGTCCTGCACCAATTGAAACAGGACAGCCAACCCTAATAGCCCTTCAATGAGCAAAAATAATTTCAAGGCACTCTTTTTCATCCCAAGCCCCTCCTTCCTCTCTTCGATGTTTCATACATTTCCGCTGAACGCTGACTTGCAGGTGCGGCAAGCAGGAACGTAAGTCTCTGCTTCCATTATAGATTACCTGCACCGTTTTGACAGGGCGCTAAGGGTGGATAATATGCTAAGACTAAAGTCGTACGGCCCAAATGATTGCATCTACTCTGTAATTATACCCGATGAACCTCAAAGAAACATAAACAAATAGAGGATAGGACAAAAATCATTCCGAATGATTTTTGTCCTACCCTCTTCTTGATTGCTTTCTTAAGCTTGTTCGATTCTGACGATCTTCACGTTCATATCGCCGCCCGGTGTACCGATGGCGACTTCTGCGCCGATATGCTTGCCCAACAAGGCTTTAGCGATCGGAGAATCGTTTGAAATCTTGCCTTCCAGCGGATCTGCTTCTGCACTGCCGACAATGGTGTATGTTTCTTCATCGCCATCCGGCAATTCCACAAATGTCACTTTCAGTCCAATCGAAACTGTATTGCTGTCGACGTTTTGCACTTCAATGATTTCCGCAAAACGGATCATTTTTTCCAATGTTGTGATGCGGCCTTCGACGAAAGCTTGTTCGTCTTTTGCAGATTCATATTCCGAATTTTCGGATAAATCTCCATAGCTTCTGGCAATCTTGATGCGTTCAACGATTTCTCTTCTTTTATTCACTTTTAAGTCTTCAAGTTCAGCTTCTAATTTGGCTTTACCTTCAGCTGTCATCGGATATGCTTTTTCGATCATAAGAAATATGCCCCTTTTAAGTAATGATTCAATATTCAATATGCAGCACAGGACCGCAGTTCCCTTTTTTTATTGATAGCTGTCCCCGAAAGCCAAAAGGATCTGGGACAGGTAGCATGTCATCCAAAGAGAAATAATCATTTCCTGTGGCTCTATATCGTTTATTGGCTGCCTAATTAATAGTGAATTTAAAATACCACTTAATCCCAGCAAAAGCAATTATATTTTTAAAATATTACAGGTATTTATTGTTATTCTGCTTTTTCAGACAAAATTGAAGCAATTTTTGTGGTCATCAGATCGATTGCGACTTGATTTTGTCCACCCTCAGGAATGATGATATCCGCAAATTTTTTGGTTGGCTCGATGAATTGCTGATGCATCGGTTTGACCACTGTCAGATATTGGTGGATGACAGAGTCAAGCGTCCGGCCTCTTGATTCCATATCGCGTTTGATTCTGCGGATGATACGGATATCATCATCCGTATCCACATAGACTTTGATGTCCATCAGATCACGCAGTCGCTGATCCTCTAAAATGAGTATCCCCTCAACGATTATGACTTCTTTCGGCTCGCGATGGATCACTTTATCGCTGCGTGTGTGCTTGGAGTAGTCGTAAACAGGTTGCTCGACGCTCTCGTATTTTATTAATTTTTTAAGATCTTCGATGAACAAGTCCGTATCAAACGCAAACGGATGATCATAGTTTGTTTTCAGGCGTTCCTCAAATGGCAGATTGCTTTGATCTTTGTAATAAAAATCCTGTTCCAACAGCAAAATGGAAACATCGGTAAACTTGTCTAAGATGGCCCGGCTGACACTGGTTTTCCCGCTTCCCGATCCCCCTGTCACCCCAATAACGATAGGTTTTTTCACTGGTGTATTCTTCCTCTCTTCATGCAGCTCACTTTATTCGTCTTATTCGCTGTCTACGTATTGGCTTTGCAATTGCAAATGTTCTTCATATGTTTCGGAAAAATAAACGATGCCTGTTGTTGTGTCCGCAACGAAATACAGGTAGTTCGTATCAGCTGGAGACAGCGTCGCTTGAATGGATCCTTCGCTTGGACTATTGAATGGCCCAGGACCCATTCCTGTATTTCTGTACAGGTTGTACGGCGAATCTATTTCAAGATCCTCGAATGTCACTAATTCCTTATGCTCATTCAGCGCATACAAAATACTGATGTCCGATTGTATCGGCATATCGATTTCCAGACGATTAAAGAATACGCCGGCAATGTTCGCACGATCTTCCGGAGTAACGCCTTCTTTTTCGACAAGTGAGGCAATCGTCAGAATTTCATGAAGTGTATGGCCCGAAGAAGCAATCTGTTCTGCATAGGGCGTAAGCACTTCGTTCGTCTTCTGCAACATCTGTAAAATCACTTCATCCAAACTATTTCCGGTCATATAATCATAAGTCGCCGGATAGAGGTATCCTTCCAAACGATAACGTGTATCGGTGCGTTGGGATGCTTCAGTCAAAACATCAGGATATTGTGCAGCCGCATTCGTCAGGAATTCCGCGTCATTCACTTTCGCCAGAAATTCTTCAGCTGTGAAATCGGTCTTTTCTTCGATTTCTGCTGCGATTTCTTCGATTGTATTGCCTTCTCTTACGATGATTTTGTGATCGCTCGATTGTGGCACAGGACTTCCGCCCGCTTGAAGCGTCGCAATGATGTCATCCAGGCTCATGGAAGGCGATAATTCATAAAAGCCTGCTTGGAAATCAGAAACATTTTGCGTCTTGATGTAGTAGTTGAAGATGGTCGCGTTTTTGATGACGTTGCCTTCTTCCAACAATTGTGTGATCCCTTTTGTGGAAGTCCCTATCGGAATTTCCACTTCGACGACTTCCGTACTTTCTGGCTCCAATGGCTGAAGTGCGTCTGTTATATATCTGTAGCCGGCAAAGCCAACGATGACTCCTAACAGGATCCCTATCGTTACGATTGCAAAAACAATTTTCCGCACTAGTGACCGTTCTTTTTTGCGTATTTTCATTTTGTCTACGGCTTCTTTCTCCAACGTAGGACGAATGAGTTTTTGTTGCTCTTGAGGTTCTTGCTGATCATTTTGTGACAAAGACGAGGCCCTCCTTACTTGAGTATATGGCTATTTGTTGACTATTAGCCATTCGACTTCCGTAATTATACACGAAAACCTATATAAATTGAATCTTTTTCGTTATTTGCATAGACATATGGAGCATATTGGACAGTTTTCTCATCATTTTATCAGGGCGGATACGGCTGGATGCCAAAAGCTCAAAAAAGCAACGCAGCAACCGCAAAACAAAAGAGGACCCAGACAATAATTGTCCCGATCCTCCCTTACTATCCTTACAAGTCACTGACAAATTTATTGAAGGTCTTCGTCTTCCATAAATGTGTTCAGAACTTCTTCGATCATATCCCATTCTTCATCCGATTCGATCGGCTCTAAATCGCCTTCTCCGCCATCTTCAGTTTCAACATAGGAATAAGCCTGCAATTCGATTTCTTCTCCTTCAGGAGCTCCTGCTGGATAAACCAGCACGTAAGACTTTCCGAAATCTTCTGATTCGAAAGTGAATAAGATTTCGAATAACTCTTCATTTCCGTTCTCATCCACGATTGTGATGTGCTCGTGGTTATCTTCGTGGTCATGGTCGTGGTTATGGTCATGATCGTGATCGTGATTATGTTCAGTCATGGTATGCACCTCTTTATCTAATTATTGTTTTTATCGTTCAAACAAAGGATATTGTAACGCAAATAGGACAAAAAAACCACTCTCTTTACTGGCTGTCCAAATAATTCTGAAGAAGTATGACAGCAGCAAGTTTGTCGATCACCTTTTTCCGTTTTTTGCGGGAAACATTTCCTTCATTGATCAACATTTTTTCTGCTTGAACAGTAGTGAGTCTTTCATCAACATAATCGACCGGCAAACCCAACTCTTTTTCAAGCAAATTCCCATAAGCGATGGAAGCTTCCGCCCGGAAACCAATGCTGTTGTCCATATTTTTGGGCAATCCGAGTACAAACTTCTCAACTTCGTACTCCTTGACCAATTCGGCAATCCGTTCAAGGCCAAATACGCCATTGGCCTCATCGATTTTGACGATTTCTATCCCCTGCGCCGTCCATCCCATCGGATCGCTGATGGCCACGCCTACCGTTTTTGATCCGACATCCAAGCCCATGAGCCTCATTGGATGATTCTGCCTGTTCCAGAAAGATAGCTTTTCACTAATTCCTCCATTATTTCATCACGTTCGTGACGGCGGATCAGGTTTCTGGCATCGTTATGACGCGGGATATAAGCTGGATCGCCAGAAAGCAGGTAGCCTACAATCTGATTGATAGGATTGTATCCTTTTTCTTCCAATGCGTCATAAACAAGGGCTAATGTCTCTTGGATATTCTTTTTCAGATTATCATCAAAATTGAATAACATCGTTTCATCTTTCGAACTCATAGCGACACCCCAGTTTTCTTTAGTATATTTACCATTTTACAAGAAATGACTAAAAACTACAACAAAGAAATGCCGCTGCCCTTTTTCCGATCGAGTTAAAAAAACAGGGGCAGGCATCTATTTTGGATGCCTACCTCTGGGAAAGGATGCTTATTTTGTATTTTCAGCGATCCAGGCCGCAACGTGTTTCAGAGCATCTGGGATGCCTGCTGGGTTATTGCCGCCTGCTTGAGCCATATCCGGACGTCCGCCGCCTTTGCCTCCAGCAAACGGAGCGAGCGTCTTGATCAGATCGCCGGCTTTCAGGCCTTGTTCCAATTTATCTTTGGAAACGGCAGCCAGCATATTGACTTTGCCGTCTGTGGCCGAAGCTGCCACGAAAAGATCAGAGACTGCCTTTTGACGCCATTGGTCAGCCAATTGACGCAAAGCATTCATATCCTGATTCTTCGTTTCATAGGTGATGTACGTGACACCATTGACGGTTTCGACATTCTCAAAGAGATCTTTGGCTTCGGCATTCATGATTTTGGCTTTCAAGGACTCATTTTCGCCTTGCATTTCCTTCATTTCTTGCTTGAGCTGATTGATTTTACCGGCAACTTCTTTTGTTTGTTGGGCTTTCACAAGTTGTGCCGCCTCGCTCAACTCAGCTTCTTTTGTACGGAAATACTGGTAAGCTGCCTGACCGGTAACTGCTTCGATGCGTCGAACGCCTGCACCGATGCCGGATTCAGACAAAATCTTAAAGACGCCAATGTCCTGCGAATTTTGTACATGAACCCCGCCGCATAGTTCGACTGAGTAGCCACCGACATCAACCACTCGGACTTCTTTGCCGTATTTTTCACCGAACAAAGCCATGGCGCCCATTTCTTTCGCTTTATCGACAGTTGTTTCGACAGTTACGACAGGCAATGCTTCCCAAATTTTTTCATTCACGATTTCTTCCATCCGCACCAACTCTTCTGCTGTGACTTGCCCGAAATGGGTGAAGTCAAAACGAAGTTGATTCGGATTCACAAGCGAACCGGCTTGATTGGCATGATTCCCTAAAACATCCTTCAGCGCTTGGTGCAATAGATGCGTAGCTGTATGGTTCTTGGTTATGCTTCTTCTGCGCGCTTCATTCACGTGCAGGATATAAGTTTCGTTCGAATGGATTTCCGTCAGGACACGCGCAATGTGCATCGTTTGGCCATTAGGGGCGCGTTTGACGTCTTCGATTTCTGCGATCACTTCACCAGCTTCGGTTTCAATCGTTCCTTTGTCCGCAACCTGTCCACCCATTTCTGCATAGAACGGTGTTTCGCGGAAAATGATCTGAACGCGATCATCTGCAGCTGCTTTTTCGACGATTTCGTCATTCGCAACCATCACTGAAAGCTCGGACGAAATTTTTGTTTGTGCATATCCGGAAAACGTGCTTGGAACCAGTACTTCAGCCCAGACCGGTGATTGCACGGAGAAGGAGTCTTCCACTTGCCTTGCTGCACGGGCGCGGTTACGTTGCTCCTGCATCTCTTGGTTGAACCCTTCTGTATCGACTGTGAAGCCTTTTTCTTCGGCATATTCGCTAGTCAATTCCAACGGGAATCCGTATGTATCATACAGTTTGAAGGCATTCGTGCCGTTTACGGCAGTTTCACCTTTTTCGTTCATCTCTTCAAAGACGCTGTTCAGGATTTCCATCCCTTCATGAATCGTTTCCTGGAAACGTTGCTCTTCATTTGTGATGACTTTGATGATGAAATCTTGGTCCGCTTTGACTTCAGGATAATAAGATTCCATGATGGCTGCCACAACCGGAACCAATTCGTTCAGGAACATTTTTTCGATGCCCAATTTTTGGCCATGCATGACGGAGCGGCGGATCAAACGACGCAAAATGTAGCCGCGGCCTTCATTTGATGGCAAGGCACGATCCCCTATCGCAAAGCTGACGGCGCGGACGTGATCAGCGATGACTTTGAAGGAAATATCCAATGTTTTGTTTTCGCCATATTTCTTGCCGTTACTCAGCGTCTCGATTTTTTCGATGATCGGCATGAACAGATCCGTTTCGAAGTTGGTCGGTGTGTTTTGGACTACGCTTGTGACACGTTCCAGACCCATCCCCGTATCGACGTTCTTATGCGGCAGTGGCTCATAGGTGCCATCCGGCTTGTGGTTGAATTCAGAGAATACTAGGTTCCAGATTTCAAGGTAGCGTTCATTTTCACCGCCCGGATACATTTCAGGGTCTCCGTCAGGCAAATCCTGGAAGGCTGGTCCGCGGTCATAGAAGATTTCCGTATCCGGTCCGCATGGTCCTGCTCCGATATCCCAGAAGTTGTCTGCGATCGGAACGATATGATTTTCCGCCAAGCCTACTTTTTCCTGCCAGATGCGTTTTGTGTCCGTGTCTTCCGGATAATAAGTGACGTAAAGCAGCTCCGGATCGAACGCCAACCATTTTTCATCAGTCAGGAATTCCCAAGCCCAAGGGATCGCTTCTTCTTTGAAATAGTCCCCGATCGAAAAATTCCCCAACATTTCGAATAAAGTATGGTGTCTTGCCGTCACACCAACATTTTCGATATCGTTTGTGCGGATGCTTTTTTGAGCATTGGTGATGCGCGGATTTTCAGGAATCAACGTGCCATCAAAATATTTTTTCAATGTCGCTACGCCTGAGTTGATCCATAATAAGGTAGGGTCGTTGACCGGTATCAGCGAAGCGCTCGGTTCCACTTTTGACCCTTTTGTTGCCCAAAAATCAAGATACATTTGACGGATGTCACTGCTTTTCAGATTCTTCATTATTACCTTCCTTTTCTCTTCATTGTTTTTTTTGAGTGGACAAAAATAAAAAACA
Source organism: Trichococcus sp. (assembly GCF_049589555.1). GTDB lineage: Bacteria > Bacillota > Bacilli > Lactobacillales > Aerococcaceae > Trichococcus. The sequence continues at coordinate 17,000 of NZ_JBAWAZ010000290.1, forward strand.
CCCCACTGCATACAAGGACGAATCACGCGGTACCACCTTGTTTGCAATGAAATGTTTTGATCATTCATTACCTCTCGGATCCGTTAACGCTGGAAGCGATAGTATTTCTACTATATTCATGCAAAGGGAGCATAAACGGATGCGTTTCCTTTCACCAAACGGAAACTCTCTTTTGTTATCCATTCCTATATCCTCTGCTTCAATCAAAAACTAGTATAACCAAAATCACGTTCGCTTGCAAGCAGTTCTTAAGAAAAGCGGACCAGGTCACATTTCTATGCGGATGGAACGTCTTGCGCAGTAATAACCGGGTGACAATGGTTCTTGCCGCTTCGCTTTCAAAGCATCCGCATGGTTTTCATAATAGGTAGCGTAAGGCAGGAGTTTCTCCAATATGTTCTCGGCTTGAATGAAAATCCAGCCGCCTTTAGCCAACAGCCCGTCTTCGACGAGTTCCGGTCCCCAGCCCATATTCGCGATCTCCAGACCGAACATGTTTTTTTTGTAGAGGTAGCTTTCATCCGGTTCGAACAGGTTGCGATGCAACTGATTGCCCCAACGGAAAAGCCTGCGGGTGGATGCGCCGCAACAATATTCCCATTCATCGCTGGACAACAGCCCCATACCATCCTTCTCCAATTGCTTGCGCATTTCTGCATAAGTTGTCTGGTAAGGCGCGTAAACGGTGTACGTATCCAAATCTTCATTCTGTCTCAGGAAGAAGGCATCGTTTTGGACCAGATGCGCCGGAAAATCCGCAAATACCGAGGATCCGTTCGCGCTCGGCATCAACGCCTGGTGAATATCCTTCTCGTGTATGCTGAACCAATCGCCCTGGCCTTCAAATTTCCCGTTTATGACTGCATAATTCCCGACTTTCGTCATTCCCACATAAGTCGGACTGACTTCCACCAATAACGGAGGGATCTCTGTCGTCCGGAGCTGCGACATTTGGCTGTTGACCAATTCGTCCAATTCATCCAACGAATGGATCGGTTCGATTTTCTTTTTCATCCAATGATCGTCATGCAAAAACTCGGCGCCCTGAACAGAAAGTTTCAGGCAATTTTCGATGGCGAGGTACATCTCTTTCCTGTCGGAGCTGATGTCCAATGGGTCCAGGCCATTGATTCCGCTGTCCCACCCGAGGACGGCTTCCTTGTGCCCGGGCACAAAAACAAACGGGGCGCCGTTGATGTCCACTGTGAACGTCTCGGTCTTGATGCCACCCATCTGATAATACGCCGGACGGATATCCGCGACAGGCAACAGGGGATTCACAAAATAACGAACAACGCTGCTGGCCAGAACAAGCTTGTGCTCCATCGGGATGTTCTTCCAGTTCGGATTCATCAATTGATCAAATAGTTCCATTATACCACTCTCTTCTTGTAGCTGTATTGGAAAACCAGTAACTTGCTTTACTGTCAGTATAGCAGAATATTGGGGCGGCGAGTAGCTTATTTCTTTTGCTGAGCCTACCGACTTTAATTGGAGTATTCTGCGCTGATTGATTTTCTGACAGCTGAAAAGTCCGCAGACAAATTCTTCATTGTCTGCGGACTTCTCCCGGATTATTTTTCATTCATGAAAGTTTCCGGCGTTATATTTTCCATGCCGATCATCGGATCGATGCTCCCATCGGAAATCTGTCCGCTGGTCAAATGGTAGACGGGTATTATTTTTGGAGACTCTTTATTTTCTGGCTTTTGGGTTGCGGATTCTGTAGTTGTTTCGGTGATCGATACAGCAACTTCATTCCCGGCGCCGAGCGCCTTCGTTTCCTTGCTTTCGGCAGGCTCTTCCGCAGTGAAGACCTTGTCATTGTTCAGGTTGCGTTCCAGTTTTTCATGCAGCATCGTTTTCCGGATATCGCCGGTGCTTACGACTGCCGTTTCGAAAGCTTCGTAATCCCCGCACAAAATCAATTTGCTTTTGCTCCTGGTGATGGCAGTATAAAGCAGATTGCGGCGCAGCATCCGCCCGTACTGTTTCACCATCGGCAGAATGACCATCGTAAATTCGCTGCCCTGCGATTTATGGATGGAACAACAGTACGCCAGCACGAACTTGTTCCAATTGTTCCGATTGTAGGTGACTTCCACGGTATCAAACAGGATCGTGATCTGGTCGACTTTCTCTTCCGTTTCCTTGGCGAATTGGATGGCAGTGATTTCACCCATATCCCCGTTAAAGACATTATTTTCTGGTTGGTTCACCAACTGAAGCACCTTGTCGCCTACCCGATAGACGACATCAAAAAAAGCGACTTCCCGTCTTTTCTTGTTCCCTTTCGGATTGAAGATCTCCTGCATCATCGTATTGATGGCATCAATGCCGGCAGCACCTTTGTACATCGGCGCCAGAATCTGGATATCCTTCGCGGTGAAACCTTTTGACTTCGCCTTTTCGACGACTTGCCGGATCACCAGTTCAATCTGGTGCGTTTGGCAAGGCAGAAATGACCGATCAGCTTGATTGTTGCGGAAATCGCGCGGGAGGATGCCGTTCTTGATTTCGTGAGCCAATGGGATGATCGATGAATCGCCGGATTGTCTGAATATCTCGTTCAGCTCTACCTGCGGCAACGCTTTGCAGTTCAGAAGATCGAAGAGCACCTGGCCCGGTCCAACAGAGGGCAATTGGTCCTTATCCCCCACAAACAGCACTTGCATGCCCTGCGGCACCGATTTCAGGAGCCTGTGCATCAACCACGTATCCACCATCGAAACTTCGTCGATGATCAACAGCTTGCCTTCCAGTTCTTGCGTATAAAGTTCTTCGGATTCCTTTTCCTGGCCCGTCAAGCCCAGCAAGCGATGGATCGTGCTGCCGGGCAGGCCTGTCGTTTCCTGCATCCTTTTTGCGGCACGTCCGGTCGGAGCGGCAAGCAAAATCGGGAAAAGTCCGTCTTTGTAATCCTTAGGGTCTTCCGGCAGATCGTTCAATTCGGAGAACATGCGCACGATCCCTTTCAGAACGGTCGTTTTGCCGGTACCGGGTCCCCCGGTCAGGATGAAGAACGGTGAAAGCAAAGCTGCTTTTATCGCTTCGATTTGGGAGGCGCCGTAGCGGATCTGCAGATTTGATTGCAGATGCTCGATTTCCAGATCCAAATCCACTCCCGGATAAGCAATTT
>NZ_JBAWAZ010000291.1:0-1690 GCF_049589555.1 Trichococcus sp.
TGCACCAAGTATGAAGATGAGGTATACCAGTATGTGTTAAGCAAGCGGGACATAATGCCTAGAACAGCCTTAAGGTATGCGATAGAAAAAATGCCGCCGCCAAGGAAGCTGGAGGCAATGAAAAAAGAAAAGAAAAAGTGAGTATACGGTTCACTAATTGAGAGGTGGAATAAGATGGAGAATCAATTCGATCCCAATAACCAAATCATTCAACTGCTTCTTCAGGGGATGGGCAAGGAAGATGGTGGCAAACCTGAACAGGCAGGCTTGCTGTTTCTTCAAGCCTGGAGTGAAGCGACAGACGACTTTGAAAGATTCATCGCGGCTTATTATGTGGCCCGGCATCAAAAAAATAGTTCAGACAAATTAAAATGGTTCGAGACCTCTTTGCGGTTTGCGCTGAAAGTGAATGATGTTGCGGTTAAGAGTGCTTTCCCATCGTTATATTCGAACATCGGGAAATGCTATGAGGCGTTATCCGTTCCGGACAAAGCAAAAAAGAATCTTGAATTGTCACATTCGTATAAGGGTATGCCGTCTGACCCAGGCCCCTTCTTTCATGGGACAAAAGCAGATCTGCAGGTCGGTGATCTGCTGACAGCACAGGAAGAATCGAATTACAAATACGGGCTTAAAATGAACCACATTTATTTCACGGCCTTGATCAGTGGTGCGGGACTTGCAGCCGCATTGGCGAAAGGTGATGGGCCAGAACGTATTTATATTGTAGAGCCAACAGGGGAATTCGAAAATGACCCGAATGTTACGGACAAGAAATTCCCCGGAAATCTGACGCGTTCCTACCGTTCGCAAGCACCTTTAAAAGTGGTTGGCGAAGCAACGGAGTGGTTACGGCAGACGCCTGAGGACATTCGGCGGTGGCATGAAAAGTTGGCGAATAACAAAGGGGAAATCATTAATTGAGGACTCAACTTTTGCCGCGTAAATATTGAACGTTTTCCGCCATGTCCTGACTTATGGAGGGACCCTGATAGTCTTTTGTGGACAGAAATGTTAAAATTCGATTAATAGTAAGTGCTTGTGCATGAGAATACGGGAGGGGTTTGGGAATGGACAACGGAAAGAACAAAAAAGATTTACGCATCAACAGTTTCGTTTATGATGGGGTCGTGAAATCGCCGAACCGTGCGATGCTGCGCGCGACAGGCATGCATGACGAAGACTTCAAAAAGCCGATGGTCGGGGTGATCAGCACTTGGGCTGAGAACACGCCTTGCAATATCCACTTGAATGATTTGGCTGCAATCGCAAAAAATGGCATCAAGAAGCAGCACGGATGGCCAGTCCAGTTTACGACAGTGACCGTTTCCGATGGCATCGCTATGGGTACGCCGGGAATGAACTATTCGTTGCCTTCGCGCGATCTGATTGCCGATTCGATCGAAATTGCTGTAGGCGGACAAAATCTGGACGCATTCATCAGCATCGGCGGCTGCGATAAGAACATGCCGGGCTCTGTCATCGCGATGGCCAATGCGAACATCCCATCTATTTTTGTCTATGGAGGTACGATCGCTCCAGGAAAAGATGAGGATGGCAACGACATCGATCTCGTCTCTGTTTTTGAAGCCATCGGAAAGTGGAACAATGGTGAAATGACGGAAGAAGAAGTTCGGGCGATCGAATGCAACGCCTGTCCCGGACCAGGGGCTTGCGGCGGGATGTATAC
>NZ_JBAWAZ010000292.1:0-2246 GCF_049589555.1 Trichococcus sp.
CGAGACGTTCGAGGCGACAGTTGAAGACATTTTGCGCGGCCGTTCAAGACATAAAGCGACTGTCTCTGGACTGGAGGAGAACCAGCTTTATTCCTATCGATTCGGGGACGGCCACCGTGCCTGGTCGAAGTCCTACACATTCCGTACGCAGGCGGAGGGGGGGTTCAACATCCTGTTCTTCGGCGATCCGCAGATCGGAGCGGGCGAGGGAGCATGGATCGATGCGGACGGCTGGGACAGGACGGTGACGGCCGCGACGGAAATGTTTCCCGATACTGCCTTCCTTGTTTCATCAGGGGATCAGGTGAACAAAGCTAATGAGTTGAGCCAATATGATGGCTGGTTCTTCCCGGAGGAGCTGACCGCCTATCCCATCATGACCATTGCCGGAATACATGATGACTCCCCGTTTACGGATTATTTCAATATTCCAAACGAAACCGGCTTGGGAGAGGATTCCGAAGGCAGTGATTTTTATTTCACCTACGGGAACACCTTGTTCATGGCGCTGAATTCCCAAAGCAGCGACATCGCTGAGCACAAGGAAGCGATGGAGTTGGCGATCGCGGAAAACCCGGATGCGACCCATCGGATCGTATTCCTGCACAAGTCGCTATACAGCAGTGCGAACCATGCACTTGATGAAGATGTCCTCGTCTTGCGTGCTGGGTTGGTGCCGATCTTCGATGAACTGGAGATTGATGCGGTGCTGATGGGGCACGATCATGTCTATGTGCGGACCTATCAGATGAAAGGCGATGAAGTGGTCGGGGAAATTGCCTACAACGAGGAGGGAGCGGCTATCGATCCGGACGGCACCGTCTACCTGACCGGCAATTCGGCCTCCGGTTCCAAATACTACGAATTGCAGGATGCCTCGGTTTACGAGCGTTATGCCGCTGTCGCGCTGCAATTGGAGGAGCCCACCTACATGAACATTAAGGTGACCGACGATTCCCTCACCTTCACAACTTACAAAGTATCCGATCTGTCGGTGGTGGATGAGTACAGCATTATTAAGACGGTTGGAGAATAATAGATAGAGCACCTTTTTGTTGGTATCAGAGATACTTTCCTCCTGATAGCAATGAAAAGGTTTTTTTAGTACTTGATGTTAGGCCCGAAAGATGGTCTAATTTAATCATCAAATTATCGCAGGACCAGAAAAGAGGAATATATTGTGAACCTAAGCCAAAGCCACAATCTTACCCAGTCGCAGACACAAAAGCAAGCGCTTTCTCAAAAGGCGCTGCAGGGGATTCATTTGCTTCAATTGGGCAGATTGGATTTACGTGATTATCTGGAACAGAAGGTTTTGGAAAATCCTTTCTTACAGCTGGAGGTCAGAGAGTCGCGAACTTCCGGAAACAAAAGCCAAACCAACGACTTGAGTTGGATACCCGACCGCAAACAATCCCTTTATGAATACGTCACGGAGCAAGTGCTGCTGACTTACCGCGATACGTATCTCCGCACGCTGATTTTTTGGTGGATAAACCAGTTGAATGATAAGGGCTATGTCCTCAAAAATATCGAAGAAGCAGCTACTGAAACGAAGGCTGATCCTATTCAACTGATGGATGCCTTGACGCTTCTGCAACAACTGGATCCTCCGGGTATCGGGGCACGTAATCTGCAGGAGTGCCTGATGCTGCAGACGGAGCGGCGAGAGGATGCACCCGACATCGCTTATGTCGTATTGGAAGAATCATTCGATGATCTGATCAACAGAAAATGGGGTGCCATTTCCAAAAGGTATGCGGTATTGTTGGAAAATATCCAAGCCGTTTTCGACTTTGTCCAGCATCTGAATCCTTCTCCCGGGGCAGCATTCCAAGCCGATGAGCAGATTTCCGTCAGGCCCGATATCCTCGTCACCATCAAAGACTCGCAACTGATGATAAAAGAAACCAGATATGGCGTGCCTATTCTGTCCTTCAACAAAGAATACGCGGGGGAATTGGAGCAATTTCATGATGAAGAAGTGGAAGCGTACATAAAAGACAAAAAGAAGGAATATGAAGCGTTGCAGGAAAGTTTGGCGCTCCGCAGCGAAACGATTTTACGCGTCAGTACGGCAATCGTGCACAGACAGGCGGCTTTTTTCTTTGACGAAGCCCATCCGCTTGTTCCGCTGCAATTAAAGGACATCGCGGAGGAACTGGGTCTGCACGAGTCCACCATCAGTCGCGCAATCAACGACACGTACATCCAAACGGATTCGGGCATCTATGAGCTGAAACACT
>NZ_JBAWAZ010000293.1:0-1953 GCF_049589555.1 Trichococcus sp.
GTTGTGTTGATTCCTTCAGCAAAATCTGCTTCGCTCGGCGATTCGGTGATGTTGCCTTGATCCAGGTAGAATTGGCCCATATCATACATGGTAGCGGCCATTGCGCCGACTGCCTCGGACGTTCCCAGGTTGGCTGCATCCAATTGTTCCTCTGCGGAAATCCAGTTTTGGCCTTCCATTTGGAGCTTAGCGGACTCTTCAGTGATGTTCAATTGCTTAGAGATGATGGAGATGGCTTGATCCGGATCTTCTCGGTAAAGCGTTACGGCTTTATCGACAGCAGCGATGTATTTCTCAACGATTTCCGGATAAGCTTCGCCGAATTCGCTGTGGACGATTTCGACGTTGGCTGTCATATAGCCCATTTCAGCTACGTCTCCACTGTGCAGGACGATGGTGCCGTCAGTCAGCAATTCGCTGAGGGTAGGCTCCCAGATGTAGGCGGCATCGATGTCGCCACGTTGCCATGCCGCAAAGATGTCGGAAGGTTGCAGATCGATCAGGGTGAAATCAGTCTCTTCGAAGCCGCTGGCCGTGATGGCGCGCAGCAGGCTGTAGTGGGCCGTACTGGCGAAAGGAACGCCGATGTTCTTGCCTTTCAGGTCTTCCAAGGAGGTAGCGTTCAGTTCGTTCTTCGCAACCAATGATTCCACCGAGCCCAACGTTTCATGGATCCAGATCATTTCGATCGGGATGCCAGACGCGATGCCCAATACGGCCGAGCCCGAACCGGTCAAACCGAAGTCGACGGCGCCGGAAACCATGGCCTGGTTGATCGCTTTTCCACTTTCGAATTGGACGATTTCGATCGGCACACCCATTTCATCCTCAAAATAGCCTTCCGCTTTCGCGATGCCTTCGTCGTTCGGCATTTCCAAAGTCGCGATGATGACTTTCTCAGGCAGGTCGCCGTCCGCCGAAGCGGTGGAAGAGTCAGTCGCGCTGTCCGCGCTGCCGCAAGCCGCGAACAAAAGAGCTGAGCAAGATAAGAACAGTAGTTTAGAGAACATGTGGTTTTTTTTCATAAAAAGCCTCCGATTATTTTCCTGCCCAAGGGACAAATTTATTTTGTACGATGACGATGATTTTATCCAAAAGAATGCCGGTGATGCCCATGATGATGATGCCGACGAAGACGATGTCGCTGCGCAAGTAGTTGCTGGCATCAAGGACGAGCCAACCAATCCCGGTCATAGCCGCAACCATTTCCGCCGAAACGAGGGTCGTGTAGGCAACGCTGAGTGCGGTGCGCAGGCTCGTCAGGATATCCGGCAAGCAGGACGGCAGGATGACATGGAAGAACACTTGGGTCTGGCTGGCGCCGACTGTTTTCGCGCTGTTGATGAAGTCTGTGTTGACTTTCGCAACGGCGGAGACGCAGCTGACGTAGATCGGCGCGAAGGCTGCCAGGAACAGCAAGGCGACTTTCGAAGCATCCGCAATCCCGAGCCCCATTACCAACAAAGTGTAGTAAGCCAATGGCGGAAGTGGGCGGTAGAAGTTGATGATCGGATCCAAGGCCGCTTTGATTTTCGTGTTGTAGCCGCTGAGCAAACCCAACGGAATCGCGACGATGATCGCCAATCCGAAGGCACTGAGCAGGCGCCATAAGCTGGTGCCGATGTGCTGCAGCAAGGAGTAGCCCTTATAGCCGTTGAAGAGAATCTCCACGAAGGCCGTCCAAACCGCCAACGGGCTCGGCAGCAGCATCGGGCTGACCAGCCCCAGCGCGGTAACGACATACCAGAGCACCATGATCGCTGCGACGGTGCCGACGGTGATCATTTTTTCCGGCTGGATCCTCTTTCGTATTTTCTTTGCCGCGGTCGCGGACGTGCTTTGCTCGGGAATCAGTGCATCGCTTGTGAGCGTATCTGCTTTCTTCATAAAATTGTCCTCCTTGGTCTCTTTTCGCCTAAACTGTTTCATGCGCGGCGTACCTGATATTCGCGG
>NZ_JBAWAZ010000294.1:0-3256 GCF_049589555.1 Trichococcus sp.
TTAGGGATTCATCCCTTAGAGTCCCAGTACAAGGTGACCGTAGGGAACGTTGCATGGCACGATTTCCTAAATTTCTTTCAGGGCTGAACGAACCCGTTCAGCTTTTCTTATCTTTTACCCGTGGTTGCGGGTTTTGCTTGCTCTTCTTTTGCGTTTTTGTTGGCTGGCGATATTTTCTTTCAATTTACGTTTGTAGCCAGGCTTCACTTGTTTCTTAGCCTTGTTTACCATTCCGCGGATGCGGTGATCGGGTTCCAATTGACTCGGAGCGTTTCTCATCTCACGGCGTTTTCTTTCGTAAGTTTCGACAAGTTGATCTTTTTCGATAGCTACCGGTTTGAAAACAACACCGTACTTCTCCAGATCGTCGATTGCCTTTTCCTCACCTGGTGCGTACAAAGTGATCGCAGTTCCTTTTAAGTTGCTGCGTCCCGTTCTGCCCGTACGGTGTACGAAGAATTCCATGTCCTTCGGTAATTCATAGTTGATGACGTGTGAAACGCCTTCGATATCGATGCCGCGTGCCGCCAAATCGGTAGCCACCATGAATTGGTACTCCAGATTATGGACTCTTCTCATGATGCGTTTGCGTTCGCGAGCCGGCACATCGCCATGCAAGACCGCTGGCTGAATGCCACGTTGTCTCAGTCCATCAGCGATTTCCTCGGCATTTTGTTTTGTATTGGCAAAAATCAATGCCAGATACGGTTCTCCCATTGTCAACACTTGATACAGAACATCAATTTTTGCTTGTCCTTTAGTGGACAACAACAGATTATCGATTGCCGGTGCAATGATATGTTCCGGTTTCAACTGGACAACGACAGGGTTTTCGACGTATTTCTTCAAGAAACCCTTCAGTTTCTCTGGGATCGTAGCGGAGAATACCAGCATCTGGAGTTTCTCCGGCAAACGGCCGGCAATCTGATCGACATCATGCAGGAAGCCCAGATCCAGTGTCATATCCGCTTCGTCAATGACCATTTTGGATGCGGTATGGATCTTCAGTGATTGCTCATTTATCAGGTCAAGGATCCTGCCGGGAGTCCCGATTACGATATGCGGTTGGTTGTTGACTAGTTTCGACATTTGACGTTTTTTGTCTGTGCCACCTACGTAGCTGACGATACGGATTTCTTCGGGCGCGTTTGAGACCAGTTGGCTGGCTGTCTGATACAGTTGTTCAGCTAACTCACGGCTAGGTGAAGTGATGACAACTTGGACTTCATTTTTTGATGGGTCGATTGCATCGATCAAGGGCAGCAAGAAGCTATGGCTTTTCCCTGTTCCTGTCTGCGATTGGCCAATCACGCTCTTGCCGGTTCGAATGATCGGGATAATTTGTTTTTGGATATCGGTCGGTTCTTTGAAATTCAATTTGCTGATTGCCTCCAGCAAAAATGGCTTCAATTGAAAGTCTTTAAATTCCACGTTTACACCTCTTGTTTTTCTTCTGCGTATTTTATGCCTTACCATTATAACACACGCGCAAGGTTTAAACCTTAATTTCAGATAAGAATTTGAAAATCAAGCACGTAAATTTATTCGCAATATATTTACACACGCAACCGAAAGTAGCCCGTCAACGATAGCGTCATCGTGAAAACAGACGCTTTCTTTCATTGCCAACCGTAAATGATAATAGTATAATGATATAATGAATAGAATCTAATCATAATAAAAAGGGGGGGCATGTAATGATTACCCAAAATACTGCTCTGTTCACTATTTTCGGAGCAACTGGTGATTTGGCTCACCGCAAACTGTATCCATCATTATTTCGCTTATACAAAAAAGGATTCATCAAAGATAATTTTGCCGTTATCGGAACAGCGAGACGAGACTGGACTGATGAATATTTCCGTGAAGTGGTCTTGGATTCCATCAAAGATTTGACTGAGGATAAGGAAGATGCGCTTTCTTTTGCAGCCCATTTCTATTACATCGCCCACAACGTCAACGACTCGGAACACTACGTCAAATTGAAGGGCTTGTCCGAATCCTTGGATGCCAAGTATTCGCTGTCAGGGAACCGCATTTTCTATCTGGCGATGTCTCCGGAGTTTTTCGGCATCATTGCTGAAAAACTGAAAGAACAAAAATTGATCACAGTAGACGGATTCAACCGTTTGATTATTGAGAAGCCATTCGGGCGCGATTTCGAATCCGCGGATGCACTGAACACTAAGCTGCGCAAATCGTTTGACGAGAACCAAATCTTCCGTATCGATCATTATTTGGGCAAAGAAATGGTGCAGAACATCTCAGCCGTCCGTTTTTCCAATATGATTTTCGAATCGCTGTGGAACAACAAGTACATCGACAATGTTCAGATCACCCTCTCCGAAACTGTGGGCGTGGAAGAACGCGGCGCTTATTACGACAACAATGGTGCTTTGCGCGATATGGTGCAAAATCATATCCTTCAGATTGTTGCCTTGTTGGTTATGGAACCACCACTGTCCTTGCAAGGCGAAGATGTCCGTTCCGAGAAAATTAAGGCTCTTCGTTCCCTGCGTCTGTACAACACGCCGGAAGAGGTCAACCGCAACTTTATCCGGGCCCAGTATGCCGGAAACCCTACCAAAGCTTTGCAAGCATATCGGGAGGAACCTAACGTCAATCCTGCTTCATCAACAGAAACCTTTGTGGCCGGCAAAATACTAGTCGATAATTTCCGTTGGAAAGGCGTTCCCTTCTACATCCGGACCGGTAAACAAATGGCTTCAAAAGAAACATACATCCATATCCAGTTCAAACATGTATCGATGAATATCTTCCCTACAGAAGGCGTCGACGAAATCGCTGAACCGAATGTTCTGACCATCCATGTTTCACCGCTGGAAGGCTTCTCCTTACGTCTGAACGCCAAACGCGTCGGTCAAGGTACCGAGATGAAGAACATCCGTATGCACCACATCTACGATGAGGAGACGCAGGCAAACAGCCCTGAAGCTTATGAACGCCTCTTATTGGATTGCCTGAACGGCGATCCGACAAACTTTTCCCACTGGGATGAAGTCGCACAATCTTGGCACTTCGTTGATGAGATCCGCAAAGTTTGGGATGCCCAAGAAGATTGCACGGATACCCTTTTCGCGTATGAGAGCCACTCGATGGGACCAAAAGAAAGTGACGCTTTGCTTGAGCAGGACGAATTCAGCTGGACTGAATTCAATTGGAGTCAAAGTTACAAACAAAAACAGAAAAACGAATAAACTTAAGGCCGGACAAAAGCGTCGTTTCGCTTTTGTCC
>NZ_JBAWAZ010000295.1:0-1856 GCF_049589555.1 Trichococcus sp.
GCGAAATCTGCCCGAAATGGAGGTATGGACTCAGATTTGAGGTGAAGGACTCGCCAGGGCGATTCTTCCGTTCGCTGTACCTGGCCAATTTATTCTCGATGAACTCCTCGAGCCAGCGCTTGGCTTCACCAGTTCCGCCGATATAATCCGCAACGCGCGGGACACTGCGGTCGATAACCAACCCGGCCAATGCCTTTTCCGTATCCGAAACATCGTACGCCTTGAACGGAAGCTCCACTGTGACGGATGGATGGTTGCAGACGGTCTCCTCCAATGGCGCCAGACAATGCGGCAGGATTTTCTTCAGTTTGGAACGCAAGGTCGCGGCGGAATACTCCTCTTTCGGAGAAGCCAGTTCGACCGGAACGACGACATTGCTTTCAACCTGGACAACGGCACATTCGGCACCCTCGGCCAAGGCAGCGCGCCATTGCCGCTCTATCCTGAGATAGCCGCGGTCGACCACCAGCAAGGCCGCCGATCCGGAAATTTCCAGCGCACCTTTTTCCGGCGATATTTTCCGGATCAGCATTTGGATGCCGCGCTGCTCTAATGCGGTCTTCGTTTCCTTCAGCCCTTCCAGCATGAATGCATAGTGGCGCTCATTGGCTTCAGGAAAGCCGTCTGTGATCCCGAAGTAGACGACCAGCGGCTTCTCAAGTCGGTTGGCCTGACGGATTGCATATTCCAGGGCATGGTTGTACTCCGCCCGCTGCGAACTCTGCATCCAGTAAACCACGTACGGTCGCTCCGCCACTAAGTTCTTATCGTTCAGTTGGTTGATTCTTTCTTCCAGTATCATCCGTTTTCCCCCGTATACCATTGCTTTTGTTGTCATACTTATTATAGAACATCGCACCCGCTCCGCCTATTTTTGTGAATCGGGAATCGACCATGATTTTCGCTATTTGCACCGACAGATGGCTTGAAATTCATGTATAATGGAACCTAGAATTTCTCTTCGGTTCAAAAATACAAATGGGCTATTAGCCTGAAAATCAATTTCCCCTTTTTTTACCTTGATCAACGCGAAAGGAATGGTTGTAAAAATGCATAACGAAACAGCCAAAAATATCAGAGAAAGTTTAACTGCGGATTGTTCGCAGTGCTTTGGGCTTTGCTGCACAGCGCTCAACATTATAGCGTCGAGCGATTTTCCTATCAACAAACCAGCAGGCAGTCCTTGTGCCAATCTACAATCCGATTATGGTTGTAAAATTCATGCTAACTTACGGGAGAAAGGTTTTAAGGGCTGTACTGTGTTTGACTGTTTAGGTGCCGGACAAGTTGTTTCCCAAGTTACTTTTAAAGGTCTAAGTTGGCGGGATGATCCTGAAATTGGAGCTAAAATGTTCCAAGTGTTTCCGATTATGGAACAAATCCATGAAATGATTGCGTACGCGGCGGAAGCCTTGTCTTATGAATTACCCAATGCTTTGTCCGAGAAATTGAATATGCAGCTCAATGAGCTGCAAAACCTAACAAAACGCGATGCTGATCAACTGCTGTCTTTGGATATAGTGATGTACAGGTTTCCCTTAAATGAGTTGCTTTCGGAAACCAGCAACTATATACGTGGAAGACTATTCCAAAAAATTTCCAGCACAAAAAAAGATAAGGATTACAATCATGAAAGAACAGATTGGATTGGCAAAAAACTAAGCGGGCAAAATCTGCAGGCAGTCAATTTAAGGGGAGCCTATTTGATTGCTGCCGATATGAGGAATGCAGATTTAAGAGGTGCGGATTTTATCGGGGCTGATTTGCGTGACGCTGATTTAAGTGGAGCAAACGTATCTACGGGTATGTTTTTGACTCAAATGCAAATTAATTCGGCCAAAGGTGATGAAAAGACC
>NZ_JBAWAZ010000296.1:0-6947 GCF_049589555.1 Trichococcus sp.
AGGATCCATTGAACGATGTGGACGTCACCGTTATTTTGCCGGAAGCGACCGGTGAAGAGGAATTGCGCGCTTGGGGCCACGGTGGCGATGAAAACAGCACAGTGACGTTGGAAGACAATCAAAAAGTCCTGCTGTACGTCCCGCAGAATCCGGCCAATCAGTTCGTGGAGGCCCATGTGATCTTCCCGACCAGCATCACCGCAGACAATCCGAACGTGGTGAACGAGGATAAATTCGATGAAATATTGGCTCAGGAAGCCGCATTGGCTGAAGAAGAGCAACGCAATGCGTGGCTTTACGGAATTCTAAGCGCGGTGTTGGCGGTAGTCGCTCCGGTTCTGCCGATTCTGGTGTTCTTGTGGGTAAGGAAAGCAAGGCGAAAAGAAATCCCGCAGGAAATCCATCTGCCGGATCATATCTACGAATTGCCTGAGGACATGACTCCTGCCGTCATGAACGGTGCCGTCTTCAGTGGGAATGTGCAAGCTGCCGACATTTCGGCGACTATCCTGGATCTGGTGCGGAAAGGCTATCTGACGATCCTTCCGGTACAGATTCCCCAAAAAGGGATTTTCGGGCGGGAAAAAGCACCGGAAGACTCCTTCCGTCTGACGCAGATCAAGGACACAAAAAATGCCCCGCTCCTGAGCCATGAAAAGCTGCTATTGGATTGGTTCATCAGCGATGTCGGGGATGGGGAAAGCGTCACGCTCGATGATATCGAGAACATCGCCGACAATTCGACTGAAGCCAAACGCTTCAATGAGAATCGGGTCAAATGGCAAGAGCGCGTAATGGATGTCGCCACACCGAAACGCCAGAACTATCGTTCGAAGGACAACAAAAAAGCTGTAGCCTTCGCGGTCCTTGCTTTTGTCGCAAACATTTTCCTTTTGTTCGCTGTTGTGTTCTTCGGCATCATGAGCGGCAACTTTACCGCTTGGGCGATTGTCCTCGCAGTTTTGGGTGCGGCTTTCAGTTTCATCCAGCTTATGGCAGTGGCTGTCAAGCCGATCATGACTGCCGAAGGGGAACGGACGAAGCAGGAATGGGCTGGCTTCCGCAACATGCTGAAGGACGTGGGTGATTTTCCGATGCGCGATGTCGGATCCATCGCTTTATGGGATCATTTCTTGGTCTATGCCGTCTCTTTGGGAGTGGCCGACAAAGTCATGAAGCAGATGCAGGTCGAGTTCCCGGTGAATGAAATCCAAGCTTCCGCGTTCGGCAGCTATTACTACATGAACAACGCCATCTTCCTGTCTTCGTTGAACAACAGCATCAACACAGGCGTGACCAAATCGATGCCGACTTCCTCGAACAGCAGCGGCTTCGGCGGCGGTTTCGGTGGGGGTTCATCCGGCGGTTCGGGTGGCGGTTCCGGCGGTGGGGCATTCTGACGAGCGCCGTCCATACTTTCGAAAACATCCTATTCTGAAGCAGAGCAGGGTGTTTTTGTTTCAGATACCAAGCTATTTTCCAGATGACAATCCTTCGTTTTATAAATGATGAAAGGTCGAGGTGCGAACAGGATGAAAGAGAAAGAACGGAATGAATTGCAGGCGTTATATGAGGAGATGCGGGCGCTCCGTCAGGCTGTCCATGAGGAAGGCAATGCCCTTTATGCGGAATGGGAGCCGGGCATTTCCCGGGCTTCCTTCCAACTGAGCGGCAAAAACCTTGCCTATTATCTGGCGTTGCGCCGCAGGGATATCCGCCCCTTGCAGAGCCGTCTGTCCAAATGGGGCTTATCCTCACTGGGACGAACGGAATCGAAAGTGCTCCAACAACTGGATGCGATTGTCCGCAACTTGGCGCTGATGTCAGGGGAAATTAAGCAGCTGGATGACTATCCAAAAACAAGCGAAAAATTCCCGGGCCGGAAAAAACTGGCGACCGAGGCGAATGCCTTGATGGGTGATGCTCCGAACCACCGGACGACCCGCATAATGGTCACCCTCCCGGAACAGGCCGCAGCGGATACAGAATTTCTCGTCCGCCTGCTGGAGCGCGGCATGGATATCGCCCGCATCAACTGCGCCCATGACGACAGTGTTATCTGGAAGAAGATGATCGAAAATCTTCAAGAAGCCCAAAAAATTACCGGCAAAAATTGCCGCATCTATTTTGATATCGCGGGTCCGAAAATCCGGGTGGATACCGTCATCAGCGAAAAGGATAAACCGCGCCTCAAGGTTGGGGACTTCTTCTTCCTGACGGCGGATGCTTCCTTTAATGATCTGAAACAATATCCAATCATTGTGTTCAGCGAAAGCCTGAATCTCTTTGATGAACTGAAAATAGACAGTCCGGTCATCATGGATGATGGTGTCCTGGAAGGGCGTGTTGTGGAACAGAAGCCGCAAGGTGTCGTCGTGCAGGTAGGCAAAGCAGCCAAGGTAAAAGGGATCAGAGTGAAGGCGCAGAAAGGGCTCAACTTCCCGGAATCGACTTTTAGGATGCCGATTCTGACTGATAAGGACCGTGAAGACCTGTTGGTTGCCGAAAAGGATGCCGATATCCTGGGTTTCTCTTTTGTCCGCGGAAGCAAGGACATCGTGGCCATCCAGAAAACTTTGGCGGAGCAGGTCGGAAGTGAAGCGGCTGCAGCCATTCCACTTGTGATCAAAATCGAAACGGTGGAAGCCGTGAATCATCTGCCGGAACTGATCGTTGCCGCTGCCAGCAAAAACCCATTGGCGATCATGATCGCCCGCGGGGACTTGGCTGCCGAGGCCGGTTTCCTGAGGCTGTCGGAACTGCAGGAGGAAATACTCTGGATCTGCGAGGCTGCGCACATTCCCGTCATCTGGAGCACGCAGGTACTCGAGAACATGGTGAAGAACGGTGTGCCTACGCGGGCGGAGATGTCGGATGCGACGATGGCTGGACAAGCGGAGTGCGTCATGCTGAACAAGGGCGATTTTGTGGAAGAGGGGATCACCTTGTTGGATGCGATCCTCGTGCAGAGCCAACAGAACCGCTCGAAGAAGACAGCCCAGCTGCGTGCGCTCAAAATCGCCAAGAAGGCTTGGCGCAAAACAAAAAAATAAGCAGCTTTCGGCTTGGCCTCCCCATGCAGTGCCGAAGATTAACTTTTCCTAACAGGGAGAAAAATTACTGGCATTTCCCAAAAAATAAGTTACACTTATGGGTGTATTGGAGGGGCTAATTTTGATCGAAACAATAGAAAAAGAGGGCATGCACGTCAGCTACCTGGCGAGCGGCAGTTCCGGCAACTGCACCTATATCGAGACACCCAAACGGAAAATATTGGTGGACTGCGGACTGAGCGGCAAGAAAATCGCCGGCTTGATGGCAAAGATCGATCGCAACCTTGCGGATGTGGACACCATCCTCGTCACGCATGAACACCGCGATCACGTACATGGCTTGGGCGTTTTGGCGCGCAAGTACCACATGGATCTTTATGCGAACGAAGCGACCTGGAAGGCGATGGACCACATCATCGGCAACGTCAAGACCGAGCAGAAGCATATCTTCGAGATGGGCCAGGTGCTGACTTTGGGCGATGTCGATATCCAAAGCTTCGGCGTTTCCCATGATGCTGCCGAGCCGCAGTTCTATTCCTTCCATCATGAAGGCAAGCAGATGGTCATGTTGACCGATACCGGTTATGTCAGCGACCGCTTGCGTGGCCTTTTGCGGGATGCGGATGCGTACCTTATCGAAAGCAACCACGATTTGGAATTGCTGCGCATGGGCGGGTACCCTTGGTCACTGAAACAGCGTATTTTAGGGGATGAAGGCCATCTGTCCAATGAGGATGGGGCTGCCGCCATCGCCGAAATGCTGGGCGACCGGACGAAGCGCATCTATCTCGGGCATTTGAGCAAGGACAACAACATCAAGACCCTGGCGCACCATACGGCCGAAAGCATCTTGATGCAAAAAGGCATGGGCGTCAATGAAGATTTTTTTGTATATGATACCGATCCGGACGAGCCGACCGAACTTTTCAGAGTTTAGTCGCGCGGCGGGATTATGCAATCGCAGAAGGGGTGGGTCGAGTGATTCCGCTCCTTTTTGCGTACGCGGATATGATACAATAATCTCACCGAGAATCCATTTTCCGAAATATTCTCTTACTATCTTCATAATTTATTCAAAATAAGGAACTATACTGATCTTGTAGAACGATAAGGAGGAATCACAATGGACAGGAACGAAGAAAATAAAAACAATCCGCTCGATCAAGAAACGTACAATAAAACGGAAACTGAATCGACTGCCACCGAAGCTCCATCTGCTGATCACAATCAAGAAGACTTATCCGAAAAAACAGAGATAGATGCAGAATACACTGAGGTCGAAGAAACGGCCAGCGAAGAAGAACCAGTTGCGGAACCAGCCGCAAGAGCGACGATGAACAAAGAGGAACGCGCACACGTATACAACAGCGTAAGCGAGAACGAAGCGTCATCCAGACGTCCGAAAGACCGCAAAAATTCACCGATCAGGAACGGCATCGTCGGCGGATTGATAGGCGGCGGGATGGTCGCCCTGATCGGAGCAGGTTTGCTCTTCGGTTCAGGCATCCTCGGCAACGGATCCGGGACAGGCGATACCGGAAACACCACCGTAAACGAAACCGTGACGGATGTCGCCGTCAATGTGACGACCGACACGACTGCCGCTGTGGAGAAAGTGCAGGATGCAGTAGTCTCCATCATCAATATGCAGGCAGGCAACACGAATATGTTCGGCTTCGACCTGCCGCAGAACTCTTCTGACACCACAAACGGAGCTTTGGAGACGTCGAGTGAAGGCAGCGGCGTCATCTATAAAATCGAGGACGATCTCGCCTATATCGTGACGAACAACCACGTCATCGACGGGGCGGATGAGCTAGAGATCCTGATGAAGGACGGCACGAAAGAAGTAGCAACCGTCGTCGGCAGTGATGTCTGGACCGATTTGGCCGTCTTGACGATCCCGGCAACAAGCGTCACCGCGGTGGCTTCCTTCGGTGATTCGGACGCCGTGAATGTCGGCGAACCGGCCATCGCAATCGGCTCTCCGCTTGGAACTGAGTTTGCGACTTCGGTCACGCAAGGCATCATTTCAGCCAAAAACCGTTCCGTGTCCACAGATGTGGATGGGGACAGCATCGTCGACTGGGATGTGACGGCACTACAGACGGATGCTGCAATCAACCCGGGTAATTCCGGCGGCGCCCTAATCAACATCGCCGGCCAGGTCATCGGCATCAACTCGATGAAGATATCCGATTCAAACGTTGAGGGTATGGGCTTTGCGATTCCGAGCAATGATGTCCTGACCATCATCAACGAATTGGAACAAAACGGCGAAATCATCCGTCCGATCCTGGGTGTATCCATGCTGGATCTCTCCCAGATCTCCGCGTCCCAACAAAGTTCGGTCCTTACTCTGCCTGAGGATGTGACGGCAGGCGTCGTCATCGCTGAAGTCCAAGCCTTGTCCGCAGCTGAATTGGGCGGATTGGAACAATACGACGTCATCACGGAAATGAACGGCGAAGCCGTAACGAGCATCGTCGATTTGCGCAAAATCCTATATGCACTGGAAGTAGGCAGCGATGTGGAAATCTCCTATTACCGCGGAGGCACGCTGCAGTCAACGACCGTAACACTGACCGAAGGACAGACCTCAGCCGAATAAACTGAAAAATAATGAATGTTGAACACCCCGCATGGCTTCTCTTGAGATCAGCCGCGCGGGGTGTTTTGTGTTTTGGGGTTTGTGGTTGTTGGTTGTAGTGGGGGAGCTAGGCAGGGAATTGGATCCGGAAAGATGAATAAGTCCAAGTTATCCATCTTACACCAAGAAACTACCCCCGAAAGAGCAGAAATCCACATGAGTGTGGATAATTTCTGTGGAAAAAAAGTTTTTGTGTGCAAAACGCGTAAATGACGATGGGAGCGGTGCTTTCTGAAAATGGAAGTTATCCACAGAAATCGGATAAGTCTGTGTATAAAAATGTACCTCCATGTGAAAAGGGAGGATTAATCGTTGGTAAATAAGGGTTGATATTCAATTTGATTGCTCAATAGGGTATGTGCATAACTGTGTGGGTAGGAGGATATTTCATTTTAAGAATAATCAAGATGATGTGGCCGGAAATAATACTACCACTAGATAACGGGGGAACGTGTGTACATGTGGATAACTGGTGTGGATAAGGTGTGATTTGAGTGTGTGAAGTGGGCATAACGGAAGCCGAAATCCAAAACCTGTGTACCAAAAAGCTGATTCCGGTCATAAAACCAAAAAAATAGCACCCCGAAAACGGGATGCTGCAGTAAATCAAGTCAGTTGGTTCAAATAGTCGTAACGTTCAAAAACATCAGATTCAGTGATGCCCACAAGAACGATATCTTTGTCCACAATATAATCGCCTGAGAATGATACATTCAGGTGCTCGCCGCGGTGTTTGCGGAGGCCGATGATGTTGATGTCGTACTTGTTGCGCAGATCCAAATCACCCAGTGTTCTGCCCACCCATTTAGCTGGAGGATAGAATTCAATGATCGAAGTCTGGTCATCCAAGTTCACCACATCTTCAATGTTTGTACGCAGGATGTTTTTGGCGACGCGCATCCCGGTTTCTTTTTCAGGCAGGATGACAGTGTCGGCGCCGATCGCCTCCAAAACCTCACGGTAATTTTTGTTTTTGGCTTTTGCGATGATATGCTTGATGCCAAGTTTTTTGCAGTTCATGACGGCCAATACGCTGGCTTCCAATACGGTACCGGTAGCGATCACGACCACATCGCAGTCAGCGAGTCCAATCGATTCCAGTAAGGCCAAATCCGTAACGTCTCCGATGATTCCTTTAGTAATGAATGGTTCCAGACGGTTTACGTTTTCAGGATCCTTGTCTACAGCGATAACGTCCGAATCGAATTCGCTCAATGTTTTTGCGATTGTCGATCCGAAAATAC
>NZ_JBAWAZ010000297.1:0-4113 GCF_049589555.1 Trichococcus sp.
ATAATGAAATACTTAAAACCTTTTGCCGGCACGATACTGGTCAGCCTGCTGATTTTGTTCGGGCAAGCGATTGGAGAATTGAGCCTGCCGAATCTGATGAGCGACATCGTCAATACCGGCATCCAGAATGGAGGCGTCGAACAGGAAGCCCCTGAAGCGCTGCCATCGGATGGCTTCGCGCTCATGACGCTGTTCATGGATGAAGAAGATAAGGAAACGTTCCAGAACAGCTACCAGCTGATTGAGGGCGGATCGGCGGAAGCCGAGGCCTACAGCGCAGAATTCCCTGAGAGCCAGGAAACGGATATCTACGTGCTGGATGAAACCGACCCGGAACAATTGTCCTCGCTGGAGAGCATCTTCAGCAAGGCAAGCTACAGCTTCGTGACGTTCATGAAAGAAATGGGCGGACAGCAAGGCGGTACTGCGACAGTCGATGCCGAGAGCGGCTTCGAGGACGTCGATATGAACCAATTGTACGCGCTGTTGCCGCAATTGCAGCAGTTGCCGCAGGAAGCTTTCACGGCGTCCATGGACGTTGCTGCGGCTGCCGAACCGATGCTCTACAGCCAAATCGGGATACTGTTCACGAAACTCTTCTATGAAGATCTGGGAGCGGATATGGATGCGCTCCAGAACCAATACATTATGACGAAAGGCGCACAGATGCTCGCTATCGCAGTCGCGGTGTCCGTTGCTTCCGTAGCGGTCGCGTATTTCTCTTCACGGATCGCCGCGAAAGTTTCCGGCCGGATGAGAAGGGATGTCTTCGCCAAAGTTGAAAGTTTTTCCAACACTGAGTTCGATAACTTTTCGACCGCATCCCTGATTACTCGCACGACCAATGACGTGCAGCAGATCCAACAACTGATCACGATCGGAATCCGCATGCTGTGCTATGCACCGATTTTGGCTACTGGTGGTCTGATCATGGCGATTGATAAGAGTGTCTCACTGGCTTGGACGATCGCCGTTGCGGTTATCGCACTTGTCGGCATCATGATGACGATCCTGTCGATTGCGATGCCGAAGTTCAAAGTGCTGCAAAGCTTAACGGACAGATTGAATCTGGTCAGCCGCGAAAACCTCTCCGGCATGATGGTTATCCGCGCTTTCGGCAATGAACCGTTTGAAGAGAACCGCTTCAACGACGCCAATGAAGACTATACCTTTACTAACCGCTTTGTGCAGCGTTTGATGTCCCTGTTGATGCCAGCGATGATGCTCGTCATGAACGGCGTTTCGCTGCTGATCATCTGGTTCGGCAGCCAGCAGGTTGCTGATTCTGCCCTGCAGATCGGGGATATGATGGCTTACATCCAATATGTGATGCAGATCATCATGGCCTTCTTGATGATTTCGATGATGTTTATCTTCCTGCCGCGTGCTTCTGTATCGGCAACAAGGATCGGGGAAGTATTGGATACGGACCTGAGCATCACTGATCCGATCGATGCGCAACCGAGCTTAAAAAATGAAGGGCTCATCACCTTCAACAATGTCTCTTATCATTATCCGAAAGCGAACGAGAATGTGTTGTCCAATATTTCCTTTACCGCTCGGCCAGGCGAAACGACGGCGATCATCGGCTCGACCGGTTCAGGTAAATCGACGTTGATCAATCTGATTCCGCGTTTTTATGATGTGACGGATGGCGTAATCGAAATCGACGGCATCGACATCCGGAAAATGACGCAAGCCGATCTGCGCCGCAACATCGGCTACGTTCCGCAAAAGGGGATGCTCTTCTCCGGAGACATCGCATCAAACGTTCTGTACGGAAAAGACGACGCTTCTATGGACGACATCATGAAAGCCATTGAAGTTGCCCAAGCGAAGAACTTCGTATCGGAGATGGAAGACGGCATCGAAACGGCTATCGCACAAGGCGGCGGCAACGTCAGCGGAGGGCAGAAACAGCGCTTGGCCATTGCCCGCGCGTTGGTTAAAAAAGCACCGATCTACATTTTTGACGACAGCTTTTCGGCTTTGGACTTCAAAACGGATGCGGCGTTGCGTTCTGCATTGCATGCCTACACGGACAACGCAACCGTCTTGATTGTGGCGCAACGGATCAGCACCATCATGGACGCTGAACAGATCATCGTCCTCGATAAAGGCAGGATCGTCGGGATAGGGACCCACGATGCGTTGATGAAAAACTGTGAGACTTACCAAGAAATTGCTAAATCTCAGCTTTCAGAGGAGGAATTAGCATGAGCGAAATGAAACAAAGAAGACCACAAGGCGGCCCGGGCGGAGGTCACGGTCCGATGGCCGGAATGAGCGCTCCGGTAGTGAAAGCGAAGGACTTCAAAGGCGGATTCAAAAAATTAGCTGCTTATCTGTCGCCCTTCAAATGGCTGATGCTAGTCGTCTTCATATTGGCGGTAGCCTCCTCCCTATTTGGGATCGTAGGACCAAAAATTATGGCTTTGGCCATCGATAAATTGGTAGCCGGCGTCATGCTGAAATTCACAGGCGGATCCGGCGAAATCGATTTCGATTACATCGGAACCGTACTGTTGGGGCTCTTGGGCTTGTACGTTTTGAGTGCCGGGTTCTCTTATCTGCAAGGATTTCTGATGTCTGGTGTTTCCGCAAAAGTTTCCTATAAACTGCGCAAAGACATCATGGAGAAAATCAACAAATTGCCGCTGGCCTATTTCCACAAGAACAGCCAAGGCGATGTGCTTTCCAGGATCACGAATGACGTGGACATCCTGAATACCAGCTTGAACCAAAGCTTAACCCAGATCATCACATCGATCACGACACTGGTGGGTGTCTTCATCATGATGCTGACGATCAGCTGGTCGCTGACGCTCGTCATCCTCGTCGTCCTGATCGTGTCCATGATGCTACTGATGCTGATCATGTCGAAGTCGCAGAAGCACTTCGTCAACCAGCAGAAATACTTGGGTGCGGTCAATGGCCATGTCGAAGAGATGTACGGCGGACATGTAGTCATGAAAGCCTTCAACGGGGAAGAAAAATCCGTTGCCGCTTTCGATAAAGAGAACGATCAATTGATCGAAGCCGGCTTCAAGGCCGAATTCCTTTCCGGTTTGATGATGCCTTTGTTGAGCCTGATCGGAAATCTTGGTTATGTCGTTGTCTGCATCATGGGGGGCGCGATGGCGGCTGCCGGAAATATGACGATCGGGGATATCCAAGCCTTCCTGCAATACGTGCGCAACTTCACCCAACCTTTGACGCAAGTCGCGCAAGTGGGGAGTCAATTGCAACGGATGGTGGCTGCCTCTGAACGTATTTTCGAGTTCTTGGAAGAGGAAGAAGAGACAGTGACCGAAGCGAAAATCGAAATGGCGACCGCTGATGTCAAAGGTAATGTTCGCTTCGAGCACGTCAAGTTCGGTTATGAACCGGATCATCTGGTCATCAAGGACTTCTCCGCGGATGTAAAAGAGGGACAAAAAGTCGCGCTAGTCGGTCCCACGGGTGCCGGCAAGACGACGATGGTGAAATTGTTGATGCGTTTCTACGACTTGACGGGTGGATCCATCTACATCGATAACCACAACCTTACCGATTTCACCCGCAGCGATCTGCGGACGGAATTCGGGATGGTGCTGCAGGATACATGGCTGTACAACGGCACAATTATGGAGAACATCCGCTACGGAAAACTGGATGCGACCGATGAAGAAGTCATCGCCGCCGCAAAAGCCGCGCAAGTGGATCACTTTGTCCGGACGTTGCCGGATGGCTATGACATGGTCCTGAACGAGGAAGCCAACAATGTTTCTCAGGGAGAAAAACAATTGCTGACGATCGCGCGGGCCATCCTTGCCGATCCGCAGATCATGATTCTGGATGAAGCGACAAGCTCGGTCGATACGCGGACGGAAGTGCTGATCCAGAAAGCGATGGATACGCTGATGCAAGGAAGAACAAGCTTCATCATCGCGCATCGTCTGTCGACCATCAAGAATGCCGACCTGATCCTCTGCATGGACAACGGGGACATCGTCGAACAAGGAACCCACGAAGAATTGCTGGCTAAGGGCGGCTTCTACGCCGACCTCTACAACAGCCAATTCGACGAAGGCGAAGAATAGTAAATAATAAAACTGCATCATGCAGCCTAAA
>NZ_JBAWAZ010000298.1:0-3442 GCF_049589555.1 Trichococcus sp.
GTTCTTGCAGCATTTTCTTTCGTGAAAATCCGCTGGAGGCTGCCATTTATCGTTTGTCCAAGACGTTTGAAAAATTCGCCTGTCTTTTTTAGCCATTTTTCTGCTTTATTTCCATCTGGATTGTTCATATGTTCCCTCTTTCCTTTTCAGGTGGTCACTTATCAGTATAACAAAAAAGCTTTGCCGTGACTATTACATAGCGCGAACAATCACTAAGTCGGAGGGGGCCAAAAAAATCAGCCAAGAAGGTTATCCTGGCTGATTTTTTGCTGCTATTTAGACGTTATGGCAGATTTTTCCATCGTCTCTCCGATGGCGGCCAAACGCTCCGCTACGTCAGACAGTGTCAATTGATTGCGCTGCACATAATAATTCGGCTGGTGGACGCGGCATTCATGCGAGCAGCTGCGCATGTACTTGTGTTCATTTTCTTCGGAACAGAGCATTCTGCGGTTGCAGCTCGGATTGGCGCAATTCGCATAGCGTTCGCATGGCGTGCCGTCGAACCAATCCTTTCCGACTACGACATGTTCGACGCGATTGATGTCGACACCGATGCGCTCATCGAATACATACATCTTACCATCCCAAAGGTCGCCTTTGACCGTTTCGTCTTTCCCGTAGGTTGCAATCCCGCCATGCAGTTGGCCGACATCCTTAAAGCCTTCCTTGACGAGCCAGCCTGAGAATTTTTCGCAGCGGATGCCGCCGGTGCAATAGGTCACGACGCGCTTTTCCATGAATTTTTCTTTGTTGTCGCGGATCCATTGCGGCAATTCGCGGAAGTTTGCGATATCCGGACGGACAGCGCCACGGAAGTGGCCAAGGTCGTACTCATAGTCGTTGCGGGCATCAATTACGACTGTGTTTTCGTCGAGGATGGCTTCACGGAAAGCTTCCGGGGACAGGTATGCGCCGGTCGTTTCGTTTGGGTCAAGGTCATCTCCGCCTAAATGCAAAGACACGATTTCCTGACGAGGGCGGACAAACATCTTTTTGAAAGCATGGCCGTCCGTCTCGTCGGTTTTGTAAGTGATGTCGTTGAAGCGCGGATCTGCGTCCATGTGCGCGATGTAAGCTTGTGTTTGTTCAACGGTCCCGGAAACCGTTCCATTGATGCCTTCTGGTGCGACCAAAATCCTTCCCTTTAAGCCGATTTCTTTGCAGAATCCCAGATGTTCATGCGCGAATGTTTCTGCATCCTCTATCGGTGTATATTTGTAATAGAGTAGGACACGATATTCTTTTGTCATACTGCTCCCCCTAATTCAATCTGTTTTACTTCGAACGTTATGAAATTATACACATTTTGTAAGCGGAAAGCCAAAAATATGCTCAGTGGCCAAAAAAGGGCGTCATACTTTATAGAGGTGGGCGCTGCGTGCTACACTTGCTGCAGAGGTAAAATGAAAGCGGGGGATGAGATGGGTATTTGCATATTGATCGTAAATCCGTCGTCAGGGGGCGAAAAAGCTACTGGCTATTTGGAATTGATGAGGACGTGGTTGAGCGAAATGTTTGAAAAGGTCACAGTCAAAGAAACCGAGAAGCAAGGCGATGCCGAACAGTTTGCGCAAGAAGCGGCAACCCTGGGACATGAAGCGGTATTCTGCATGGCGGCGATGGCACTGTCAACGAAACCATCAATGGCTTGGCGGCTGCCGGAAAAAGCGTGTCTTTCGGGTTCGTTCCGTTGGGCACCGTCAACGATCTTGCAAGAGCAATCGGTATCCCGTTGGACCCTGAGCAGGCCATCAGCATGTTGGGTGATGCGTCCTTGGTCGATTTGGACATAGGTAAGGTCAATGGTCGTTATTTTGTGTCGAATGTCGCTGCCGGTGCGATTCCTGAAGCTGTAGAAGAGGTAAGCGTGGAGCAAAAAACAAAATATGGCCCGCTGGCTTATTTCATCGAAGGAGGGAAAGCGATGGCGAACCAGACCATGCATCGTTTCTGCTTTACGGTGGATGGAGAGATTTTTACACAGGAATCCCCGCTCATACTGATTGCGCTGACGAATTCGATCGCCAGCTTCGAGAGTTTCATGCCGCAAGCAAAAGTCGATGACGGCAAAATGCGGATGGTTGTTTTCAAGGAGTTCAATCTGCTGGACTCGCTGAAATTCCTGCCGCAGCTCATCAGAGGCGAAATCAGAAATTCGGATGCTGTCATCTACAAGTCATTCAAACAGGCCACAATCACCCTTGAAGATGGTGATAGCCTGATCACCAATGTCGACGGCGATGAAGGACCGGCATTTCCGCTAGAAATCGAAATACTGCCATCCTTCATCAAGGTTTATGGACCGGCAGCCATTTGAACAAAATAAATCCCTGCGAACTGTATTACTTGGTCGCAGGGATTTATTATGTCTTCAGATGTATTTTTCGGTCAACCGCAGGAATTCTTCGACGTCTCCCGCCATGATCTCCAAGCCTTGGTTCCAGAAGTCAGGCTGCGTGATATCGGCACCAAGATGCTTCATTACGAGCTCCTCCGTCGCCATCGAACCGGTATCCCGCAAGAGGGAAATATAGGTTTCCTCAAAATTTTCGGTCTGCTGCAGCGATTGCGCGTAAATCCCGAGGCTGAACAGGAAGCCAAACGTGTAAGGGAAATTGTAGAATGGCACATCATCGATGAAAAAGTGCAGTTTGCTCGCCCAGAATAGGGGGTGGTAGTCACTCAAGGCCCCTTGGTATGCCTCTTTCTGGGCAGCCTCCATCATTCCGGACAGCCGTTCTGCAGTGACAAAACCGTTCATCCGTTCGGTGTAGAAGGACTTCTCGAAAAGATAACGGGCATGGATATTCAGAAACATGGCCGTCGCATTTTCGAGCTTCGTATTGAGCAAGGAAATTTTTTCTTCGTCGTTGCTGGCTTCTCTGACCGTAGCCGCGCTGATGATGGTTTCCGCAAAAGTCGATGCCGTTTCGGCGACGTTCATGGCGTAGCGCGTATTCAGATCCGGCAGGTCGCGCATCACGTGGGAATGGAAGGCATGGCCTAACTCATGGGCCAACGTGCTCATATCGCTTGCTGAACCCGTAAAGGTCATGAAAATGCGTGATTCTTTCGATTCCGGATAATCTTCGCAATAGCCGCCAGGTCTTTTCCCGGATCGGTTTTCGGCTTCGATCCAGCGGTTCTTGACGGCATCCAAGGAAAAGTCTGCCAGTTTTGGACCAAAGGAGGCAAAGTGTTCGATGATGTAATCGACTGCTTCGTCGAAACTGAAAGTCTTTGATTGGAAACTGCCGAGCGATACAGGGGCATCGACATCATACCAAGCCAGCTTGTCCTTGCCCATCAGAGCGGCTTTGCGGTCCAAAAACGAAAGGAAAGGCTGTTTGTTCGCGCTGATGGCCTGCCACATCGAATCCAACGTTTCGCGCTTGATGCGGTTATAACGCAATGGCTCAACCAAAAAATCCTCATCCTG
>NZ_JBAWAZ010000299.1:0-2762 GCF_049589555.1 Trichococcus sp.
GCGCAAAAGCTGTCCAGCTTGCCCATAAGATCAATCCAGCATTCAAGATGGGATGCATGATCGCTACGATGACCGGTTATCCTTTGACTTGCCATCCCAAAGATATGCTCGCAGCATTGCAGCACGAACAGATGAAGAATATGTTTTGCAGTGACGTCATGATACGGGGAGATTATCCAAGTTATTCTAAACGCTATTTTGAAGAATGTAATATTTCGATTCAAGCATTGCCGGAAGATATGGAAGTTCTGAAAAAGGGCCGTGTGGATTTTTATTCTTGCAGCTATTATCAGACGCTTTGTGTAAGCGGAAGAGATGAGGGGGATGCATTAGCCGGTGACAAAGCTACCGGGAATCTGATTTCAGGATTCGGAGTCAAAAATCCCTATTTGCAGGAAAGCGAGTGGGGATGGCAAATTGACGGCAGCGGACTGCGCTATTTGCTCAATCGTGTGTATGACCGTTACCAAATCCCGATCATGATCGTCGAAAATGGACTGGGTGCCAAAGACGTTCTCGAAAATGGGGAAATCAACGATGTTTATCGGATTGCCTATTTAAAAGAACATGTAGCAGCACTTAAAGAAGCTGTAAAAGATGGTGTGGATGTTATCGGATATATGCCATGGAGCGCCATCGATCTAATTGGCCTTTCAACGGGCAGCATCGAAAAAAGATACGGCTTCATTTACGTCGATGTTGACAACTACGGAAATGGCACATTTAAACGCTATCCCAAAAAGTCGTTCTACTGGTACAAAAATGTTATTGAGAGCAACGGCGAATCGTTAGCTTAGAAACTGACCGGACAAATAGAAGCTAGTCTTTTGAGAAAGAGAATCGGTTGATTGTTGTTTGATTCTCTTTTTCTACGCACTATTTTCAAACCGTTGTTTTCCTACATTTTACTACCGGCGTCAACAATTTGTACTGGAAATCCATCTGTCTCCGTATGATATTTGCTTGTTCGATATCCAAAAAGTGTCAGATTAGTTAAGACTGTGCCATACAAATTTATGCAAAAATAAAAGATAGCGTTTTCTCGTTATGGAAGTGCCATGAATTTAAACGCTACCAAAGTAGAGGAAACTTCCGTCCAGGTTTAAACTATGTGCGTAACCGATTACAAGAGGTCTTATAATTCACAATCAGTAGAAAGACAAATAGAAAATAGAGGGATCTTGAATTTAGAAATGAAACTACAAATAACGAAGAAGCTGCGGGATAATATCAGAATTTATCTGATCAGTTGATACGGAAAATAACTATCTTGGCTTTCAGCTCAATTAAGAAAGATGAAGAAAGGAAATAAAGCTATTATGAAAATCGAAAAAATTAATTTAAATGAAGATGATACGAATGTTACATTAACAACTTATTTATTGGATGACTCAGAAGAAATGTTAATCGGAAAGAGCAGACCCGCAGTTTTAATCTGTCCTGGCGGTGGATATATGTTTACCTCTGATCGAGAAGCAGAGCCACTTGCTTTACGGTTTGCTTCTATGGGCTATCATGCATTCGTCTTAAGGTACTCGGTATTCAGTAACAGTGGCCTTGCTTTTCCTGATCCCAAAAAAGATGCTATATATATGAATAGCACGTACCCTAATCCTATCAGAGAAATCGGGAAAGCACTCCTTATCATTAATGAACATGCTGAAGAATGGAAAGTTCGTAGTGATCAGATCGTTCTCTCTGGTTATTCTGCCGGGGCGCATAATTGTGCCCTCTACTGCGTAAATTGGAATAAACCAGTCATAACGGACTATTTTAATAGTCCTCAAGAGGGACTTAAACCAGCAGCCGCAATTCTAGGTTACGGTGTTTATGATTTTGAATTACAGAAAGATTTTAAGACTGAAAGTGCTGATGAATGGCAAGTAAAGTTGAATGATGCCTTCAACTTTGCGTATTTTGGAAAAACAAAGGTGACTGATGATTTAATATTATCCAGCAGCCCAGCTCAATTAGTAGACAAAGATACACCACCAATGTTTCTTTGGGCCACACGTGAAGATAATGTTGTCAGCGTTACTCAAACGACAGGAATGGCTCACGCTCTTGCGATGAAGGGGATTCCTTTTGAGACACATATATATGAAAAAGGACATCATGGTCTCTCGCTATCCACACAGGCTACTGCTAAATCTAAGGAAGATATTATTCATGAAGTAGATAATTGGATTGGACTTGCAGAAACTTGGTTGAATAATCGATTCCCTTTAGATTTGGTAGAGAAAACACCTATATTTAATTTTGAACAGCTACTAGATTGAACTACTCCCACCTATGCCTACGCTTAGAGATGGGAGATTCCTAAAAACTCCGACCTATTGGTCAGATTCTCGTTAGGCTAACCCCGTGGCCCCCACGGTTCTGGAAGCTAAAATACGCATGGCTTCCTGCTTCAAGTTTGTGCTTGCGTTGAAATCCCGGTCGTGATGGCTTCCGCATTCGGGGCAAGTCCACTTACGCACACGGAGAATCTTCACGTCTTTGTTTTGATAGCCGCAACAGGAACATAGCTGGCTGGAAGGGAAGTTTTTTGCTACAACAACGACTTCTTTCCCATACCAATTCGCTTTATACTCCAGCATTGTGCGGAATTGCGACCAGCTGACTTCGCTGATGGCTTTCGAAAGTTTTCGGTTCTTGACCATGTTGGATACCTGCAAACCCTCAATCCCGATCACATCGTGGTTTTTGATGATGTCGGTGGAGATTTTATGCAGGTAATCGTTCCGTTTATTAGTGATATC
>NZ_JBAWAZ010000300.1:0-5752 GCF_049589555.1 Trichococcus sp.
CTTTGTTGGAATAGCGCAATAATTTTTCCGTACATTCTTCAGTCAATCCGAATTGTTCCGCCAGTTCCAGGTTTTTGCAGACGGATTGCGATTCCTGCTCATTCTGATAAAGGCTGATTTTTGTGTGCAATTTTCGGGATGCATAGGCCATCAGATAGGTCAGATTCATGTGGTTCACCTCTTTTGATAATTATAATAGAAAATTACCAATCAGCATAGATAATTTATATACGAGAAACTGGAAACGCTTTATTATACGGGTATAAAGAAAAAAGGATGTGTCGCGAATGAAAAAACAAGTCTTTAACCCATATTTGCCGAATGACGAATACGTCCCTGACGGTGAACCGAAAGTGTTCGGGGACCGGGTGTATGTATACGGAAGCCATGACCGGTTCAATGGCGAGTTTTATTGCGTCAATGATTATGTCGGCTATTCCGCGCCGGTGGATGATTTGAGCGGTTGGCGGTTTGAAGGGGTCATCTACAAAAAGGACCAGGATCCATTGAATCCGGATGGGAAGTACAATATGTTCGCGCCGGATGTTGTCCAAGGGCAGGACGGCAGATTCTATATGTATTACGGGATGGACTTCATCAACCAGATTTCCGTAGCGGTAGCTGACAAGCCTGAAGGACCTTTTGAATATTACGGCGCTATCCACCATCCGGAAGGTACCTTGTTGGGCGAAAAATCCACAGATGCATTCCAGTTCGATCCGGGCGTGCTGGTGGATGATGACAACCGGGTGTGGCTGTATACGGGATTCGCACCAGGAGAGGAATTGCAAAAAATGTTCCGTGAGGTTTTAGGTATTTCCTTCAACAAAGCCGGAAATCATGTGACCGAACTGGAAGCGGATATGCTGACGGTTAAAACGGCACCAGTGCAGCTGATTCCGAATTCTTGGGACAGCGAAGGGACAGGTTTTGAATGGCATGCCTTTTATGAAGCGAGTTCGATCCGCAAGTTCAATAACAAGTACTACTTCATTTATTCATCCGAGTTAAGCCATGAACTGGCATACGCAATCAGCGACTATCCTGACAAGGGCTTTGTCTACGGCGGAAGTCTTCATTCCAACGGGGACATCGGTTACCAAGGGAACACCGAGGAAGTAAACTACTGGGGAAACAATCACGGTTCTGTGGCCTACATCAACGGTGAATACTACATTTTTGGACACCGCCAAACGAATTACACCGAGTTTTCGCGTCAAGGGGTTGCCGAAAAATTGCAGATGACGGCGGACGGCCGATTTGAAATGGCCGAGATGACAAGTTGTGGTTTGAATCAAGGTCCGCTTAGAGGAACAGGCAGCTACCCGGCCGCAATCGCGTGCCAACTATACAGCGGCCGCGGCGCATTGAAGAGCACGGAAGTGTTGGAAAAAGAAGAGCATCCTTGCTTCACGCAGGAAAAGGAAGACAGCCAAAATGATCCCAGCCAGTTCATCCACAATCTGAAGGACGGTTCGGTCGCCGGATTCAAGTATTTTCATTTCGACGATTTGGACTCCGTTTCAGTCACGACGCGCGGTCCCGGAACAGGGCTGCTGAGCGTATATACGGAATTGGAAAAAGCACCGATCGCGGAAATTCATGTAAGCCCTTCAACGGAATGGCAAACGTTTGAAGCGAATGTATCAGGCAGTGTTGTGGGCGAACAGCCGTTGTTCTTCCGCTATGAAGGGCCGGGAATGATCGATTTCAAGGCTTTCTCTTTAGGGTAATCAATTATATTTTTTGGAGGAGGACACATGGAAGAAATTTTATACGGAGTAGCCTATTACTATGAATATCTGCCCTACGATCGATTGAAGGAAGACATCGAAATGATGAAGAAGGCGGGCATCAATGTCGTCAGGATCGCAGAATCCACTTGGTCCACCTACGAAAAGAGCCCGGGGAATTTCGATTTCTCAACGGTGGATCTTGTAATCGATGAAATGGAGAGAGCCGGCATCAAAGTGATTATTGGCACGCCAACTTATGCAATACCGAGCTGGCTGGTCGATATGGATGCGGAGGTGATGGTGACCCGAAAAGGCAGCGGTCGTGCCATCTATGGTATGCGCCAATCGATGGACATCACGAACGAAACCTATCTCTATCATGCCGAAAGGGTCATCCGCAAACTGATCGAGCGGACTGCCAATAAAAAAAATGTAATCGGATTCCAACTGGACAATGAAACGAAAGCCTACGGGACTTCCGGTAAAAATGTCCAAAAAGCATTCGTCGACCATCTGAAAAGGTTGTTCGACGGCGATCTGGACAAGATGAACGCCTCATACGGGCTGAACTACTGGAGCAACCGGATCGATTCCTGGGAGAAATTCCCTGACGTAACCGGCACAATCAACGGCAGTTTGGGAGCGGCTTTTGAAGAATATCAGCGGCTCTTGGTGGATGAATTCCTGCAATGGCAAGCGGACATCGTCAGTGAATATAAGCGGGAGGACCAGTTCCTGACGCAGAACTTCGACTTCGAATGGCGCGGCTACTCCTACGGGGTCCAGCCGGAAGTGAATCATTACAAAGCAAGCCAAGCCATCACGATTGCAGGCTGCGACATTTACCATCCGACGCAGGATCAGTTGACCGGTAAGGAAATCGCTTTTTGCGGGGACAGCACCCGCAGCCTGAAAAAGGACAACTATCTTGTGCTGGAAACGGAAGCGCAAGGCTTTCCGCAATGGACGCCGTTCCGCAATCAGCTGTTGCTTCAGGCCTACAGCCACTTGGCATCCGGCGCAAACATGGTGATGTACTGGCACTGGCATTCGATCCATAATGCCTGCGAATCCTATTGGAGAGGGCTGTTGAGCCATGCCTTCAAGGAAAATGCTACCTACCGGGAAGCGGTGACGATCGGCAATGAATGGAAAGAGCTGTCGCCAAAGTTGGTCAATCTGAAAAAGCATAACAAAGTGGCGCTTGTGGTCAGCAACGAAGCCTTGACCGCTTTGAAATGGTTCCCAGTGGACCTGAATGCGGCTTTCCAGTCGAACATCACCTACAATGATATCGTTTTAGCGTATTACACCCAACTGTACAATCTGAATATCGAGTGCGATATCGTGACGCCGGACATGGAAGGTTGGACAGACTACGAAATTCTGGTTGTTCCGGCTCTTTACAGCGCACCGAATGAAACCTATCGGGAATTGGCAGCCTTTGTCGAGAAGGGCGGGAAACTCCTGTCCACTTTCAAAACAGCAGTCGCGAATGAACATTTGAAAATTTCTTATGAAGGCACACCGAAAGGCCTGCAGGAAACCTTTGGAATGCAGTACAACCAATTCGCGATTCCAAGCAAGACTCGATTGACAAGCGAATTCTTTTCATTCGAAAAGGATGCAGAAGTGCAGGGTTTCATGGAACTGTTGGAAACGGATGGAGCAACAGTTTTGGCTACCTATGATCATGCCCCTGGTGACCGCAATGTCGCCATCACAGCTAACGAGCAAGGAAAAGGCAAAGCGGTCTATATCGGCTGCATGTTGGACGACCAGAGTTTCAGCCAGGTTTTCCGGAAAATTTTCTCGGAATTGTTTGATTATCCGTTGAGTGAATATGCATTCCCGATCATCGTCAAAAAAGGTACCAATCAATTTGGGAACGAACTGACCTATCTCTTTAATTATTCCGAGAAAGAATTGGCGGTCGCATCTCCATCAGATGGGATGTCGCTTAGGGAGAAAAGAAATGTCGTTAAGAATGAAAGCCTTATCATAAAACCCTGGGATCTTGTGATTCTGGAAAATGAACAATAATAAATGAGCAGTGGAAGGGGTAAAATAAACATGGCAACACAAAATGAAGTCAAGAATCAATTAGGTGTAAACTACAATCCGGATCCGAAAGCATCGCTGACATTTCTGGAGCGGTTCGCGTACGGGACGGGGGATTTCGCCAGCAACATCGTCTATTCGGCAATTTCGATTTTCCTCGTGTATTATTATACGGACGTCGTGCATGTCAATCCAGCTGCTGTTGGGAGCATCATGCTGATTTCCAGGATCTTCGATGGAATCAGCGACATCGTCATGGGCGTAATCGTTGACCGCACGCGTTCCAAGTACGGAAAAGCTCGGGTTTGGGTCATGCGCATGGCAATCCCATACGCACTCTCCGCCATCCTGTTGTTCTCCGTTCCGGCAAACGCCAGCGACATGTTCAAAATCGTTTATGTTTTCCTCAGCTATAATTTAGTATCCACGATCATCTTTACGGCCATCAATGTTCCTTATGCGACGATGAATGCGATGATGACCCAGAACCAGTACGAGCGGGCTTTGCTTGGAACGTTCCGGATGCTTCTGGCGACTGCAGGCACGCTGTTCATCAATACGTTCACTCTGAAATTCGTCGATTACTTTGGTGGCGATCCACGCGCTTGGACGTTGACGTTCGCTGTTTTCGGACTGATGACGGTTGCGATCCTGTTGTTCACTTTCATGTTCACGCACGAGCGCGTAATTGAAGAGGAACGCACAGAAGAGAATAAGAGAAGTGTTGCCGAGGAATTCAAAGCATTGCTGAAGAATAAATATTGGCTGATGATGACTGCAGTGATTTTCCTGTTGTATTTGTCCATGACCGTGAATGGCGGAAGTGCGGTCTACTATGCCAAAACGGTTCTGAATGACCCTGCCTTTGTTACACCATTGGGTAATGCCACAACGATCGCTCAGATCACAACTATGTTTTTCACGGCACCATTCATCAAACGGATGGGCAAACGGAACGTCTTTATGGTAGGTATGTCGGTGACGGTGTTGGGCTACATCGTGATGATCACGGCAGGAAGTACTTATTCCATGATTTTGGCAGGTAACGTCATTAAAGGTATCGGTAGCGGATTCGCAGCTTCTTGCCTGTGGGGTATGCTTTCTGATACTATCGAATACGGCGAATGGAAAACCGGCATCAGGACAGCTGGATTGGCCAACTCGGCTTCTTCTTTCGGCAGCAAGGTAGGTTCAGGATTGGGCGGTGCCGTGTTGGGCTGGATCATCGCAGCCGGCGGATACAACGGTGAAGCAGCCGTGCAAACAGCCGGCGCAATCAGTGCAGTCAATGCGGTCTACATCTACGTCCCATTGGCACTGACAGCGGTTTCGATGATTTTCGTCTACCTCTATAAATTGGACAAAGAATATGATAATATTATCAAAGACTTAGATGAACGAAAACTGGAAAAATAATAGTGTTCAGGGTGAGGCGGATTACTCGCCGATCCCTGGTTTTTTTGTTTTGAAGAGCGAAGGCATCCAATAAATGAGCGAAGGCGGGACGGACATGAAGAAAAACTACTTAAGCATCGACATCGGCGGCACGAACATCAAATTGGCCCTGATCGACCACTCCGGACAAATCCAGTCCAAGAAACAGGTGCGGACGCCGCATGAATACGGCGCATTCATCGCTGCATTGGAAAATGAAATCGAACTGGTTCAGGATGAGATTCGCGGAATCGCCTTCAGTTGTCCGGGGAAAGTCGACACGGAAACGGGTATGATTTCCTTCGGCGGCGCCTTGCCGTTTCTGGACGGCATTTCTTTTATCGAGGAATTCCAGCCGAAATTTGATGTGCCGGTTTCCGTAATCAATGACGGTAAGGCTGCTGCCTTGTCGGAGCTTTGGCTCGGTAACCTCAATGGCATCGAAAACGGTTTGGCGCTTGTGCTCGGAACCGGCATCGGCGGCGGGCTGATCCTTGACGGCAAACTCTATCAGGGCAAGC
>NZ_JBAWAZ010000301.1:0-2637 GCF_049589555.1 Trichococcus sp.
AAGATGCCCAGGAATATCGTGTACTGGACCGGTTTCTGCTGCTGTTGCGCCAGTACGATTCCGATGACTGCGGGGACCGCCAACGCCAAGTAGACTTTCCCCGCGACCGCTACCTGCGTTGCTTTGGCATACCTGACAAGCAAAAAGATGGTGATCAAAAGTAAACTGTTTACTATCCCGAGCAAAAAATAAAAATTTTCGAACATGCTCATCCCACCTCCCTGATTGCACCGCACTGGAAGCCGCTCTGCTTATTTGACGGCTTTCTTGGATTCCGACTTCGCCTTTGTTTTATAAAAATAATATTTTGCGATTTCCGTGACGATCACGTACAGGCCTAGGATAAGGAACAAAGCCAGCAAAAGCAGCGGCTGGATCGGCTCAATGCCAAGGTATTGATGGAACGGCAGGTACGGGATCATCAAAGTGATGATCCCCACAACGATCGATGAATACAGCAGGATTGGGGCGGGTTTGCTCCTATAGAACCGCTTATGTGTACGCATAACCAACAACACAAGCAATTCCGTGAGCACTGAAAAAGTGAACCAGCTGCTCTGAAATAGTCCGTGCTTGGCATCAAATCCGATGAACAAGAGGGCAAATGTCAGATAGTCAAAAACCGAACTGACAAACCCGAAGACAAACATAAAATCACGGATGAAGTGGATATCCCATCTGAGCGGTTTTTCCACTGTTTCATTATCCACACTATCGTTGGCGATGGTTATCGCAGGAAAATCGCTCAAAAAATTGATCAATAGAATTTGTTTGGGGAGCAGCGGCAGGAACGGCAGGAATAAGGATGCCCCCGCCATACTGAACATATTGCCGAAATTGGCGCTGGTAGTGACTTGGATGTATTTGAGCGTGTTGGCAAAGGTTGTCCTTCCCATCACAATACCACGGCTCAGTACTTCCAGATTTTTTTCCATCAATACGAAATCAGCGGATTCCTTGGCCACATCAACGGCATTGTCCACTGATAGGCTGACGTCTGCCGCATGCAGCGCCGGCACATCGTTGATGCCATCGCCCATATAGCCCACCACATGATTTTTCTTTTTCAGGGCGAGGATAATCCGCTCCTTCTGGTTGGGATCCACTTCTGCAAAGACCGTAGTGGCTTCGATTTTAGCCCACAAGGCTTCGTCGCTCAGCCTCATCAGTTCCGATCCGGTCAGTACGCCCGAGACGTTCAGGCCTACCGCCTTGGCAGTGTGTAAGGCGATCAACTTATTGTCCCCAGTGATTATTCGCAGACTGACCCCTTTACGCGCCAAGTCTGAAATGGTCTGCGAAACATCCGCTTTCGGATGGTCAAACAGGAGCAGAAAGCCCATCAGCACCATTTCCTTTTCGTCTTCAACTGTATATTTTCCCTGCATGGTCACCATTTTTTGGGCGACCGCGATGATGCGGATTCCTTGACCGCTCCACTCTTCGTAGTGTTTCTGGATGCCGGACAAGATTTCTTCATTCATTGCGCTTTCTGAGCCAGCCATTTCAACCCGCGTGCAGATGGAGAGGATGCTGTTCAAGGCCCCTTTCACGATCAGCATGCACTGTCCGTCTTCCTCAACAATGACGCTCAGTCGTTCCCGGTTGAAATCAAAAGGGATTTCCCCTTGCTTTTTAACGGCACTGACATCCACAACTTTGGATGCACTGATTGCCTCGTCCAGCGTATTTGCCATACCTGTCTGAAGGCTTGCATTCAAATACGCAAGCCGGAACACTTCATCGGAGGGCTGGCCTGTTACATCGGCCGCGCCATCAAGACGGATGGCACCCTCCGTCAAGGTTCCGGTTTTATCGGTGCAAAGGATATCCATGCTGCCAAAATTTTCGATTGCGGTCAACCGGCGGACGATGACCCCCTCCTTCGCCATGATGCGGGATCCTTTCGAAAGGGTGATGCTGATGATTGCCGGCAAAAGCTGCGGCGTGATCCCAACTGCAAGGGCAACCGAGAAAAGCAGGGCTTCGATGGCTGGCCTGTTCATGATGACGTTGATTGCGAAAACCACAAGGGTTAGGACAAGCATGATTTCAGTCAATAAATAGCCGAATCGCCGCACGCCGCGTTCAAATTCTGTTTCCGGCGGACGCAAAGATAGTTTGTCAGCGATCTGGCCGAATTCAGTATTTGCTCCCGTTTCCACCACCAACATCGTGGCGTTTCCACTTTGAACACTTGTACCCGTGTAAACACAGTTAGTGCGTTCTTCCAGGCTGGCATCCTCACCGACTTTATCCGGTTTCTTTTCGGATGGCTGGGATTCTCCGGTGAGGATGGACTGGTTGACGAATAAATTCGAGCTATTCAGAATAACCCCGTCCGCAACAATGAGGCTGCCGGTAGAAAGTTTGATGATATCGCCCGGCACTACCTCTTTTGATGCAATCTCGATGGGCTTACCATCGCGAAGGACAACGGACTTAGCTTGCACTTTCGCCCGGAGTTCCGCTATGACATTGCCCGCGGTATATTCCTGATAAAAGCTGAGAGTCGCGCTCGCCAAGACGATGGCCAAGATGATCATCGCATCAATCCACTCCCCTGTTGCAGCCGAAATTCCGGTTGCAACAAGCAGTATGAGGATGATTGGATTTTTGAACTGGCTGAGGAAGGCC
>NZ_JBAWAZ010000302.1:0-2574 GCF_049589555.1 Trichococcus sp.
ACGGCACGGTTCCCTGCGCCCGTTTCCTGACGCAAGCGGAAATCGACCGGGGTTACGAGGAAGAGACGGGCAATGCCATCGTGGAAACGTTCCGCGAACGCGGCATCAAACCGATGGAAGTTCCCGGCGTATTGCTGCATGGGCACGGGCCCTTCACTTGGGCCAAGGACGCCAAAGGGGCAGTACTGAATGCCGTCGTATTGGACGAGGTCTGCAAAACCAATCTGTTCGCCCGTCAGTTGAATGCCTTCGCGGAGGAACTGCCGCAGCGCATTCTGGATAAACATTATTTGCGAAAACACGGAGAGAACGCCTATTACGGGCAAAAAAAATAAGGGAGCTGAAAATATGTTAGAAGTAGGGAAAAAAGAATTTTGGTTCGTAGTCGGTTCACAACATTTATATGGTGAAGAAGCTTTGCAGACAGTTAAAAATAATGCGGCGGTCATCGTGGAAAGCCTGAACAACAGCGGCAAACTGCCTTATCCGCTTGTGCTGCAGGAATTGGCGGTAACAGCCGATACGATCACGAAGATCATGAAAGAAGTGAATTACCGTGATGATGTGGCAGGTGTCATCACTTGGATGCATACCTTCTCGCCAGCCAAAATGTGGATCCGCGGCACGAAATTGCTGCAAAAACCGTTATTGCATCTGGCAACGCAATTCAACGAAAGCATTCCATGGGCAACAATCGATATGGATTTCATGAACTTGAACCAAGCAGCACATGGCGACCGCGAGTACGGCTTCATCAATGCGCGTCTGAAAAAGAACAACAAAGTCGTTGTCGGCTATTGGGAACGTGAAAATGTCCAAACCCAAATCGCGGAATGGATGGACGTTGCGGTAGCCTACAATGAGAGCTTCTCCATCAAAGTGGCGCGTTTCGGCGATAACATGCGTAACGTTGCCGTGACGGAAGGCGATAAAGTGGAAGCACAAATCCAATTCGGCTGGACAGTCGATTACTACGGCATCAGGGATCTAGTGGACTATGTCGATGCGGTCGCAGATGCAGAAGTCGATGCTTTATTCAATGAATACAAAGATTTGTATGATTTCGACTACGGCGATTATGAACAAGGCAAATGGGAAGCGCACGTAAAAGTGCAGGCACGTCAGGAAATCGGCATCCGTCGTTTCTTGGAAGCGGGCGGCTATACTGCCTTTACGTCAAACTTCGAAGATCTGCATGGCTTGCAACAGTTGCCTGGTTTGGCCGTGCAACGTCTGATGGCGGAAGGCTACGGATTCGCAGGCGAAGGCGACTGGAAAACAGCAGCAATCGACCGCTTGATGAAGATCATGTCCCACAACATCGACACCGGCTTTATGGAAGACTACACGTATGAAATGGCTGAAGGCAGAGAAGCGATCCTGCAATCGCATATGTTGGAAGTCGATCCAGGACTGGCAGTTAACAAACCAAAAATTTTGATCGCGCCATTATCGATGGGTAATCGTGAAGAGCCTGCCCGCCTCGTCTTCGATGGTAAAGCCGGGGACGGCGTTGTCGTTTCGATGGCCGACTTCGGAACGCACTACAAACTGTTGGTGAATGAAGTTCTTGCTTTTGAACCGACTGAGGCAGCTCCGAACCTTCCTGTCGCACGCGTCCTGTGGGAAGTGAAACCGAATTTCCATGACGGCATCCGCGCTTGGATAGAAGCTGGCGGCGGCCACCACACGGTCGTTTCCTTGAGTTTGAGCACAGATCAGATCCTGGCTTGGGCAAAACTGGTCGGCCTTGAAGTAGCCTTAATCAAATAGTTTTTTTCGATCGGTTTGACAGAAAATCGTCAAACCGATTTTTTGGAGGACATTTGTGAAAGCTTTGGCAAGCGTTTTCAATAATAAAAAATGAAAAGGAGCAACAAAAATGACTGCATTTGATTCAAAAGAGTATCTGGACAAGGTGGATGCCTTCTGGCGCGCCGCCAATTTCATCTCCGTGGGACAACTGTACCTGAAGGACAATCCTTTGCTGCAACGCCCGATCGAGGAAACCGATGTGAAACTCCATCCAATCGGCCACTGGGGAACGATCTCCGGGCAGAACTTCATCTATGCCCACTTGAACCGCGTCATCAACAAATATGACCTGAACATGTTCTACGTCGAAGGTCCGGGACATGGCGGCCAAGTCATGGTTTCGAACTCCTATCTGGACGGATCCTATACGGAAATCTATCCGGACATCACCGAGGATCTGGAAGGCTTGACGAAACTCTACAAACAATTCTCCTTCCCCGGCGGGGTTGCTTCCCATGCGGCACCGGAAACACCCGGATCGATCCATGAAGGCGGCGAACTGGGCTATTCACTTTCCCATGCCACTGGAGCCATCTTCGACAATCCGGAAGTGATTGCAGCGACTGTTGTTGGTGACGGGGAAGCTGAAACCGGTCCGTTGGCGGCTGGTTGGTTCTCCAATGTGTTCATCAATCCAGTTACGGACGGCGCCGTTTTGCCGATCCTGTACCTGAACGGCGGCAAAATCTCCAACCCGACGATCCTCGACCGCAAATCGAACGAAGAATTGACGCAGTACTTTGGCGGCATGGGTTGGGA
>NZ_JBAWAZ010000303.1:0-3135 GCF_049589555.1 Trichococcus sp.
CCAGAACAGCAGCGAATATTTCCTGGAAAATCAGTCCTTCGTCAATCTTTATGCCTCTATCCTTGACGCGGAGGGGCAAGTAACGGGATATTTCGTCGCGCCTTTGAACTTGGAGAACATGTTCAAGGCAGATATATTCAGCGACACAAGTGACTACAGCGGCTACCCTTTGGTGAAGAACGCCGCTATGGAAGTCGTCATCCATCCTGTGGAAAGCCAGGTGGGATTAGATATCATATCCGATCGCCAAGCGCAATTCCCAGATCTTGACCTTTCCGATCTGAGGCGTCTGGAGGAAGCCCAACTTAGCCAACAGGAAGGGACGCTCAGCTATTATTCGTATTGGTGGAATGAGGAGAACCCGACCAAGGTATTGAAGTTGGGCGCCTTCAAGTGGATCGACATCGGTGAGGCCCACTGGGTGGTCGCGCTGAATTCGGACTTCTACGAGCACAACCGCGTACCTATTCAAAACAATTATATCCTATTGAGCCTATTATTGCTGATGTCTGCTATAATTCTCATCTTCATTCTTCTGATAAGGGGCTACAACAAAAAAAATCAGGCCTATGAAG
Source organism: Trichococcus sp. (assembly GCF_049589555.1). Lineage (GTDB taxonomy): Bacteria > Bacillota > Bacilli > Lactobacillales > Aerococcaceae > Trichococcus. The sequence continues at coordinate 576 of NZ_JBAWAZ010000303.1, forward strand.
AAAGTCAGCGCCAAATCGAAAAGCAAAAATTCGAAAATGAACGCCATCGCCTGGAAAAACGGATCCTAAAAGAAAGCAAGTTGGAAGCGATCGGCCTTTTGACCACGACCATCGTGCACGACATGAACAATTTCTTGACCCCTATCCTGGGAAATGCCCAGTTGTTGATGGAAGACTATGCCGAGAACGAGGAATTGGTCAGCGAACTGAAGGAAATCTACCTTGCGGCGGAAAAAGGCAAGGATCTCTCCACAAACGTATTGCGTTTTTCCAAGGTCAGTGAAGGACAACAAGATACCGCGCATGACCTTACGCAAGTGCTCAAAGACACCATATCCGAAATCACGATTCTGACGCCGAAGAGCATCAAAGTCGTGAGTGACATCGCTCCGGACATACTGGTTGAAGGCTTTGACAAGCAGGACTTGCAGGTAGTTCTGTATAATCTACTGACCAATGCCTTCCAAGCAATCGACAAAGGTCCCGGCAATGTCACGATCAGGCTGAAAAACGCTGATGCCGAATGCAATGCAGAATTGCAGAAGCGTTCGATTGTGACGAAGGACAAGGAATTCGCTGTCCTGTCAATCACAGACGATGGACCCGGAATCGCGGAAGGATTGGAGAGCAATGACTTGTTCGATCCTTTCTTCACCACCAAAGGCAGCAACGGGTCAGGTTTGGGACTGTTTGTGGTTTCTTCCATCGCTGATAAATATGATTGGCAAATCAGACTGGACAGAGCCCAAAAAGGTTTGACGGTCTGCATCAATATCCCACTCCAAAAGAGCTGACACGACAATAAATGAAAACCAACAGCATTATTCCTGATTGACGGGGACAATGCTGCTGGTTTTTTTTTTCAGATCAGTGATCAACCGATCTGCTGACATTTACAGAGACTGGACAATCTGGTCAAATGCATGGATGGCTTCATCCGGAAGCGGAAAATCCGGGTGTTCTTGGTTGAACGTCTCCAGGAACTCAATCCGCATCGTCATCCGTTCTTTGACCAGCTTTTTGTAGTTTTCGTCTTGCAGCGGCGGTTCATAGCCAGGCACGTCCAAGTACGCCAATCCGGTACCGTCTCCGAAAGGTTTGAATGCGGCGGTCTCTTCGACGATGCTTTCGATCACGCCCAATGTTACGTCTTTGGTGATGTCCTTATTCAGGAAAGCGCCGGTGTTGATGATATAGCAGTCCACTGCCTCTTTGCTCAAAAGAGCTTTAAAATCTTCATAATCTTCGATCAACGGATAGACGCGGAACGGATTGGCGTAAGGCTCGATAACCAACCGGTCTCTGTCTTCGCCCTTTCTGGCGGTTTCCGCAGTCGACCGTTTCGTCGCCAACGTCGCTCCGAAAGTGGCGGCAAGGATCGGATCCTCGATTTTGACGAGCGGCGGCAAGGAGTCATCTTTCATGATCCAGTAGATGCCCTCGATCGCCGAATGGAACTTGTCCACTCTGTCAGGCGTCACGTAACGGGACTTGACGGTACGGCCGTTGCCGTTGCGGATGTCTTCCGTCACCAAGACACGTTTTCCGTCCACATCCTTCGTCACGCCTACGTTCTGTGCAGTCAGGAAATATTCCTGCTCCGGATGATCTGCCGGATAGTCCTGGGTCTTGTCGAAGTAAGCCGGTTCCAATGCAATCGATGAACCGTCGAGCAGATCGATGATGAAGGCATCATCATGCAAAACCTTCACTTTGTACTTTCCGTTGTGCTTCGAATGCGTCAGCGTCGATTTGCCCGAACCGGACAAACCGAAGAAAGCAAAGACGCGCTTCTTGTCTTCCAACACAAATTTCTTCAGGCCGCCGTGGCAGGAAGCGTAGCCGTTGCGATGCGCGGTACCCCAGGCAAGGGATAGCGTGCCTTTCTTGAATTCCCCAAAATACTGCATACCCAAAATGCAGGCGACGTTATGATCGGGTTCAAAGTAGGCCAGACCCAGCGGATAATCCGGATGGCGCCAGTCAGGATCCGTATAGATGTAGATATCCCCTTCTTCATATTTTTTTGAATGCGCGTACAATTCGTTGTACGTGTCATTGGCCCACTGGAAATTCAACAACCAGGAGTAAAGATTGTTTTCGTTGCCTTCCGGAAATGCGATGTGCGCTTTGATGATGAACTCTTCATCCAAGCCGACATAGCCGGTAGTCTGGTGGTATTTTTTCGTGCGGTTCTGGTAGATGACTTCACGGACCAGCGCAATCAATTGCTCGTCTTCCGCTTTGTCCTCGCCTACGATCCTTCTTGCTTTAGCGGTCCGTCCGACTATTTTGCCGCCGTTTTCAACAAGCACTTTGGCGTCTTCAGGCAGGCCCAACTTAGCCGTCTCTTTGATGGGAAGGTCGGTTACGATAACCCCTGGGGATGTTTTCGCCAATTCATAAGCTTCGGCAAGTGTCGTCACTTCATGCATATTGCTGCCGTAGAAAGCAGTTTCGACTGTCGTGCGCAATTTAGTTAACAATGGATTGGTCTTCTTCAATGCAGATCTTTGGTACGTTTCAATTGTTGCCATACTCGACCTCCGTAATTTTGATG
>NZ_JBAWAZ010000304.1:0-2327 GCF_049589555.1 Trichococcus sp.
TGAACGACTACGATACTCGTTGGACGGATGAAATCGCGATAATCAAAATTCAGCTCCGGTGAAGAGTGCGCTCACCGGAGGAAACCATCGAGGTTCGGCAGCAACTTCGACGACGTTGCACTCATCGGAGTACATCAGCGGAATTGTTGGCCTAGCTCCGGTGTAGCCCCGCTCACCGGAGTTAGTCACCTTTCCACCCCAAAAAGCTGTCTTGACACCTGTAAAGTTACGTGATATAGTCATTTTCATTAAACTATCATAAAAAAGGGGTCGCAACAATGGATGAACTTACGGAAAGAATATTGCAGCTGAAAGCAGAAAAAGATGCCGTCATTCTCGCACACTACTACGTTCCTGGAGCCGTTCAAGATATCGCAGATTTTATCGGGGATTCGTACTATTTGAGCAAAATTGCAGCACAGGTCACGGAAAAAGTGATCGTTTTCTGCGGCGTCGCCTTCATGGGCGAAAGCGCGAAGATGCTGAATCCGGATAAAGTCGTCCTGATGCCCGATCTGAAGGCGGATTGCCCGATGGCCCACATGGTCAAAATCCGCGACATCCAGAAAATCCGCGAAACTTACGAAGACGTGGCTGTTGTCTGCTACATCAATTCCACCGCCGAAATCAAGGCGCACGCCGATGTCTGCGTCACTTCATCAAATGCGAAAAACGTCATCGCCGCCCTTCCCAACCACTATATCTACTTCATTCCCGACGAGCACCTGGGCAGATACATTTCCCATCAGCTTCCCGAGAAATCGTTCCTCTTCAATGACGGTTACTGCCCGATCCACACCAGCATCCGCGTTGTTGATGTCCTGAAGATGAAACGCGACCTGCCGCAAGCCGAAATTCTGGCGCATCCGGAATGCAAGGAAGAGATCCTTGATTTGGCGGACTTTGTCGGCAGCACGTCTGACCTCGTTGCTTATACCGAAAAGAGCCCATCCCAAGATTTCATCATCTGCACGGAAATCGGCGTCATCCATGAAATGAAAAAACGTTCTCCGGGCAAAAAATTCCGTGCCCCTTCCGTTGGACAGGTCTGTCCCGACATGAAGCTGAACACCGTGGAGAAAATCATCTATGCTCTGGAAACTTTCGAACCTGCTGTGGAAATGGATGAATCGTTGCGTACAAAAGGACTGCAACCGCTGGAACGGATGATGAAGTTGGCCGAGGTGAAGACCCATGCGCAACTATGATGTCCTTATCGTCGGAACCGGTGTTGCAGGACTCTTCGCAGCCCTCAACCTCAGCATAGACAAAAAAATCCTGATTGTCACCAAGGGTACTTTGGAGGAGAATGATTCCTTCCTTGCCCAGGGCGGCATCTGCGTCCAGCGCGACGAATCGGACTTCGAGCCTTTTTTTGAGGACACATTGCGTGCCGGCCACTACGAAAACAACGAAGCAGCCGTTTCAGCCATGATCCGCTCCTCGGGGGAAATCATCGGCGATCTGATCGATTTGGGCGTCGCCTTCGACAAAAAGGGAGACGGCTTCTCCTACACCAAAGAAGGCGCCCACTCCAGAGCCCGGATCCTGCACTGCAAAGATATGACCGGCAAGGAAATCAACAGCAAACTGATTGCCCGGATCAAAGAACAGAAAAATGTGTCCATTCTGGAAAACAGCACGCTTGTCGATCTTTTGGTTGCCGACGGCCGTTGCCACGGCGTGGTGCTCCGCGACCAGTCCGGAAAGTTATCCAACATCTATGCCGAGAACACGCTGCTTGCCACCGGCGGCATCGGCGGCCTGTTCAGCAAATCGACCAACTTCGCGCATTTGACAGGCGACGCCATCGCAGTTGCACTGAAGCATAGCGTCCGCGTCAAGGACATGGATTATGTTCAGATCCATCCGACTTCGTTGTATACCGGCCGTTCGGGGAGAGCCTTTCTGATGTCGGAATCGCTACGTGGGGAAGGCGCCATCCTCGTCGGCAAAGACGGCCAGCGTTTCGCTGATGAACTTTTGCCGCGCGACTTGTTGACGAAAGCCATCTACACCCAAATGGAAAAGGACCGCTTGCCTTATGTCCGGATGTTCCTGAAAGACCACGTGGAAGGATCGATCTCCGAAAGGTTCCCGGGCATCCACGCCCACTGCCTGCAGGAGGGCTATGATCTGGCCGAGGACTATATCCCGGTCGTGCCCGCCCAGCATTACTTCATGGGCGGCATCGAAGTCAATCTGCAGAGCAAGACTTCACTGGCTAATCTGTATGCCGCAGGGGAAACGAGCTGCAACGGCGTGCACGGGAAAAACCGACTGGCGAGCAACTCGCTGTTGGAAAGCTTGGTGTTCAGCAAACGCGC
>NZ_JBAWAZ010000305.1:0-5325 GCF_049589555.1 Trichococcus sp.
CTTAGCGTATTCATCTGTACAATTTCTGTACAGAAAGTTACTTGCTTATTCATTTGACAAAAGGTATCTTTGTCTATGAAAGGAGCGGAGATACTTCGGTATTTCCTGACTAACTGACTATGACAAATAAAAAAATATTTTGGGGCATCGCCTTGTTCCTGACTGTCTTGACTGTGGGCCGATTTTTCTGGCTTGACCACTTCACGCTGCCGGACGCACCCGCCGCCGAAAACGGCACGCTGGATCTGCGGGATTGGGGGCCGCTCACTGAACACACGCTTCCATTGGATGGGGAATGGGACTTTTATCCGGAAACCTTCCTGTATGGAGACGGCTATAATCCGGAAACTCCGGAGTCAGCTGTCGCGGCGGTTCCGAACCAGCAGTCCGCGGACGGGAGTGAAAGCAACAATTATGACTTCGGTACCTACCGGCTGCGGATTCAGCTCGAACCGGGCGCAGACACCAGCGTCGGACTGCGCCTCCCGACCATCCGCAGCGCGGCTGAAGTATACATTAACGGAGAACTGATCGCCGAAAACGGAGCAATCGGGAAAAGCGCGGCGGCATACGAGCCGGTTAATCGGCCGCAGACGCTCTACTACACGGTGGACGAGAGCGGTATTCTCGACTTGGTCATCCAATACGCCGATTTTGACTATCCCGCGGAAAAAGGGATCAGCCAGCCGATCACGTTCGGCTTGATCGGACCATTCACCCGGAGTCAAAACTTCACGACCATCATGGTGATCGTGCCCTGCATCATCTATCTCATCCACGGAATCTACAGCCTGATCATCTACTTCCTGTTCGGCAAGGACAGTCGCATTCTTGCATTCTTCGGTGTGATCATCGCGGTGATTTTGGGCACGTTGATCAGCGAAAGGCTGTTGTTCGAATGGGTCCCGTTCAATTTCGAATGGCGCACCAAGGTCATTTTTCTGACCATGCTGATGGGCGGCTTTTCGATTTCCCACGCCATCAAATCGCGATTGCCGGTTTTGTGGCGCGATACGTTTGCGCGGTATTATTCTTTGGCATGCGGTGCTGCTTTTGCGCTTGTCGTTTTGCTGCCGGCCCGCGTGAGTTTGGCCGGGATGCCTTTCCACATCGCGCTCATGCTCACCCCGTGCCTGTTGCTGCCGCTGACGTTAGCCTATGTCACAATAAAGATCGACAGCGATACTATTTTCCTGCTTTTCGCGGGCATCGCTTCCATGTGGAGCCTGCTTTGGTTGATTGTGAACCACACCTTATCCATCGAAATGGTCCCTTATCCATTCGACTTGCTGATTGCACTGTTTTGTTTCTCCAGCTATTGGTTCAAGCGTTATTTCCGGGTGCTCCATCAGTCCCGGGATCTGGCTTTGAAACTGCAGGAAGAGGACAAGCAAAAAGATGCATTTTTGACGACGGTGGCGCACGAAATGCGTAATCCGCTCCATGCCATCCTGAACATCACGAACTCCGTGATCGAAAAGGAAGCCGATCGGATGAGCGAACCGGCGCGAAACGATCTAGAGCTGCTGCAGGAAGTCGGGCGGCACATGTCCACCCTTTTGAACACGATGCTGGACTTGGAGCGGCTCGCCCTGAACCGGATGGAGCTGCAACTGAAGGAAGTATCGCTACACAACACGGCTAGGGCGGTGCTGGACATGATCAGCTACATGACGGATGGAAGGACCATCCAGTTGGTGAACCGGGTGCCAGAGGACTTTCCGCTTGTGAACGCCGATCAGAACCGGCTGATCCAGATCCTGTTCAACTTGCTGCACAACGCAGTCAAATATGCTGAGGTGCGCGAACTGGCAGTATCCGCGGTCGTTGTCAACGGAACTGCGCAAATTTCGGTCAGCGACAACGGCATCGGTATTGACGCAGCCCACCTCGACACGCTGTTCGACCGTTATACCCAAGCGTACATGCACAGCGATACCGCAGACAACAGCGGCATCGGTCTCGGATTGAACATCTGTCAGCGGCTCGTGAACCTGCACGGCGGCGAACTAAGCGTTTCGTCAGTCGTGGGAGAAGGAACGGTGTTCACCTTCACGCTGCCGCTGGCTGAAGCGACGGCAGCTGATCATGCGGTTGATGTGACCACTGCTATTAATGAAAAGAGCGCTTTTGTGAAGGATCAGACTGCGCCGGAGGGGATGCGGCTCAATGCTTTCAGTAATGAGGCTGCTGTCGGAGAAAACGACGTGTCAGAATCGATCCGCTTGCTCGCAGTCGATGATGATCCCGTAAACCTGAAGATCCTGCAGTCGCTCTTCCCCGCCCCCGAATATGCCTTTGCTAAAGCGGCCAACGGTGTGGAAGCCCTAGCGCTCCTTGAGCGGGGCTCCTGGGACATTGTTGTGGCCGATGTGATGATGCCGCACATGTCCGGCTATGAACTGACGCGCCGGATCCGCGAACGCTTCACCTCGTTTGAATTACCCGTCCTTTTGCTGACGGCGCGCGGACAAGCCGAGGATGTCGTCGCCGGCTTCCGCGTAGGCGCGAACGACTACGTAACGAAGCCGATCGAGGGCTATGTGCTGAAGGCGCGGATCAACACACTGGTTCATTTGAAAAGCTCCATCAACGACCGGATTCGTTTTGAAGCCGCCTTCCTTCAGGCTCAAATCCAGCCGCACTTTTTGTTCAATACGATCAACTCAATCGTCTCGTTGGCCGAGAGCGACATCGGCAAGATGACGGAGTTGCTGATTGCATTCGGCGACTACCTTCGCTACAGCTTCAGCTGCGAAAATGCGCAGCCGCTTGTCCCGATCCGGCATGAACTTGAGCTTTTGGAAGCCTATCTGTTCATCCAGAAACAGCGCTTCGGCGACCGGATCAACGTTCTTTGGGACGTGGACGAATCGCTTTCGTTCGAAATCCCTCCGTTGTCGATCCAGCCGCTCGTCGAAAATGCGATCAAACACGGCATACTGAGACGTGTTAAAGGCGGCACGGTCCAGATCCGCATCGCCGAAGAAACGCACGCCATCATTGTCACAATCCGTGATGATGGCGTCGGAATGACCGCCGATCAAGTAACGGCTTTGCGGAAGGAACGTTGTGGAAACGGCATCGGCATCCGCAACACCAACCGACGCCTGAAGCAGCTGTTCGGGCAGGAGCTGACCATCTTCAGCCGGGTGGATGATGGTACGACGGTGTGCTTCGAGGTACCGAAAGAGTGAATGGTTGTGGGTTGCGGGGATCCGCCGGGAACTCCGGCGAAACAGGGTTTGGCAGGAGCTGACCGCTGGAATGATTGTCACCTCCGATTAAGGCGGCTTCGCCGGAGGTGCGCTGCCAGCTAGTCGCTCTCCTCCGGCCAACATCCGCTCGTCGGAGGAGAGCTAGCTGGCGCAGTGGCTATCCCGGCTTTTTGTCCATATTCGGTCGCTATCAGTTTTGCGTGGGTGGGATCTTTGGAGCACCCAATCTTATTTAATATGCAGCTTACTCACTTTATAAGTATTTATAGGTTATTTAATACACAAGCGCCTTGTATTTTCCTGAATGCTGATCGTGTTTGCGGCCGGACTTCCGAAAATCGCCAAGATCGCCGGGGATGTAAAATCATACGCTGAAAGGCTGTTTAAGTTTGTTGCCATCGGTTCCTTGGAAAAAAATGCGGCGAGACTGGCATTGGAGGAACCCGCAATGTTACGATCTTTTGCGGTAGGCGGTTGTGGGCATGAGCGAAAAAAGAATCAGAAGGCCAGGTTGAAAAAACGCCAGCTTCCCTGATTCTTTTTTGTTTTGTTTTAACGTTTCGCTACAGATAGAAATACAACGACTGCAGCAGGTAGTCCGATTCGTATTTTTCGGCCAGCTTGAAGAGCTGGCGTTTCAGGGTCGCGATCGTGTTGGTCTTGCTCCGGTAGTTGGCGAGGTCCTTTTCGTACTTTCTGCGCTCGGCTTCGGTCGCTTGCCTTTTGAAATAACCCCAAACGTGGGCCGCGGCGTTTTCGGCGTAGCCGGGGCGGATTTCTGCGGCGAAGGCGGTGTCGATGAGGCGATAGAATTCCAGGACCGGGTAAGCTTCCTTGTCTTTGAGCAGCGTGCGGATGGCTTGATAGATAGTAGGTGACCTTTCGAGGATGGCATACTTGTAGCGGCCCCACTCTTTTTCCAGCCGTGTTGGTTTTGGCGCGATCGTGGTTGCGTTCTGGCATTTGATGGCAGAGAGGTTTTTGTCCTTCACTTCCAACATGATGTCGATGGTCGAGTCTTCCAGGTGGTTGTGGAATTGCAGGAAGGTCTCCAGATCAATCGTATCGGTATGGGCGCCTGGGCGTTTGCCGAGAGCCTGCTGGGAGTAATGGATTTTCTGTTTGCCGTCCGCTCCCTTCCAGGTCTTTTTGGCGTCGGCGATCCAGTAGTGGTCATCTTTGCCGGTTGGAGGCGGATTGACGGCGTGGTGCAGGTTGTCGTAGACGGCCGGGATCTGGAGCTGGTTCGCCAGCTTCAGGACGTCCTCGATGTTGTAGAGCCTGTCGTCATTTTCGATGATCACTCGGTTTTTGACGCTTTCCGGAAGGCGCTGGAAGTTCTCGGCGAAACGGTCCAGTGCTGCTTCTTTGTCCCCATAGATGCCGCCGACATGCAGGACGATTTTGTTGGTTGTGTCGGTGCCGAGCGCGGTCAGGATTTGGTCGTGGTAGACCAGATCTTCGACGGCGCGCTCAACGACGTCTTGCGTCGGCGAGTTCAGGACGGTGTATTGGCCCGGGTGCAGGGAGACGCGCATGCCGCTTTTGCGGATTTTGGCGCCGATGCGCTCGAAGGCTGCCTTGTGGATTTCCGGCCAATCGAGTGCGTTGATTGGACTCGAACCGAACGGGATCAGGTCCGAGCTGATGCGGTAGAGGCGGATGTCGTTCTTGCGGTTGTAGTCGATCATCCGCTCCAAAGCGGCGAGGTTGTGCGCGGTCACCTCCGTCAGTTTCTCCGGAGTTGCGTTCCGTTGCATGACGCTGCGGATGTTTGTGTTTGATGTGCCGATGTTGAGGCAAGCATAGCCGATGCTCATGAATGTGCTCCTTTCTGTTGATTGGATTGAAGATTACCTGTTCATCTATCACGACCCGATGGCCGCGATAATGTGTATGGACTATTATACGCAATCATGCGGGGGGATTGCTATTCGGATGCTTCGGATGGAAGTGTCGGCTGTTTGTGATACCGTCCTGGGCATTCGCCCGGCGAGGAAGGATGTGGTGTCGAGCGAACGCAGTGTCGGGGGAGCGGAGCGGGTGTCGGCTGTTCGGCGTACTTCGGGTTGCGTTCAGCCGACGCTTTTGGGTTCCGTCGGCTGTT
>NZ_JBAWAZ010000306.1:0-5876 GCF_049589555.1 Trichococcus sp.
CCATATCCGAAATCATGTTCCGCAAATTGATGACTTTTGTCAAGGTTTCCTGCTCATGTTTCGCATAGCCTTTGACTGTCTCAACGATGTTCGGGATCAGATCGTTCCTGCGTTTCAACTGGACATCAATCTGGCTCCAAGCTTCCGTTACCCATAATTTATTTTTCACAAGACTGTTATACAACGAGATCCATACTGCCCCGATGATCGCTGCCACTACAATGATTCCTATTAACCAATCCATTTTGCTCACAGCTCCTTTTCTCTCTTGCCGACCTAACGGCTGACCTAGACAAATTTCCGTCTACACCTTTCATTATAGAAGAGTCTATTCGTTTTGTAAAAAAATAGCCTAACCATCTCTTCACCGAAAAGTGCTGGCGTATGTGATATCATAAAGGAAAGAAAAAATCAGATGAGGTGTCTGTATGTATTTCATCCCGCAACAAACCAAAATAAATCTGCCTATCTTATTCAAATCCGATCCGCTGTACAAAGACATCACCGCTGCCGAACTGCCTCAGGCCTATCTTGACTTGTTGGCGGAACAGAACGGCGGCTACCTGTTAAGCTCCCGCATCCAGACCAAAGAGCCGACATCGGATGGAATCGATTATGCAGCTGTCCATGCCATCCTGGGACTCCACGACGATCCCAAGAATAGCCTGTATGCCCAACAAGAAATTGCCCGTTCAGCGGGTCTGCCGGACTATTTTGTGCTTTTCAGCAGCAACGGCAACCAGCTCTTTGCCTTCGATTATTCAAAACTGTCCCCGTCCGGAGAGCCCAGCATCCGACACATCGATATCGAAACGGACAATTGGCAGACTGTCGCTGCCGATTTTGGTCAATTCCTGCACAACCTGACACCGGGACCGCTGACTGTTCCAGAGGAAATCCGGCTCACGCACACGGAGGGCGCGCACGCCTTTTTGTTGGCCGATGCCGCGGAATTGCCTGAGCTGTTTCTGCACTTCGAGGATGACCCGGACAAACAATGGTATCTCCAATGGATAGCGCATTTTTCCGACCATCCCGATGCGGCCTGCCGAACAGTCGCTTGCGAAGCGTTGGAAACGCAGATCCTCTACTTCAGGAACGAGCTGCCGGATACGGTACACGCTGTGCTGGCGAAATTTCTTGCCGATGCTGACCCTGCAATCCAAGCGCTGGCGAGAACGCTGGAAAAAGAACTCGCGGATGAGTGATGCGTGCGAGTGTACGCGGACAGTGCGCACTCGTTCCGCTCGCCGGAGAAGGACTCGCAGAATCAGCACCAACTCCGATGAGGAATCGCTCGTCGGAGCTGGTGCCGCGAAAATGCCGTCACTTCCGACAGGGACGGGCTCGTCGGAGGAGGATCCGAAAAATCAGTTGGAACTCTGGCGAAGCCTCTGTTCACCGGAGAAGCGATGTACCTCCGGTGAAACGGTCATTTACCGGAGTCAGGAACCTCATAACAACAGCTAAAAGCAGGGGATTGCCGCAAAACGGCACTTCCCTGCTTTTGTTGTTACCCTTGTTCCTTCAGCCACTGTTGGTAAAGGTTCTTCGTCTTGTGGCCTTTGCCGAGGATCTCCAGCATCTCCGCTTTGCGTTTCTCCTGCGTAGCAGGTTGTTTGGCACTGTAGATGTAGCGGGCCCAATCCCGTTGATAGCCCGGCGTCAGTTCCGCATACAGCTTCGCGGCATCACGATGCTCTGCCTCCAGATATCCCTGCAAATCCGGGATGAACTGCTCATAGTCGGCCACATTGCCGCTGCTCGCTTTGCTTGGCTTGCCTTTTCCTTTGACATCATTTTTCATCCCGACGAGCGTGAACGTATCATCCAACTTGACCATCCGCGCAAATTTCAGGGTGCTGCCGCCGACATAACCGTTGCCGTCGTCCACGCCCAGGCTCGGAAAGATGGCATCGCGGTGCACAGATGTGTCATAGGTCTTGTTCCCGATTTTCGGATAAGCGATGTAAAGGTAACCCTCCGGATTCAGCCGCTCCGCCTTGATCGTATCCCAAACGCGTTCATTCAGTTCCTCCAGCGTCAGGACGTAGGAAAAAATCAGATCGTATTTCCCGGAATCCAGATCCGTATCGTAGGCTTCCAGATCCGCAAAATCGTCAGCCATGGCGCGCTCTTTCCCCAGAACGGCACGCTTTTGGAATTTATCCAGCCGCAACCGCTTTGTGATCGATGTCGCTGCCGGAAGCGGTTTGCCAGCGGCTTGTTCCCCATAAAGTCGGGTCGCATGAGCGATGTCTTCCCGGATCATCTCCTCCAACACAGCGGTATCGATATCGGAAAGCTTATTGACGTACACGCAACCCTTTCCGATTTTGTGTTTGCCGAGCTTCGCAAGCAACTCTTCCCGTTTTCCATCCGGCAGCATAAAATAAAACGTCAGCGCCGTCTTGCGGGGCGAAAAAGCAGCCAGCGGGGCATCGCCTTCATGACCTGTCGCGTACCGATAATGATATTTCCCGAATCCGATGATGCTCGGCCCCCACATTTTGGCTTCCTGTCCGGTAACTTCCGCAAACAACTTTAACAGCGCGTAAGCATCCTCTTTCTTTTGTGGCTGCTGAATCTCTTCGATGAACTCCTCCACGGACACTTCCGTGGGTTTGGTCTTAGGTTCGTATGCCATCTCTCCGCTTCCCCTCTCGTTCCTTGTTAAAGCTATCATAGCAAACGAACCGATCCCTCGCAAAATCCAAGCCTGGATAACAGCCGTTTCACCGGAAATATACCGTTTCTCCGGGGAACGTAGGCTTCGCCGGAGTTCGGCCTACATTTATAGACTTCAACTACGACGAGGCGGTGCTCATCGGAGCTGGGCCCATCAAATTACCAGCGTCCTCCGGGGAGCGGACCCTCACCGGAGGACGCAACCACCAAGGGAAACCCAAAATAAAATACAAACAAAAAAAGAGCCTTCCCGAAACCGGGAAAGCCCTCAAGAAGATTATTCTTGTTCTTCTTTGTTTTTGAAACCATATTTTTTGTTGAAGCGGTCCACACGGCCATCGGCTTGCGTGAATTTTTGACGTCCAGTATAGAATGGGTGTGAATCTGAAGAAATTTCTACACGGATCATTGGGTAAGTGTTGCCATCTTCCCATTCAACTTTTTCGCTTGAACCTTTTGTTGAACCTGATAAAAATTTGAATCCTGTAGTTGTATCCATGAACACAACTGTTTGGTAATTTGGATGGATTTCTTGTTTCATGTCTCTTTCGCTCCTTTTTGCCCTGGATTATTTACTAAGCCAGAGTTGTCTTTTTGTAATAAAAGGCCTACCGCAGGGTAATCCTTTTTAACGTTAAAAGGATACCACGCAAACAGCAAGAATGCAATGGCAAATTCTAAAAAAAACACGTTCCCCCCATCCAAGCAGCGGTGAGAAAAACGTGTTTGCTTTATTTGTCGAGTAAGGCTGCAATCTCTTCTTCCGAAAGGCTGCTGTCAGCATTCAGATTCGTGAATTGGCCCGGACCATCGATCGTCACAAGCGCAGGCACCGTACGGACGCCCATTCTATCGCGCAGGCTTTGGATCGCAGGGTCTGTCGGTGTGTTCAGACTGTCCAGATAATGGATCGACAGGTTCTTTTCTTTGCGGACTTTATCTAATTTAGGGACAAATTTCCGGCAATACGGGCAAACGGCTTTCCCGAGATAAACGATCGTTTTTTCGCCGGCAGCCAGTTTTTCTTCAAACTCTTCAGCCGTGATCTCTATGAATTCTTTTGTGTCTTCTTCGTAATTTCCTTTATTGAAAAGCATTTAAAAACCTCCAGTTTTGCGTTTTGATAGTTCCACTATACCGGGAAGCTTAAAAAAATGCTCATGATTTGCTCACACGCTGGCCGGCACGCTTCTATTTCATCAACGCAATACGGGTCAGCAAAGCTTCATTATTTTCGGTCGTGTTCATCTGTTTCAGGAAGCTTTCGGTGTATTCCAAAGCATCCCCGCGCATGCCGCGGCGGACTTTGTAGATATTCTCCATCGTTTTCGCGTCCAGCAGGAGGTCTTCTCTGCGGGTGCCCGATTTTTTGATATCGATGGCCGGGAAGATGCGTCGTTCCGCCAATTCGCGGGAAAGCACAAGCTCCATGTTCCCTGTTCCCTTGAATTCTTCGTAGATGACTTCATCCATCCGGCTACCGGTATCGACAAGCGCGGTTGCGATGATCGTCAGACTGCCGCCATCCTCGATATTCCGGGCTGCACCAAAGAAACGTTTCGGACGATAAAAGGCTGCCGGATCAATACCGCCGCTTAAAGTACGGCCGCTTGGCGGTATGACCAAGTTATAGGCACGGGCCAAACGCGTCAGGCTATCCATCAAGATGACCACATCACGCTTGTCTTCGACAAGGCGCATGGCTCTTTCCAGGACGAGTTCCGCCACCCGGACATGGTTTGCCGGTTGTTGGTCGAAAGTCGAGGAGACAACATCCCCCTTCACACTGCGTTCGATATCCGTCACTTCTTCCGGACGCTCATCGATAAGCAGCATGATAAGTTCAACATCGGGATGATTAGTGGTGATGCCGTTCGCGATCTCTTTCAGCAAAGTCGTTTTCCCTGCTTTCGGAGGCGCAACGATCATCCCACGTTGACCGAAGCCGATGGGCGAGAACAAATCGACCATCCGAGCGGTTACGTTTGTACGGTTATTTTCCAACTTCATCTGATGGTTCGGATAAATGGGTGTCAGCCCCGGGAAATGCGAGCGTTCTTTGGCTTGATCAGGCCGTTTCCCGTTCACTGTGCTGACTTGCATCAGGCCGTAATAACGCTCGGATGCTTTCGGAGGTCTGGCTTTTCCGGCTACTTTGTCCCCATTGCGCAGATCGAAGCGTCTGATTTGCGATGTCGATATATAAATATCTTCTTGGCTCGGCGAATAGTTGATCGGCCTTAAAAACCCGAAGCCTTCCTGAGCAACGATATCTAAAATGCCCTCTGTCATGAAGAACCCTTGTTTTTCCTCTTGGGCACGGATGACCGCCAAGGACAGCTCTTTTTTGTTCATTTGGCTATAATAGGGAATCTTCAATTCTCTGGCATAGGTGTATATTTCTTTCAGCGTCTTACTTTCCAACTCATGCAAGGTAAGCATATCTTCCAAACAGCTCCACCTTCCTCTCTTATCATTCTTATAATGCTTATTTCTGACAAATGCAACATATAAGATATTCAAAACACCTCCAAAGTCGTTTGCTGCTTTGAAGGTGCTCCATATTATCGGGTTGTGCGAAGAAGTTTATTCTTCATCTTCGATCATTTTGATGTCTGCGCCCAAAGCAGTCAATTTTTCGACGATATGATCATACCCGCGCAGGATATTCTCGATACCGGAAATTGTGGTTGTGCCTTCCGCCATCAATCCGGCGATGACCAGACAGGCTCCAGCACGCAGATCGCTGGCTGTCACTTCCGCACCGGTCAATTTGTTGGGGCCTTGCATGAAGATCATGTCACTTTCCACCTTGGCCTTCGCACCCATCCTGCGGAGTTCCGGGATATGGTTGACGCGCTTCGGATAGATTGTATCGATGATAGTGCCATCACCACTCGCTTTCAACAAGAGCGGAGTCAGTGGTTGCTGCAGGTCCGTCGCAAAACCGGGATAAGGCAACGTCTTGATATGGACCATCTTCAGGTTTTCGGATTTTTTGACCAGGATGCTGTCCTCGCCGATTTCCATATCTACGCCCATTTCTTCCATTTTTGCGATAAGGCTTTCGATATGCTCGACGATCACATTTTTCACCAACACACGCTCACCCATTGCAGCGGCAGCGGCCAGGTATGTCCCTGCTTCGATGCGATCAGGTATCACGGTGTGTCTGCAGCCATGCAAGC